>CAZBIF010000001.1:0-6211 GCA_964492055.1 uncultured Flavobacteriales bacterium
GGGTGGCGCAGGGCGCCCGCCACCGGTTCGGTGGCGACCACGTCTGCTCAACAACAAGGTTTTGGTCTACCCGGTCAAGGTGCCGCCGCCGATGATCAAATGATCCACCTTGTCCAGCACCTCTTCGATTAATAGGATCTTATCGGAAATTTTAGCTCCCCCCATAATGGCAGTAAAAGGTTTCTTTGGCTTCTCCAGTAATTTACTTACGGCCTCCAGTTCCTGCTCGATCAGGTAGCCAAACATTTTATTATCGTCTTGGAAAAATTCAGCGATCACCGCAGTGGAAGCATGTGCCCGGTGAGCGGTTCCAAAGGCGTCATTGACATACACCTCGCCAAGTTCAGCCAGCGCTTTGGCAAATGCTTTATCCCCGGAGGTTTCTTCAGGGTAAAAGCGTAGATTTTCCAGCAAGAGTACTTCCCCCTTCTCCATATCATCTACTTTAGCGGCCACTTCTTTGCCTATACAATCATCTACGAAGTCTACCTCCAGCCCCAGTTCTTTTTCAATGGCCGAAACGATTTGCGAAAGGCTGAATTTATCCTCTTTCTCCCCTTTTGGCCGTCCCAGGTGGGACATTAAGATCACCTTTCCTCCCACTCCGGTGATTTTTTTGATGGTAGGTACTGCGGCTTTGATCCTGCCAGCATCGCTTACTTCCCCTTTATCATTGAGCGGTACATTAAAATCCACCCGGATAAGTACTTTCTTTCCTTTAAAATCAAAATTGTCTATCTGTGCCATGAAAAAAATTTAGGAGGGCAAATTTACTCCAAATGTGCAGTTCAAAAGTGAGCTTTTCCCAAATTCCCTCTACTTTTGAAGCATGCTATTTTCATCAGTGATCGGGCAGGAAAAGCTCAAACAGGACCTCATTCGCATCATCCGCAGTAAGCGGGTAGCTCATGCCCAGTTATTTGCGGGAAAGATCGGCTACGGTACCCTGCCCATGGCCCTGGCCTATGCGCAGTACCTTTTGTGTGAAGCCCCCGGGCAAACGGATGCCTGTGGCCAGTGCAAAGCCTGTGTAAAGAATCAGAAATTAGCCCATCCGGATGTGCATTTTTCTTATCCCTTCAATACCACGGATAGTAAAAAAGGAAAAGTGAACAGCCTTGATTTCATAGACGAATGGCGCAGGCAGGTAGTGGAAGATCCCTACTTTTCCCTGGAGGAGTGGCAGCAAACCATACAGGTAGACAACAAGCAAACCCATATCAATGTGTATGAAAGTGAACAAATTGTCAAACGCCTTTCCCTGAAACCTTTTGAAGCCAAAAACAAGGTGCTGATCATGTGGGAAGCCCACTTAATGAATGCCATGGCCGCCAATAAGCTGTTGAAATGGATTGAAGAACCTACTGATAATACTGTTTTACTGCTATTGAGCTCCGATCCGGAAAAACTGCTGACGACCATTCTTTCCCGCACCCAGCGCCTGCAATTCCCGGCCTTGCGGGGAGAAGTAATCACTACCGCCCTGCAACAACAGTATGATCTTTCGGCAGAGCAGGCTGTCCTGATCGCCGGACAGGTTAACGGCGACTGGCTGGAAGCCCGGCAGGCGGTAAACCGCAGCGAGGAATACGAGGAGTTTTTCCGCTTGTTTACCCATTGGATGCGGGCGGCTTATGAGGTGAATATTGAAAAGATCTACCAATGGGTAACTGATATTTCCTCCTGCAAACGGGAAAAACAAAAGCGTTTTCTGGAGTATTCCCTGCTGTTGATGCGGCAGGCTTTGCTCCACAATTACCAGCCGGATCATACGAACCTCTTCGGTGAGGAAGTGCACCGCTTCCTGCAGAAATTCGGCCCTTTCATCCGGGCGGAGAATATCATACAGATCGATCAGTTGCTAAATGATGCCCATTATCAGATCAGCCGCAATGCCTATAGCAAGATACTTTTTATGGATGTATCCATGAAGTTTGCTAATTTGTTGCGGGTCAAAAAACGTAGTTTTGTTAATTAAATTTACCTGATTTCCGGGCATTTTTTTAACTAAAGTAATCGAACCAGATGGGCTGTGCCACTTGCACCAATAAAGAAGGAGGAATACCAAAGGGTTGTCGGAGTAACGGAAATTGCGGAAATTCCGGCTGCGATAAGTTGACGGTGTACAACTGGCTTTCCCATATAGACCTCCCTGCCGGGGAGCAGGCTTTCAACATCGTAGAGGTGCGCTTCAAAAATTCACGCAAGGAGTTTTACCTGAATACGCATCAATTGCCCCTACAGGAAGGAGATATTGTAACCGTAGATGTAAAACAAGGCTACGATGTGGGCATAGTAAGCCTTACGGGTGAACTGGTGCGCCTGCAGATGAACAAACACAAGATCTATCCGAAGCAGGCGGAACTGGGTGAAGTTGTACGAAAAGCTACGCAGAAGGACATAGACGACTGGCAGAAAGGCCGCGCCCGGGAAGCAGAAGTGATGTTCCAGAGCCGCACCCTGGCCCTGCAACTGGGCCTGCAAATGAAAATTTCCGATGTAGAGTACCAGGGGGATCTTTCCAAAGCCACCTTTTATTACACTGCCGAAGAACGGGTGGATTTCCGGGAACTGATCAAAAAGATGGCGGCGAAATTCAAGGTACGTATTGAAATGAAACAAATCGGCATGCGGCAGGAAGCCGGCCGACTTGGTGGGATTGGTTCCTGTGGGCGCGAACTGTGTTGCTCCACCTGGCTTACTGATTTCCGCTCGGTTTCCACCTCGGCAGCCCGCTACCAGCAGCTTTCGCTAAACCCGGCCAAACTGGCCGGGCAGTGCGGTAAGCTCAAATGCTGTTTGAATTACGAACTGGATCTTTACTTAGAAGAACTGAAAGAGTTTCCCGATACGAAATACAACCTTAAAACTGATAAAGGGGAAGCCTTTTTTCAAAAGATGGATATTTTCGGCAGAAAAATGTGGTATTCCTATCAGGACAGTCCCAATGAGTTTATCGAACTGACCCTGGACCGGGTAAAAGAGATCAGTCAGGTGAACCGGAAAGGAAATAAAGTAGCTGAATTACTTACCCCGGCACTTAAAGAAGATGTACCCAGCTCAGACTATGCCAATGTAGTCGGTCAGGACAGCCTCACCCGCTTTGACCACCGCCGGAAAAAGCGCCGGAAGAAGAAGCGCCGTAAACCAAATCCTTCAAAAAAACAATCTTAATTGTACCGCGCCTCCTTCATATTGCTTTCGGTGGTCCTACTATGGACAGCCTGCAACCCATCCGTAACTTTTCAGGAGACACTCCGCATTCCCGATGCCGAATGGGAACGCAGTGAAAAGGCCTACTTCGAATTTGAAATTGAGGACACCCTGGCTTTCTATGATATTTACCTTACCATCCGCCATGGGGGCGATTATCCCTATCAGAATTTGTATCTTTTTACGTATTTTGAAGGGCCGGAAAAAATGAAAGCCCGGGACACCGCCCAGATGGTATTTGCCGACAGCCGGGGAAGGTGGCTGGGAAAGAGTATTGGCGATATTTACGATTATGAATTTCAATTCAAGGAAAAGGTGCAGTTTCCAAAGGCCGGAAAGTATACCCTGGAGGTAGAGCAAGCCATGCGTGATGAAGTGATCCCGCAAGTTACTGATATTGGCGTGAAAATTGAAAAACAGGAACTTCCGAAAAATGAGTGAGCGAAGAAATTATAAACCTTATATCATAGCTTTCTGGCTGCTGGTGCTGATACCCCTCATCAGCTTTGCGATACTGATGTATGCTGCCAAAAACAGCTGGGCCGGTTTCGATCCCCTGCCCTCCTTTGAAGAACTGGAAAATCCCAAGAGTAACCTTGCCTCTACCGTCTATACAGCCGATGGTGAAATTCTTGGAAAGTACTTTTATCAGAACCGCGTGAATGCCGACTACGATGAGCTGGATAAAGACCTGGTACACGCTCTGGTAGCCACCGAAGATGAACGTTATTATGAACATGCCGGCATAGATGTTCGGGGATTAGCACGGGCCGTACTGAAAATGGGGAAAAGCGGGGGTGCCAGTACCATTACCCAGCAACTGGCAAAAATGCTCTTCCATGAAAGGAGCAGCTCCACCTGGGGTATTATCAAGCAAAAATTACAGGAATGGATCATTGCCGCCCAACTGGAAAGACGCTATACCAAACCGGAGATCATAGCCATGTACTTCAACCGCTTTGATTTCATCAATAATGCAGTTGGTGTGCGTTCAGCAGCCAATGTGTATTTTAATACCGAACCGGCGAATCTGAAGATCGAAGAAGCGGCCACTTTGGTAGGGATGCTGAAAAACCCGGCCCTGTATAACCCGGTACGTTTTCCTGATCGGGCCCGTTCCCGTCGCAATGTGGTGCTGTACCAGATGACACGCAACGATTTCATTACCGATGCCGCCTACGACAGCCTGACCAACTTGCCCATGGAACTGCGCTACGAACGGGTGGACCACAAAGAAGGGATTGCGCCATACTTCCGGGAAATACTGCGTGCGGAATTAAAAGATATATTCAACGAAAAAGATGCGGATGGTAATTACGTACTGCGCAAAGCAGACGGGGAACCCTATGACATATACAAAGATGGTTTAAGCATTTATACCACCCTCAATTACAATATGCAGAAATATGCTGAATGGGCAGTGAAAGAGCATTTAAGCTACCAATTGCAGGATGAATTCTGGAAAAACCTGAAAGGAAAGAAAAATGCCCCTTTCGATTACCGCGTAAGTGAAGAAGAAGTGCAGCAAATCCTGAATGCTGCCATGAAACGCAGTGAACGCTACCTCATCCTGAGCGGACAGCAATGTGCCAATTGCGGTAGGCGGGGCCGATTTCTGGAAGAGATTGAAGTGGATGGAAAACCATATGTACAATGTCTTGCAGAGGATTGTGGCCACCAGACCAAAGTATGGCCCAAGGATTCCATACGAGCGGCCTTTGAGCGACCGGTAAAAATGAAAGTTTTTAGCTGGGAAGGGGAAATTGATACGGTGATGACACCCATGGATTCCATCCGCTATTACAAGAGCTTTTTGCATGCCGGCTTGATGGCCATGGACCCACATACCGGTTACATCAAAGCCTGGGTGGGCGGCATAGACTACGATCATTTTGCCTACGACCACGTTCGACAAGGAAGAAGACAGGTAGGCTCTACCTTTAAGCCCTTTGTGTATGCAGTGGCCGTGGATGAAGGCTATTCCCCCTGTTATGAAGTGCCCAATGTACCGGTGGTTTTTGAAAAAGGAACCTATAACCTGCAGGAAGACTGGTCGCCAAAGAACAGCGAGCCGGATTATGGTTACAATGTGACCCTCAAATATGGCCTGGCCAATTCCATGAATACAGTTACCAGCTGGATCATGAAGCAATTTGGGCCGGAGCGGGTGATCGAGATGGCCCGCAATATGGGATTGACCTCTCCCCTCGACCCGGTGCCTTCCCTGGCCCTGGGGGTAGCAGATGTTTCCATCTATGAAATGGTAGGGGCATTTTCCACCTTTGCCAATAAAGGGGTGTGGACGGAACCTATCTTCCTGACCCGCATAGAGGATAAAGACGGTAACATCATTAAGGAATTTGTGCCTGAAATACGGGAAGCCCTGAATGAGCAAACCGCCTATGTAATGCTCGACCTGCTGGAAGGGGTAACCAGTTACAATTACAACGAATATAAGGGTAAAAATGTGCCCGGTACCGGCATCCGCCTGCGGTTTGCCAAAAGCAAAGAACGCCCCTATGGGGATCTACAAACGCCCATTGCCGGCAAGACCGGCACTACGCAAAACAACTCAGACGGCTGGTTCATCGGTATTACCCCCGAATTGGTTACCGGGGTTTGGGTGGGGGCCGAAGACCGTTCCGTGCGATTCTCGGCCACTTCCATGGGGCAAGGGGCCAATACAGGCCTGCCCATTTTCGGCTATTTTATGAATGAAGTGTATGCTGATAGTACCATTAATATTTCCACGGAAGGCTTTGAACCACCGGACAAACCGCTGACCATCGAGCTGGATTGTAAAAAATACAAAAAACAAAATACGTTTGAGGGCCCCTCAGAGCCCAGTTTTCAATAAACAAAAGCTATGAATAAGGTAGTAAAAGATGCAAAAGAAGCTATTCAAGGGATAGAAAGTGGCATGACCCTCATGCTTGGAGGGTTTGGACTTTGCGGTATTCCCGAAAAGTGTATAGCCGAGCTGGCCGCGAATCCCCAG
>CAZBIF010000001.1:6221-7393 GCA_964492055.1 uncultured Flavobacteriales bacterium
AACAATGCCGGGGTGGATGATTTTGGTCTTGGATTGTTGCTGCAGAATAAGCAGATCAAAAAAATGATCTCCTCTTATGTGGGGGAAAATGATGAATTTGAGCGGCAGATGCTCAGTGGGGAACTGGAAGTGGAACTCACACCCCAGGGCACCCTGGCCGAAAAATGCCGGGCAGGGGGAGCGGGAATTCCTGCCTTTTTCACCCCCACCGGCTACGGAACGGAGATAGCAGAAGGTAAGGAAGAGCGGGAGTTCAATGGCAAAATGCACATTCTGGAACATGCACTGGTAAGTGATTTCTCTATCGTGAAAGCCTGGAAAGGGGACACCAAGGGTAACGTGATGGCTATGGCTGGCAAGATCACTATCGCAGAGGTGGAAGAATTAGTAGAACCGGGAGAACTTGACCCCAACGAGATCCATACGCCCGGAATATTTGTGCACCGGATCTTTAAAGGGAAGAATTATGAGAAAAGGATTGAGCAGCGGACGGTGTCCAATGGAACAATGTAACAATGGAACAATGTAGCAATGAAACAATGTAACAATGGAACAATGTAGCAATGTAACAATGTAGCAATGTAACAATGGAACAATGTAGCAATGAAACAATGTAGCTATGTAGCAATGTAACAATAAGAATATGAATTAATTATAAAACCCAAAACAATGAGTACTACGAAACCCCAAAATATTATACTGAAAAAAACGATTGAGTTCTCTCTGGCCATCATTAGCTATACAGAAGAATTGGAAAGTAAAAAGAAGTATATAATTGCCAGGCAACTTTTTAAATCTGCGACATCCATAGGAGCTAATATTCATGAAGCACAGAATTGTGAGAGTAAACTGGATTTCATTCATAAGGTGAAGGTAGCAGCTAAGGAAATCGAAGAAACAAAATACTGGCTTACGCTATGTAAATCAGCACCAACCTATCCATTTCGGGAGCAATTAGAAAAAGACCTTAAAGAGATTGCATTAATTATTTATAAGATACTAAGTTCATCTAAGAAATCAATTATTCGCTAAGTATAAATCAATTGGTACATTGGTACACTGGTACATTGATAAATTAAAATTATGTTAGACAAACACGGAATCGCAAAACGCATCGCACAGGAGCTGGAAGATGGATGGTACGTTAACCTGGGGATTGGTATACCTACTTT
>CAZBIF010000001.1:7403-11777 GCA_964492055.1 uncultured Flavobacteriales bacterium
ATTCCCGAGGGTATTGATGTTACCCTGCAATCTGAAAACGGCTTATTGGGCATGGGACCATTTCCTACCGAAGCCGAAGTAGATGCCGATCTGATCAATGCCGGGAAGCAGACCATTACGACCAGACCGGGATCGGCCTTTTTTAATTCTTCGGACAGCTTTGCCATGATACGGGGAGGAAAAGTGCAACTGACGGTACTTGGTGCTATGGAAGTGGACCAGGAAGGAGATATCGCCAATTGGAAAATACCGGGTAAGATGGTTAAAGGTATGGGCGGGGCCATGGACCTGGTGGCTTCGGCGAAAAACATCATTGTAGCCATGATGCATACCAACCGCGCCGGAGAGTCAAAACTCCTGGAAAAATGTACCCTGCCTTTAACCGGGGTGAACTGTGTGACCAAGGTAGTTACCAACCTGGCGGTGCTGGAAGTGAAAGATGGAGCATTTCACCTGAAAGAACGGGCGCCCGGTGTGAGCGTAGAAGAGATAAAGCAAGCTACCGCAGGTAAATTGGTAGTGGATGGGGATATTCCGGAGATGCGCCTCTAATAAGCTATTAACTATCCTATGTATAAGCGTCTTTTTACCTCTAAGGTAATATCTATTCTCATAGTTGTATTAATTATAATTATTCATCTGATCATGCGTAAGTATAATTATATGGACTATAAAAATGTATTGGGCTGGGATATTTTAGCATACTACCTCTATTTGCCCTTTACCTTCATATATGGCGATCCTGGAATCTCTGATCAAAGCATCATCAAGTATATTTTTGACACCTACAACCCTTCCGGTACCTTTTACCAGGCTTATCCCCTGCCCAATGGCAACTGGTCTCCCATGTATACCTTGGGATTTGCTATTTTATACTTGCCTTTTTTTCTGATTGGTCACTTATGGGCCTTATTAAGCAGTTATCCTGCAGATGGGTTTTCCTATCCTTATCAGTTTTCAATTTCCAACGGGGTAATGCTCTATATTGCAGGAGGAATATTCGTTTTCCGAAAATTCCTGCTGACCCTTTTTAGCGATCGCCTGGTAAGTTTTATCTTACTTGCCATGATCCTTGGTACCTCCTTATTTCATGAATCCATAGTTTATGAAGTAGGTCCGCATGCCATGATGTTTGCGGGTTTTTCGGCCATCCTCTATCTTACTCACTTATGGCATAAAAAAGCTAACAGTAAAAATTCATTTTTATTGGGATTCATTATCGGCCTTTGCATCCTGGCAAGAGGTAGTGGGATTTTTGTGTTATTCATACCTGTTCTCTGGGGAGTATATAATAAAGACACATTGCTTCAAAAGTTAAATTATTTGATTGCCAATTACAGGTTCCTGATCATAGGGCTCATCGGCTTTTCAATTGCCCCTTTAATACAAATTATATACTGGAAATTCATTACCGGTGAATACATTTTCAATACCTATCAGGTAACCCCGGGATTTGATTGGTTTGACCCTCACTTTCAAAAGGTCTTTTTCAGTTATAAAAAAGGATGGTTGCTTTATACCCCCATGATCACTTTTTGCATTTTAGGACTTTTTGCCCTGTGGAAGCAAAACAAGCAAATTGCTATTGCCGTAATCACTTTTTTTATTGTAAATGTATATGTGATTTCAAGCTGGGGGACCTGGTGGCAGGGAGGGAGTTTCGGTTCACGGTATTTTGTGGATTCATATGCTATTCTGGCTATACCTTTCGGCTATTTTGCACGGGCTACTTTTAAAACCCCCGTGTGGAAATACCTATTTAGCCTACTTGTCACTTTTTTCATTTTTCTGAATCTTTTCCAAACCTGGCAATTTAACAATTGGATCTTGGACGGCTATGCTATGACCAAAGAGTACTATTGGAGGGTATTCTTGAAAACCAAGGTAAGCGAAGAAGACAGGAAGTATGCAGAAATTGTAAGGAAATTTGAGGCTACTGATTCTTTATCTAATCCGGAAGACTATAATCATAGAACCGCAGGGTTTCTCAATTTTGAAGAGGTTAATACAATTCAGGTTCCCGATTTCATGATAACTGATAAACATGCCAAGAGTCCCCCCCACGCATGTATTATCCATCCTGACTGGGTATATGGTCCAACCTTTCGTTTTCCTTTCTATAAATTAACAGATAAGGAACATGCCTGGCTACACGTTACATTTGATTATTTAAGTGAATTTACCCTGAATGAAAGCCCTGCCCAATTGGTTATTGAATTAGATCATAACGAGGGTCAATATATTGAAAAAAGAAGGGATTATTATATTAAATCCGACACCTTCAACATCGGGGAATGGAATCATTTTGAAGTAAAATATCTGACTCCTTATCCATTATCTGTGAAGAATGATGTAATCAAAGTTTATATATATGTTACAGGGGCAAACCCTATTTATATAGATAATTTTCAGGTGGAGATATACGAACGCAAATGGTAATATGAAGCTTTCCATTCTTATACCTGCCTATAATGAAGATAAAACCATTCAGGAAATTCTTGCGCGAGTTAAAAAAACCGAATTACTAACAGGAATAGAGAAGGAAGTAATTATTGTTAATGATTGCAGTAAGGATAATACAGAGAATGAAATTATAAAATTCAAAGAAGCTAATCCTGATCTACCTATTCGCTATTTTAAACTAGAATTTAACCAAGGTAAAGGGGCAGCCATTCACCGGGCCATCAACGAGGCCTCAGGCGATTACCTAATCATTCAGGATGCCGACCTTGAGTATGATCCCAGGGATTACAATCTGCTTTTAAAACCTATCATGGAAGGAAATGCAGATGTAGTTTACGGATCCCGATTTATGGGAGGAAATCCTCACCGCATTTTATTTTTCTGGCATTCCATCGGCAATAAATTCCTCACTTTCCTTTCCAATATGTTCACCAACCTGAACCTGACCGATATGGAAACCTGTTACAAATTAATGGATGCGAAGATCGCCAAAAGCCTTGATCTCAAAGAAAAGCGCTTTGGTTTTGAACCGGAAATCACTGCCAGGTTAGCCCGTATTCCCAAGATCAGGATTTATGAAGTAGGGATATCTTATTACGGACGTACTTACGAAGAAGGTAAGAAGATTGGCTGGAAGGATGGTTTCAGGGCGATTTATTGTGTTTTTAAATATGGATTACTTCCCTAAAATCAATTATAGCCGTTCGTAAGCTGCTAGATGGTCAATTATTATCTGGGTGGCTCTACTAAATCAAAAATTTTAACCCCTTTATAATCCAACTTCAAAGGTCCTATATATTGTGATATGGCCGAGGTATCCACAGGATGTTTGTCTGATAAGACCATATAGCTTGCTCCTGCCGAAATCTTCTCACTTATATCTTTCGCTTGATGCACGTTGTTCAATCTTGACCAACCGTCTACTCCAAGGGAATATAAGATGATATTAGGACTATGGTCGTAAGGAATTAAAAAAAACTTCTTATCATTAATACCATAATCAGACAAGTTGCCATTGAGTTCATACAATGCTTCATTGTAGAACAAATCTTCATAATCAAACCGATCATTTACCCTACGTTGGGCATGTAGGAAACTAGCAATTAATAAACAAAGAAATAACAACTGAAAGACCCGGTTATAAAAGCTTTTCTTGTAAAGAAATAGGCTATATTTTTTCACGAGTAGAGCACACGTTAAAGGTATTATAAACAATATACTGATGATGTAATAATCGTGATGGGACAATTGGGAGTAAAAAAGTAAAAAGAAAGCCAGACAACCAAATACAGAAAGTATATATAAGGAGTAGACTCTGAAATCAAAATTTTTATTGTTCCAGGGGAATATAATTAAGAGAGCAGAAATGTAAATGATATGCCTTCCCGTTTCGTAAAAATACTCCCTTAACCATCCCTGAATAAAATGACCAATCTTTACCGCTGATTGCGAATCTAAACCCCAATATGGGGCTGCTCTCAAAAAAAAGTATGAAGCATTATTTTCTTGATTATAATAAAAAGCATAGCAATACCAGCTAAAAATAAGAAGACTACTTACCCCAATCGATAGTAATTCAAAGAATATGGCCCGCCCAATAGGCTGCCTGCGTTTGTATTTTAAAATCAGATCAACGTAATAAATGATCATTAAAGCTATAACCGAGATTATGCTGGTAATTTTCAAACAAGCTGCCAGGACAATAAAAAGAAGTGCAATAAGAAGAAAATATCTTTTTCTGACTGTATAATACCTGTATAAAAAATACCAGGAGGTAAAGATCAAATAAAGGGCAATGGGATCGGGTAAAAAGCTAATTCCATAAATCGCAAGTACCGGTGAAGTAAATGTAAAGGCTGTAATTAATATTCCCCAGCCGTGATCTTTCAAGTAGGCTGAAATAAATTTGTA
>CAZBIF010000001.1:11861-18825 GCA_964492055.1 uncultured Flavobacteriales bacterium
CAGAAAAAAAGAACCAATCAAACTCAAAAGCCACCAAAAGCCGCGATATACTTCCGGACTGCTTCCAAATATTCTGTACAGCCACCCTACCAGAAAATAGAATAATGGGAATTCCCCTACAGCCCTGCCCTGGTTATTCAATTGATTATGCATCTCGGGCTTAAATAATGAATTGCCTTCCGCATAAAATTTGTAAGCCATAGATAGGCAATCCGTTTGCCGCCATAGGTGTATGCCATCGGCATATTTAAAAAGCACTTCCGGATAATTATATCCAACGGCCATTGTCACTATTATGATGACAAAAATTATATCGTAAATCCGCTTATGAATTAGCAATTAGATCAATTGTTATCCTAAAACCCTTTGTCATCATCCTACCCAAATTAATTTTAAGAAGGTATTAAACAAGAACATTTGTAATCCCACATTTACAACATATAATCCACTCCAGATAGTTTTTAAAATTTTCTCATTTGAGCAAAGAAAATAAGTCATGCAATAGAGGGATACAATAAGGAAGTATACAACCGTGGAAGTATGCGTACTAGGAAACATATTTATACTCCTTATTACTCCCCAGAAATCAAATAAAGTCCAGTTTAGCAATAAAATGAGGGTAAATAACAAGATGTTCTTATAGGAGGGGCGAATCATTCTTAAAACGTAAACTAGAAATATCCAGAAAAAAGGGGTAGCAAAAATGTAACGGTTTAAACTGAGCAAGGTAGAACCCCCCTTACTATCTTCAAAAGTATAAAAGATGACCGTGCAGACTGTAAGGGTTAAGTATCCTAAAGCAAATAAAAAATCAGGAGGAAAAACTTTTTCCCTATCTTTTATTTTTAAATACAACAATTTTAAGGATATCAAAAACGATATTAGTCCAATTAAAAAGCCACTTCCATCCAGCCAGATCAATCTTCCTGAATCCCAGGTGGTAAAAAATAAAGAGGGAATGCTGAATTCCCTGTTCCAATTTTTGGTAACCTCAAAGAGGGCAAACCATACGCCGGTTTCCAGATATTGATAATATAATGTAAGCAGTGTTCCTAAGGCCGATACTGTTATCAAAATGATTGCGCGAATTCCGTGATGTTTTAAGCTATGCTTGTCATGTATATTCATTAAACTAAGCACGATGATAATAGGTATAAAAATGAGTGAAACAGACCGCGTAGTACTTGCCATAAGTATTCCCAGGCAAGCGAGGGGGAAAGATTTCTTCAATCCATAGAGCAATATAGCACCACCGAGAAAAAACAATGATTCCGCATAGGGCAAGAAACAGAATATTAAACTGGGAACTGATAATAAGATCAGATAGAGTTGATTACTTATTTTTAGATAATTCTTTAGTATCAAACTTGCTATAATGAAAACAATTCCGTTGAAAATACTTACCTGAATTGTAGTTAAGCTTAGAAACTTCCAAATAAGAGGAAAGAGTGGAAAAAACGCTAAATTAGATTGATCATTTTCGGTAAAACTATAGCCGCTTTCTACAATAGAATACAACCATCCGGCATCCCAGTTTTTTAGATTTATTTCATCGGGAAATGTATCGACAAAGCCAAGAAATCTAAAAACCAGGAAAGTGATTAGCATTACAGCTAAATGGGCTAATCCAATCCCTGCGTCCTTAAGAAGTGTAGTTGAGCTATAGTTAGTTTTCATAAAAAAAATGCAAATGTTACATAATAATTTAATAAGAACAGTATTAAATCTTGATTTGAAGTAAGGTAGATGTCTCCTTTTCTATATTTGTGATCTTAATTCCTATTATTTGTCAGTACTCTTTATCATACCCTGCTATAACGAATTCTCTCGAATTAATCCTGCCGATTATAAAAGTTATATTACGTCAAATTCCCATAGGGATTCCATTAGCTTTCTATTTGTTAATGATGGTAGCACTGACGATACGATATCCATTTTAAATCAGTTAGCTGATACCGGGCCGGCGTTCAAGGTGCTTGATCTCAAAAAAAACGGGGGTAAAGCGGAGGCGATCCGGCAGGGGGTTTTATCCGTGCAGGAAGGGCAGTACGATTATATCGGTTACCTGGATGCCGACCTGGCCACCCCCCTGGAGGAGCTTCCCCGGTTGATGGAATATACCGCAAAAACACCTGCCCCTTACTTTATTATGGGGTCCCGCATCAAATTACTGGGTTTCAGTAAGATCGACCGCAAATTAAGCCGGCATTATATCGGGAGAATATTTGCCACCGTCGTAAGCAATATGCTTCAACTATCGGTATATGATACCCAGTGCGGGGCCAAGCTGATCAAAAGTGAGATTGCGAAAGAACTCTTTAAAAAACCATTTCTTTCCAAATGGCTTTTTGATGTTGAATTGCTTTTTCGACTGAAAAAACTGAGGCAGGATTATAAATCGCGCATTTACGAAGTTCCGCTAAGACGCTGGCAGGATGTAGCAGGTTCCAAAATAAAACTCAGTTATTATTTCAAAGCCCCATTGGACCTGCTTCGCATTAATTTTAAATACCGCTGAGCATCACCTACCTACTAATTTAAAATAATCCGCCAGGCTCTTTTCAAGACTTGTCAATTCTGATTGCTTGAAAGAAATTGTTTCTTTTTCCTTCAGTAGCTGCAGGGAATGATCATTGATCAAGCAATGATATAATTGTGCTGCAAATAGATAGTTTGCTTCCGCATCCTTACCCATTAAGTGAAGGGTATCTTTCGCCTGAATATCTAATAGATATAATGGTTCTTCTTCCAATTTTACAATCCCACTTTCCGCCATGATGTAACATTCGCTCATGCGCCAATTGCTAAGCAGGACAAAATTTAATTTATTAGTCGTGCTGTCTAGGTTTCGGCTGTTAATTCGGTATAAAGTGAAACCGGCATCTTCCCGTTCCTCCTTTTCGTAGTAGTAGGCGCGCAGGTTTTTAAAGAACATTTCCGAAGAAGTAGTGGTACCGAAATCCACCTTGCTAAGGTCTACCGGCGGTGGTTTTGGCACAAATAGGATATATACTGCAAGCAGAACTGCAATTCCCGAAATAAAAATCAGAAAAATCTTAAGTAGCGGATTCATGCGTAATTGCTATACATTTGGCTGATCTCCCTTATCTTTGTGAGGTGAATTTACCTATTCATATCCTGCTGGTGTTAGCTACCTTTCTCTTTATGGAATTCATGGCCTGGTTTACGCATAAATACGTAATGCACGGCTTTCTCTGGATGCTCCATAAAGACCACCACCAACCTGAAAAAGGCTGGTTCGAGCGCAATGACGCTTTCTTTTTATTTTACGCTTTCATCAGTACCACTCTTTTTGTGCTCTGGAACGAAGGTATTTTTGAATACGGCTTATCCATGGGCTTGGGTATTTTCCTGTATGGTTTTGCTTATTTCGCCGTGCACGATGTCTTTATCCATCAGCGGTTGAACTGGTTCAAACGCACCGACAATGCCTACTTCCGGGCCATCAGAAAAGCCCATAAAGTACATCACAAACATCTGGGAAAAGAGGATGGAGAGTGCTTTGGTATGTTGGTCGTTCCCTGGAAATATTTTCGGGAGGCCCTGAAGGCTAAACAATGATCACCCCCTCCTGGGGATTGCCGTAAGTCATGGCTGCCTGCATTTCAAACCGCTTGGCAGAAGCCAGGGCCAGCAAGGCATCTACATGATGCCAGCTCACAATATTTGCTTTATCAAAGCTAAAATTCAACCGCTTGCCGATCTCCATGGCGATTTCCTGTTTTGAACCTTCCCCTTTTTTATACCCTTTTTCCTCCAGCTTAAAAACTTCAGCCAGTTTGGCCGGATAAGTCTCTACCAGCTTGATCCCCAGTTTTTCAGCCCTTACTCTCAATTGCATGGCGCGGGCGGTTAATCCGCCTAAAAACATGGGTGACATGGCACCCGTACGCCGGTCCGCTTCCCGGAAAAAATAATCCCCTTCCCCCAGGCCGTTTTGGTATACCGCAGGAAGCGAAAGAGGAGCATCTATGTAGGCGAGCCAGAGATCTGGATTATTTTCGAAAAAACCGCCTAAAAATTCGTCTGCATCCCTTCCTTTCGATACGGTATGAAAATCTACTTTATTGTGCTCGTACAAGCGGGCCACTACGGTTGTTCCCGATAACTTGGCACCAAAATCAATACCGGCAATCATACTTCCCTTTTTTTTGTATAAACGGAAATCTAAATCCTTTGTTTAACTTCTAGTTTATAAAACTAAACAATTTATGAAATCTTTGTTACCGACCTGCATTGAGCTAAGTTAGAAACACTGATCTGAATCTGTTGTAGTGCAAAATTTCCCCTCAACCACATTATTATTTACAACAAAAAAAAAATTACTTAATCCAGGTAAGAAGCCAGAACCGCGGTTTTTTTATAGACCTCTTTATCTCCTCCCAGATTAAAAGCTTCAAAAAAGATGACATACACCCCCACCTTCGCTTTATTGCCCTCTTGTGAAATACCGTCCCAGCTAAAAGTTCCCCGGTTTTGAAGCAGTACATTATTGGCGAGCTCCCTGATCAATCGTCCGTACCTGTCATAAATTCGAATAGACCCAACATAACCCGGTGCATGGAACTCATAATTGAGGTTCAATACATCCTGATGGCCATCGTTATCCGGCGAAAAAACTTCCGGTTCCACCGTAAGTTTTCCGTTAAATTTCCTGCTGATAAAATACTGGGAGTTTTGATATCCAGGTGTGGCAAAACCTACCGATTCTGCAGCAGAATGGAAATTGCTCCGTTCATCACTCGGCCGGTTGGGATCGATGCGTTCCAGGGAAACCCCTTCCACATCACTTAAAAGTTCAAAATGCATCTCCTCATCATAAGCTACCTTATCTATGACCCTCTTGCCGGGGTTTAACAGATAAATCACGCCCTCATCATCATTATAGCCAGGCAGGTCCACCACTTCGATAAAGTTCTCTCTGATGGTATTGGGATATTCCTTTGCTAAATTGTCCACGTCCTCTGTGAGGCCCACGTAATCCCCCGGAAAAACCAGGTAAGGCTCGGTAGTGATCACCTCTTTATTATCAGGGTAGCCGGAAGCATTGGCCAGTTGCCAGTCTTGCAGAGTAAGTACTTTTGCTGAACGATTATACAACTCCACAAAATCGGAACCCCCACTGCGGGGGTTGAAGAGGATCTCGTTGATCACTAGGTCACTGATTGCTGCTTTTTGGGGTAAAGCAAAAGTGGCAGTATTTGAAGTTTTGATCAAATTGCCACTACAATCCTTTAATTCACTAACTGAGATAGATTGTACTAAACCGGAATCCAAAGGGACGGATAATTTTAAAGCAATCGAGTTGTAAGGCAATATATTAATTATCCTCATAACTGAATTCATTTCTGAGAAAGTATAATTCGCAGAGGTAGAACTGGAGGTATCCAACCCTTCATTAAATCTTAAAAGAATAGAATCATGAGAGAAAACCAACACCTCAATCAGTTGGGGGCCCACCATATCAGGAAAAATATTATTTACTGAATTCAATTGGCCCGGAGTACCCCCAATAGGAGCTTCAGAAGCTGTAAAATTATCTTTCCCGGTACAGGGTTTGAATGGATTAATTTGCTCTAAAGTATACCCCCCGGATTTTTTTAAGTCACTTCCGTACCAGCTATCATCGAAACTCAGCTGGTCAATAATTTTTCCCTTTTCGTTGGTTAAGGTCAGGGTTTCAGAAGTGTTGTTAATGGAAGGAAAACTTCCTGGCATCTGAGTAAGGCCAAAGACTGAAAAAGCAGACTCCGTTCCTTCCGGACTTATGATGATATATTCGCCCGGACTTAAAATGTGTGGGTTTAAGGCAGCGTTTGTTGATCCATCACCTATTTTCCATCCTCCCAGATCAAATATTTTCTGAGAGGCATTAAAAAGTTCAATGAATTCTGCATCCGGTAAACCTACCGAAGGGCTAGGATCCGCAAATATCTCGTTGATCACCACTTCCCGGAAAGCCGGGATGCCGGGAACAACTATTTGCGCTTGATTATCAGTTGCAATTGAATTTCCGGAACAATCCCTAACTCCATTTACAGTTATGGTATTTATCTTTCCCGAATCCAGTGAATTGCTAAGGATCAATATGACTCGCTCATAATCCGGAAATAGATTTAAGGCATTTGTAATAGGAACGCCACCACTGATAGAAAAATTAGCTGGAATTACCGAAGCACTATCAAGGGGTTCGTCAAATTGCAATAAAATAGAATCTAAACTATTTACACTGGCCGAAATTAACTTAGGAGGAGTTACATCAGGCAGCGTATCGAAATTACTATTTTCCATTCCAGGAGTTCCTCCACTCGCATTCCCAGAGGCAGCAAAATTGTTAATCCCCGTACACTCCGTAAATGGGTTGATCTGCTCTATGCTATAACCTCCATCGTCTTTAGCAGCATCTTTATACCAATCCGCGGTATAGCTCAATTGGTCAACGATCTTTCCACTAACGTTTTTGAGGAGGAGGTCATCCCCTCCGTTATTCAGGTTGGGAAACCCCTGTACGCTCACTACCTGACCAAATGTTTGATAAGCAGTTGTGTTACTGCTGAGAATAACGTACTGCCCTGGCTTCAGGTAAAAGGGGCCGAGAATCGCTGATCCGCCGGCATCTTCCAGCATCCATCCATTCAGATCAAATACCTTATCGGAAGCATTGTAGAGTTCCACAAATTCCTGATCGGGCAAACCCACCTGGGGACTGGGATCAGCTAAAAATTCATTGATGACCACATCCCGGTACATTGCCGGCACTACTTTAAAATAAAATAAATCAAGCGTATCCCCCAACAACACATTGTTGTTACGGTCCGCTATATTTCCTACCCTCAGCTCATACGTTTCCCCATTGGTAAAAGCATTGTTCAATTGCAGGACCACCTTCGCACTGTCAAGCGGATCAATGACCGCTGTCATTGGATTTCCTATGCCCGGATCG
>CAZBIF010000001.1:18837-26333 GCA_964492055.1 uncultured Flavobacteriales bacterium
TTAGCAGGATTACGGGCACTTGCAACTTCTACCTTTTCACTGAAGGTAATGGAAACCGAATCTTTGCTGATCACTTCTGAACCAACTATTATAGGTTTGACCGTATCCTGAAAGGCAAAGCCACTGACAGTGAAATTATCAAAGAAAAATTTATCGCCCCGGGTAGAAGTATATTCGCAGTAAACCCCGAAAAATTGACTTTGACTATATGTGAAATCGGTTGCAGTACCTTCCGAAATGGGATTAAGAGTGGTACTGGTATCCGTAAATAATTCAAATTGACCCGTACTGTCACGGCTTACGGTAATAGTTGCAACCACCGGGTCCAGGGCCACAGTACCGTCCCGTCCATCAATTATTTTAACGCTGGAATTACCATCTTTACGGTACAGGCTCACATCATCCACGGTGCCTGATTCTCCGCCAATCCTCACAAAATAACCATTTAGTGAACCTGTGATATCCCTTGCAGAAGAGATCAGGTAAACTTCAGCATAGTTGCTGCCTGAAGGAGAAAACTCCAGGCGCACATCAAACTGCCAGATTGCTTTATTCACCACCTGCGAAACGGTTGATAAATAAGCAGAACTGCTCACATTATCGTCCAATTGCAATTCTTTATTGCCATTGACAATAAACAACAGGGTATCTCCTGACCAGCTAGGGTTTGCCGTAAAATTACTATCGGTAAAATCATCCGTAAAACCGGTTTGGGGGAAGCCTGCCAAACTGATCAATAAAATACCAATGAGAATGAAATGTCTGCTTAAACAATTCATAGGCTAGCCAGTAAAGTTAGTATTTTTGCCCGCCCAAACTTAATTCCCATATTAATTTACCATTAATGAAAGTTGCAGTTGTAGGAGCTACCGGACTGGTGGGCTCCGTGATGTTAAAAGTGCTGGAAGAGAGAAATTTTCCGCTTACTGACTTACTCCCGGTCGCCTCCGGTAAATCGGTAGGGAAAAAAATAACTTACAAAGGTGAAGAGGTATCGGTCGTTTCCATGGAGGAAGCCATCGAACAAGCTCCGACCATTGCCCTTTTTTCAGCGGGGGGACAAACTTCCCTCGATTTTGCGGAAAAATTCGCTGCTCAAGGCACGATAGTGATCGATAACTCCTCTGCCTGGCGCATGCAAGCTGATAAGAAACTGATCATTCCGGAAATAAATGGGGATACGCTTACCGGAAAGGATAAAATTATAGCTAACCCAAATTGCTCTACCATACAACTTTTAATGGCGGTGAGTCCCCTTCACAAAAAATACACGCTTAAAAGGATGGTTATTTCTACTTACCAATCCATTACCGGCACAGGCAAAAAAGCGGTAGATCAACTGGAAAATGAAAAGTCAGGTAAAGATGGTGAAAAAGCCTACGCTTACCAGATCCATGAAAACTGCATTCCCCAATGTGATGTTTTTACGGAAAACGGATACACCAAAGAAGAAATGAAGCTGGTGAATGAAAGCCGTAAAATTCTGGGGGAACCTGCCCTTGCCGTAACCGCTACCGCAGTGCGTATCCCTGTAATGGGGGGACATTCGGAATCAGTAAACCTTACATTTGAAAACGATTTTGAACTTCAGGAGGTGAAGCAACTCCTGAGCGAATCCCCGGGGGTTACCTTGCAGGATGATCCTGAAAAGCTGCTTTATCCTATGCCATTGCACGCCAAAGATAAAAATGAAGTATTCGTAGGCCGGATCCGGCGGGATGAAAGCTTTCCCAACTCCCTTAATTTATGGATTGTGGCGGATAACCTGCGCAAAGGGGCTGCCACCAATACAGTACAGATCGCTGAAAAATTACTGGAAAAAGAGCTGATTTAATTATTTTTCTTTTTCATTCAGATAAAGTCCTACATTTAGGGTAAGAAAAATAAGCAGGCAACGTTACTAACTGCTTATGTGTCTAACGAGTGGGATCGCCGTACTTGTCTATGAATGAAAAAGAACTCATACAAGCTTGTATCCGGGAGGATAAATCAGCCCAGAAAACTTTGTATGATATGTTTTCGGCCAGAATGTATTTCGTTTGCCTGCGCTACGCCAGGCACGAAATGGAAGCCCAGGACATGCTTCAGGATGGTTTCATAAAAGTGTTTGACAACCTGCGGACATTTAAAATGCAGGGATCTTTTGAGGGTTGGATCCGCCGCATCATGGTGAATACTTCTCTCAATTATTGCCGGAAGGCAAGTTTCAAACAGGAGAATATTGGGATAGAAGAATATCAGGACAAGGTAATTAAATCAAAGGCTATCAGCAACCTCAGTGAACAGGAATTGTTGCAGGCCATTCAACAACTACCGGAGGGATATAAACTGGTATTCAATTTATTCGTAATAGAAGGATACAGTCATCAGGAGATCGGGGAATTGCTCCACATATCGGAAAGCACCTCCCGCTCTCAGTTGGCTAAATCCCGGAAATTTATGCAGAAACTTCTAACGAGATTAAAAATTAGCAACCATGGCTGATCATTGGAATGAGTTTGACCAGGTGTTTCGCACTAAACTTAAGGATTACGGTACTCCTCCGCCGGATTCGGTTTGGCAAAACATTGATGCGGAAAGGTCATTCGGGCATATTGTAGCCAACCGCATTGAACAATACTGGAGGATGTTTGGCACCATGATCCTCTTACTTATCGGAGGAGGTATAAGCCTGAGTCTTTATCTGGGAAATGATCAGGCCGGGAAGAAAACAGCCATTTATCAGCCTATTTCCCTGTCCCCTCAAAAAATTGCCGGTAGTGAAGAAATAGTATACACAAACCGAAAGAATTTCCCAAAATTATCCAATTGGAAAAATAATACTAACCCTGGGATAACTAGTTCAGGGAGTCTGATGACGGAGGAGGCGGATTTTGGAGTTGAACACAGTGATTTGCTGGCCTCCACAAGCGGTATTGGTTTTGGAAAACCTAATATTAAAGATGAAAGACTAGCCAGCCTTATTGATCAGTATGATCAATGGGAAAATGCAAGGCCTTTTTCCTTTGTCAGGTATTATCATATGAACAGTTTGCCCCTGGCGGGAATTAGCCCGGTTATACTGGTAAAATCCCACAAATTACCGGAAGAAGAATGGGATTATGTCATGCCTAAAGTAGAAAAGAAAACATTCAGGGAAAGGGGCAGTCTGGTCTTTACTTTTACTCCTCAAAGCATTCAAAAATCTTTTACGCCTGAATTCAATTTATCCTCCTCCTATGTGAAAAAACGCATGGAAATGGAAAATACCCGTCTGGCTTATACCTTGGGCGCATCTTTACAGTATGAACTTAAAAATCATAAGTTTTTTGAATCCGGACTGAACTTCACCCAGATCTATGAAGAAGTATACTTCCAGAATGAAAAACGCTTTTCCAATCAATACGATTTCGTGGAAATTCCCTTCCTTTTTGGATACAAGAACCGGGATGCCAAGTGGGGATGGGAGTTTAAGGGCGGCCTTGGATTACAGGTATTAAATAACTATAAAGGCTACATCCTTAAAAAAGTGGAGATGGTAGATGTTCCGCTAAGTCCTCAACCTACTGCGAATAATGAGATGTACCGCATGAGCAAATCAGATGCTGTGAGCAACATGATCAAAAACGATCATAAACTTTCCGAAAAGCAGGAGAGAAGTGAAGTGCTGGATCTGGAAAGTGGAGAGAACCCTTACCTCACTACTGGTGTGGTTAATGTACACCTCGCAGCAGGAGTAAGTTATTACCACAGCATACGCACTTCCTTCATTGTCATGCCTTATTACCGCCGAAGCATTAATTCCATAACCAAAGAAAGCGCCCTGTTTAAGGAGCACTTTAATTACATGGGAATGTCTTTCGGTACGCGGGTTAAGTTTTAAAGCGAAGGGGAAACTTCTGTTTCCTTTTCTTCCTCCTCTTTAAAATAATCGCGATGGAATAGCAAAATAGCTAGTACCCCTATTGTAATAGCTGAATCAGCAATATTGAATACCGGACGGAAAAAAATAAAATAATCCCCTCCCCAAATGGGCAACCATTGGGGCAGGAATCCTTCATAGAGTGGGAAATAAAGCATGTCTACTACCCTGCCATGCAAAAAGCCGGCATAACCTCCCTCTTCCGGAAAGAGGGTTGCTACCTGGTAATAACTTTCATTAAAGATCAAACCGTAAAAAGCACTGTCTATTATATTACCCAAGGCTCCAGCAAAGATCAACCCTCCGCAGATCAGAAAGCCCCGTGAATAGCCTTTCTTCGACAAGGAATAAAGGTAGGCACCGATGGCAATCACAGCTACGATCCTGAATATACTGAGAAACAGTTTGCCGTATTCCCCGGCGAATTCCATCCCGAAGGCCATGCCATTATTCTCCGTAAAATGAATAATAAACCAATCTCCGAACACAGGAATTTCGTCGGACAATTGCATGTGGGTCTTCACCCAGATCTTGCTTGCCTGATCCAGCAGCAATACCGCAACTACTACCAATAGCGGTACCAGTAAAGAAGATGGACTCTTCTTCTTATCCATTTAAAAATGCAATTTAGCTCTGAGCCTCTTTGGCTTCAATAGACAAAGTAGCGTGAGGTACTGCCCGCAGCCGCTCCTTAGGGATCAGTTTGCCGGTTACACGGCAAATGCCATAGGTTTTATTGCTGATCCTGGTAAGGGCGTTTTCCAGATGCGTAATGAATTTTTCCTGCCGGGCGGCCAGCTGGGACATCTCCTCACGTGAAAGGGTTTCTGAACCGTCTTCCATCATTTTGAAAGAAGGAGAAGTATCATTGGTTCCGTGGTCATCTTTGTGCGTCAACTGATTTTTCAATCCTTCCAGGTCTTTTCTGGCTTCCACTAATTTTTTATTGATCAGCTCACGGAATTCCTGTAATTCCTGATCGTTATATCTTTCCTTTTTTTCTGACATCTTGATTAATTTTTTGACAACCCCAAAGACAAGTAGGTTTTAATATAGTTGTCGATTTCAATTTTAAATTGTTTTTCTTCTAATTCTTCTACCAGCTCCAGACTACTTGCCAAAGTCTCAGAGCAAATATAATCTTTATTGTGATTGATCGCAGAGACAATGTCTGACTGCCGTTCTATCTTCAGGGCAATTTTATCGGTTACTTCAAGTCCGCTTTCCTTGCGAAGGTTTTGGATGCGGTTTATTAGCTCCCGGGCGATCCCTTCATTTTTCAACTGCTCATTCAGGCTAAGGTCAAGGGCAACGGTATACTTCCCCTCCGACTCTACCTGCCATCCAGGGATCTCATCGGAATGGATCTCTACCTCTTCCTCACTGATCAGCACCTTCTCCCCATCCAGGCTGATCTCCATTTCCCCTTCCAATTCCAGTTGCCCGATCTCCTCCTGATTCAACTGGTTTATCGCAGCAGCTACATCCTTCATTTGTTTACCAAAGCGGGGGCCCAGTTTTTTGAAATCAGGTTTGATCTTCTTGGTTAAGCGGGAAAGGTCTTCAAGGTATTCCAATTCCTTTACATTCACTTCCGAAAGGATCAGCTTTTCCACTTCCTGCAGCTGCCGTTTAAATTCCTTATTGGTGACCGGCACCATCATTTTCTGTAAGGGCTGCCGAACTTTGATACCTTCCTTTTTCCGGATGGCCAGCACCATGGAGCTCAATTGACGGGCGATTTCCATCCGCTGTTCCAGATCTTCGTTGATATAACTTTTCTGTATTTCCGGAAACAAACTCAAGTGCACCGATTGATGCGGCTCCTTCTGCGTAGATTTATTCAAGTCACGGTACAATTGATCCGCAAAAAAGGGCGCTATGGGAGCAGACAGCCGGGACAATTGCAGCAAACAGCTGTACAACGTCTGATAGGCCGAAATTTTGTCTTTCGAATATTCTCCTTTCCAAAAGCGGCGGCGGCACAAGCGCACATACCAGTTGCTGAGTTCATCTATGGTAAAATCCTGGATCATACGTCCGGCCCGTGTAGGCTCATAAGCCTCGTAGGCTTTAATTACTGCTTCACTAAGTGAGTTCAGACGCGATAAGATCCAGCGGTCAATTTCCGGCCGCTTTTCAAACTCCACCTCAGCTTCCGCATAGGTAAACTCATCGATATTGGCATAGAGGGCAAAGAAGTTATAGGTATTATAAAGGGTACCGAAAAATTTGCGTTGTATCTCAACGATCCCTTCCTCATCAAACTTGAGGTTATCCCAGGGCTGGGCATTGGTGATCATGTACCAGCGGGTGGCATCCGGGCCGTATTTATCCAGGGTTTCAAACGGGTCAACGGCATTTCCCAGCCGCTTGGACATTTTCTGTCCGTTCTTATCCAGCACCAGCCCATTAGAGACCACATTTTTATAGGCAACGGAATCGAAACACATGGTTGCGATGGCATGCAGGGTAAAGAACCACCCTCTGGTTTGATCCACACCTTCGGCAATGAAATCGGCGGGAAAGAAACGTCCCTCCTCAATCAACTCCTTATTCTCAAAGGGATAGTGCCATTGTGCATAAGGCATGGAACCGGAATCAAACCACACATCAATCAGGTCGGTTTCCCTTTTCATGGGTTTGCCGGAAGGAGAAACCAATACAATCTCATCAACAAAAGGCCGGTGAAAATCAAAAGTCTGGTAATTGTCTTCGGTAAAGTTTCCCGGTTCAAAATCCGCCAGGGGATTGGTTTTCATCATTCCGGCGGCTACTGCTTTATCACATTCCGCCTTCAGTTGTTCTGCAGATCCTATACACAGCTGTTCTTCCTTGTCTTCGGTGGTCCAAATGGGAATGGGGATTCCCCAGAAGCGGGAGCGGGAAAGGTTCCAATCCTGTAGGTTCTCCAGCCAGTTGCCGAACCGCCCTTTGCCGGTACTTTCCGGTTTCCAGTTGATCTTTTCGTTATTGGCGATCAGTTGGTCTTTTACCGCAGTGGTCTTGATGAACCAGGAATCCAGGGGAAAATACAAGACGGGCTTATCGGTACGCCAGCAATGCGGATAGGAGTGTTCGTACTTCTGCACATCAAAGGCTCGGTTTGCTTCTTTCAACTTGATCGCTATCCGCACATCCACCGGTTTGTAATCGGACGGTTTATCTTCCTCCTTAAGGTATTGCTCTTTTACATACTCCCCGGCAAAATCGCTCACTTCTTCGGTAAACCTGCCTTGATTATCCACAAGGTGCAAAGCACCTATGCCATTGGCTTTGGTTACCCTGAAGTCATCTGCTCCGTAACTCGGGGCCAGGTGCACCATGCCGGTTCCATCTTCCGTGGTAACAAAATCGCCCGCCAGCACCTTAAAAGCATCTCCTTCTTCCGGCTGGGCGTAAGGCAATAGTTGCTCATAGCACAATCCAATCAGTTGGCTACCTTTGAATTCATCGGCGATCTCATAGGGAATGAGTTTGCCATCCTGCTTGTAATCACTTAAAGCTAGCCCTTCCGCCTTGGGGTTGAACCATTTCCCCAATAGGGCTTTGGCCAGGATCACTGTAATGGGTTCGTGGGTGTATTTGTTGAAGG
>CAZBIF010000001.1:26353-27259 GCA_964492055.1 uncultured Flavobacteriales bacterium
TCGATCTTTTCCCCAACTCCTAATGCCGTATTGGAGGGCAAGGTCCAGGGGGTGGTGGTCCAGGCGATAAAGAAAAGCTCCCCGTGTAAGTCATTGAAAAGGAAGCGGGATTGTTCATTTTCCACCACCTTGAACTGAGCTACTGCCGAGGTATCCTTCACCATTTTATAGGTGCCGGGCTGGTTTAGTTCGTGGGAACTCAAACCGGTACCGGCAGCAGGTGAATAAGGCTGTATGGTGTATCCTTTGTAGATCAGACCTTTATCATACAATTGTTTCAGCAGCCACCAGACGGTTTCAATGTATTTATTTTTATAGGTAATGTACGGATCATCCATGTCCACCCAGTAGCCCATCTGTTGGGTAAGTTCATTCCATACATCCGTATATTTCATCACTGCCTTCCGGCAATGCTCGTTGTATTCCGCAACCGAAATTGTACTGCCGATATCTTCCTTGGAAATGCCCAGTTCATTTTCCACCCCTAGCTCCACAGGCAGTCCGTGGGTATCCCATCCTGCTTTGCGCTTTACCTGAAAGCCTTGCTGGGTCTTAAAGCGGCAAAATATATCCTTGATCGCCCGGGCCATTACGTGGTGTATACCCGGCAAGCCATTGGCAGAGGGTGGGCCTTCATAAAATACGAATGGGAGTTTGCCTTCCCGCTCAGCAATGCTTTTTTTGAAAATGTCATTTTCCTTCCATTGGGCAAGGATCTGACCGGCAATACCGGGAAGGTCAAGTTGTTTGTATTCAGGGTACTTTTTCATGAAATGCTAAACGCTCAAGGCCTAAAAAATGGAGCGCGAATTTACGAATAATCAAGAGAATGTATTACGATAATCTCTGGTGCTGAGGTGGTTTTAAGCCAGTAAATCTTAGTATAAAGTAGGTGAACAGGTTATT
>CAZBIF010000001.1:27269-27583 GCA_964492055.1 uncultured Flavobacteriales bacterium
CTCTTTAAATCGTCGCGATCACCTTCAGTTCAATAGCAATGGGGGTGGGCAGGCTTTTGATCTCAATGGTAGTTCGGCAGGGTTGATTTTCCTTAAAATATTCCGCGTACAAGCGGTTGTAGGTTTTAAAATCATCCTTCATATTGGTGAGAAACACAGTAACATCCACCACATCCTTCCAGTTGGCTCCGGCCTCTTCCACAATGGTGCGCACATTCTTAAAGACCGAATGGCATTGCTTTTCGATATCGTAGGAAAGGATATTTCCATGTTCATCCAATTCGACTCCGGGTATTTTTTTGGTACCCCTTTCC
>CAZBIF010000001.1:27593-34831 GCA_964492055.1 uncultured Flavobacteriales bacterium
ATAAGAGATTTCCCACTTTTCGGGCATGCGGATAGGCCCCTACCGGCTCCGGGGCTTTCTGTGAATCGAATTTGTTGTTGCTATTTTCCATGGGGTAAAAATAAGATTTAGGGTTTGTTCACATTTCGACTTCGCTCAATGTGACAAAAAGAACAGCAACTTTTCTCTACTATACTCAATGCTACAAGCTTTTATTTTATATTATCAAGCTGAGCGCCCGCCTGCCGAACGGGCAGGAAGCCGAAGCGCCCGGCTATTCAATGACCCACAGGACATGGAACCGAAGTAAAGGAAGAAGTAGTCTTTCTCTGACAGAAAAAATTTGTCTGCCGATATAACGCACCTCTGTTTCTACACTATAGAATTTCCCCCAATCCGGCGAATGAAGTGGTCCATATCATTATGGAAGGGGAAGGAATTTATGATATTTTCATCTACAACATGCAGGGGCAGATCATAAAAACCTTAACTTTAAACCAGCAAACCCCCCGGGCACAAATTGAAGTGGCGGAATTACCAGCCGGTGTATACCTGCTTAAAATCCGGCAAAACGGCTCACTGATCGCAACTGAACGCCTGGGCATACAGCATGAAAATGCACTGATTTTTATCCGTTATTTTATTAATTGCCTGTAACCCCTGCTACGGGCAATTCAATAAAAATTACAACATTACTCCTGATCTGCTGGGAAGTTTTAATATTGAAAAAATTAATAGGGATACTTTCTTTATCCTGGGTGCAAACTACGACTCACATCTTAATAAACTTGGATTTAATTCCCTAATAATTAATGGCAAAGGAGATAGTATAAAAACCACCTATTTTCAGGATAGCAGCCGCAGTTTGTATACAGGCTGGTGCAATTCGCTCAATGCTACCAAAGACGGAGGATTTATTATGGGCGGTAACATTTCTGACTCCCTAAGTTATGGATACTTGGTAAAATTTAACCGACAAGGAGATACCCTCTGGTCGAGGGTGATATCAGACACGATCAACCATTATAATTTTCGCAATGCTATTCAAACCCGGGATGGGGGATATGCCGTAGCAGGTGAATTTAAAGGTGGTCCCAGAAGCGATGGTTTATTGGTGAAAACCGATTCCCTGGGTATGATAGAATGGGAACAACACTATTCCATTTTTAACAATACCCATGAATTTTTTAGTTCTGTGCAACAGACTTCGGATGGAGGCTTTATGCTTGGAAGACATAATTTGCAATACCCCAATCAGAATAGTCGCAACCTTGATCCGATGTTGATCCGTACCGATTCGACAGGCAAGCAACTCTGGAGGTACGAATACGATACCCCCTACAATGATCAATCTGCGTATGCTATTCAAACTTATGATGGTAATTTCGTTTTCAGCAGTGGCATTACTACTTCCCAGAGCGGTTCTAACACGCGGGGAAGGGCAGCCCTGTTTAAGGTGGATGCCACTGGCAAACTGATCTGGGCCAAAACCTATGGCCCTATTCGCTACCACCATTACTTATTTGTAGTAAAACAATTGCCCGACAGCAGCCTGATCGCCGTAGGATCCGCGGAGATGGTTCCACCGAAACCGGCTACGGTATTATGATACATACCGACAAAGACGGGGATAGCTTATTTGTAAATACCTATGAACATGACCCTACCGAATCCCGCAATAAAAATTATTTACTGGACGTAATAGCTTTAGATGACGGAGGTTTTATGGCTGTAGGTGAGGTACAGGATAATCCTCCAGCTACTTCTAAAAGGGATGTTTGGGCTATACGGGTAGACAGCAACGGTTGTATCATCAGCAATTGCCTGGTGGGAATGAAGGAGGTCGCTTCGGCCCCGCCAAGTGAGCGCATTAGTATCTATCCCAATCCTACCAGCGGCCTGGTGCAATTTAACAGCCCGGAGTATCCCTTGCATGTAAGCGTATATAATACCAAAGGGCAATTGCAAAAGGAACATAATATTTACAGCAGCGAAGAAACCCTTCATCTAAGTGGCCCGGCGGGGCTGTATTTATTGCAAGGGAAAGGAGAGAATGGGGGATTTAGTAAGAAGGTGGTAAAGGAATAGGAATACCTCTTTTTTGGGCTTCGACCATTGTTCACATTCGTTCACAAGCTCAGCCTGACAAAAAGAGTAGGTCAGATTGCACCTGTTCCTTTTTAATAAGGGTAAAAAAGCTATTGATTTTGTCATGCTGAGCGACGGGGCGCCCCGGCGGCCAGACTGGTCGAAGCATTGACAAAAAGAGCTATGTAACCAGCCAAAAAAAATGACACAAAATTATGTGGATTTTGGTCAGTTCGATCCCGCCTGCTGAACGCCCGCCAGCCGGACGGACAGGGAGCCGAAGAACCCGATGCTGCAAACCATCTTATCCTCACCCTGTTTAATGTAGCATGCCCCTGCTGGAATTCACCGAGAAAGGCATATATTGTGCCAAGGCCAAGGTATACATTGATCCCTGGAAACCGGTGGATTACGCCATCATCACCCATGCCCATGCCGACCATTCCCGCTGGGGAATGAAGCACTACCTGGCTCATCATCTGTCGGTGCCTATTATGCAACACCGGCTGGGAGCAGATATCAACATAGAAGGAAAGGAATTCGGGGAACGTTTTACCATCAACGGGGTACACTTTTCCTTACACCCCGCGGGTCACATTATTGGCTCAGCCCAATTGCGGGTAGAATACAAAGGTGAAATATGGGTAGTGAGTGGTGATTACAAAGTAGAAAATGACGGCTTTACCCAACCTTTTGAGGTGGTAAAATGCGATGTTTTTATCACCGAATGCACCTTTGGCTTGCCGGTATTCAAATGGAAACCCCAGGCGGAAATTTTTGGTGAGATCAACGCCTGGTGGAAAAAGAATGCCGAAGAAGGGAAAGCTACCATCCTCACAGGCTATTCCCTGGGCAAGGCCCAACGCCTGATTCAGGGGGTAGACCATACTATTGGTAAGGTGTTCACTCACGGTGCCATTGAAAATACCAATGAGGTGATCCGTGGAATGGGAGTGGAATTAAAACCGACTACCTACGTAAATCGGGAACTGAAAAAGGAAGCCTTTAAAGGGGCTTTGGTGATCGCTCCCCCTTCTGCCCTGGGTACTTCCTGGCAAAAAAAATTTCTGCCGTTTGAGGTGGGCATCGCCTCGGGCTGGATGGCACTCCGTGGCCCCCGCCGTCGCCGATCCGTGGACCGGGGCTTTGTGCTTTCCGACCATTGCGACTGGGAAGGCTTGAATTCTGTGATCAAAGAATGCGGTTGCGAAAAAGTGATCACTACCCACGGCTACACTTCCATTTTCACCCAATGGCTCCATGAACAAGGTTTCGATGCCACCGTAGAAAATACCGAATTTGAAGGAGAGTTGGCGGAAGTGGGGGAAGGAACGGCAGTGGAAAAAGAGATAACAGAATAAATAGTATACCATTCCATTTTTATTTACCTTTATATATAAATCCTGAACAATATGAAAAAGCTACTACTTATTGCCCTAACCTTTTTTCTTCCTGGTTCTATTCTTTTAGCACAGAACTGGAGACCCTTTAATTCCCACGATTCGGCTGTACATTATTTAAGTGAAGATTCCGTACAAGTATGCAATAGGTACTTGCGCCCAATTCATAGTGTGATAGTTGACAGCAGCTTCAATAAAAACAACTTTAATGTACTGATCTTTAAAAAAGGATATTCTGTATTAAACTATTATAGTAGCACAAATGAGAGTATGCAAATTATTGAAGGTAATATTTTTGGTGATTCTGCTTACATAGGTGTAGTTGCAACCTCTTTCTCTACTCTGGATCCAAATGGATTTAACTTGATTTTCCCCACACAATATAATAAAAACACGAATTATTTGATAGGTTCAAATAGCAATTATTTAATCTGGGCCAGGGTAGATAGTCTTTATTCCAAAGTGATTCCTACCGTGGGCCTGGATTCAATTGTAAAGTTATCATTGTCTGTAAAAACTGCTAACAATACGAACGTAAATCATCATTTTGATAGCGCTGAAATTTATCTTTCCAAAAATCATGGATTTCTAAGAACCATTGATTTTACCGATAATTATGCATTACACTATTTTACAAAGTATGATTGGAAAGGTCCATCCAATTTCCAAAATCAGGATAGATATAAATGGCAAAAGGGAGATGAATTCCACACTATTTGGTCAGATAATTTGGGATATGGATATCTAAAACATCTCTTTCAAAGCGATACAGTAATTGGAGTAGAAAGAATATTAACTGTAAGTGTAATTGAAGAAAGAATTCAATCATCCAGGTATACAAAACAGTACAATTACACTTTACGGTACGATACCAATGAACTATTTAATATAAAATATTCTGCCATCATTGAAGATTCTATAAGGGGATTTTTTGGAAACTGGCAATATCAGGATTTATACTGGTTTGGTATTAGTTCAACAACGGGGCAAGATTCATTAGTTCGCAGTTCCTTAAATTATGGGTTGTGGTTAAACTCTTCTACATTCTCTTATGATACTATATCTCCTTCACATCTTGCCGGAACTATAAAAAATGATATCATTGGTTCCAGTACGGATACCTACTCCTGGGGATATAATGGGAATGGTTATTTATTTGATCTTTATAAAGTAGTTTACTCTAGAAGGGGCAATACCAGTTGGGGTAATCCAGTGGGATTATTTGTAAATGTTGATAACTACAGTGCTGTCAAAGAATTTACCCTTTACCCCAACCCAGCCAGGCAGTATCTTTATTTTGAAAAGTCGATTTTACAATCTTATAATTACTACACTATTCTCGATATCAATTCCCAGCTTATTCAGGAGGAGCGTTTAGCCGAGGAGAAGATTCATATCGCTGATCTAAAGGCGGGGGTCTATTTCCTCCGGCTGATCGGGCAGGATCAATCCCAAACTTATAAGTTTATCAAGCAATAAGCGGGGGGGCAAACCCAAAACTTGCTGCCTTGTTATGTTAAGGCATGCAAGATTTCGTCCGCCTGTTTACCGAACTCGACCAAACCACCAAAACCCTGAAAAAGGTAGATGCACTCTACCGCTATTTCGAGCAGGCGAGCGATGCGGATAAACTCTGGACCATCGCTTTGCTGAGCCACCGCCGCCCCAAACGGACAGTACAAACCAACAAATCTGGCAGACTGGATGTATTATGTGATCGAGCTGAAGGAATTTTCTGAGGAAGAAAGAAAAACCCGCGTATGGAAAGCATGGGATCAACTGGACCAGGCCGAACGCCTGGTATTTAACAAACTGCTTACCGGCAGCTGGCGCATGGGAGTATCGCAGAAATTAATGACCCGGGCACTGGCCAAACACAGCGGTCTGGATGAAAATGTACTTTCCCACCGCCTCATGGGCAACTGGACCCCTGATACCACTAGCTACCGGGATCTGGTGGAAGCAGAAAATGAAGCTGACCGCATCTCCCGCCCCTACCCTTTTTACCTGGCCTACGCCCTGGAAGAAGAACTAAATGATCTTGGTAAACCGGAGGATTGGTTTGCCGAATACAAATGGGATGGTATACGCGGGCAATTGATCGTGCGGAAAGGGGAATTGTTTGTCTGGTCCAGAGGCGAAGAATTGGTGACCGATAAATTCCCTGAATTTAACCCGCTTACTGAACGCTTACCCGATGGTACCGTGATCGATGGGGAAATTACTGCTTATAATGAACAGCCGCTTGGCTTTAATGTATTGCAAACCCGCATTGGCAGGAAGACAGTAAGTAAGCAGATCCTGAAAAAAGCACCGGTGGTATTGATCGCTTATGATTTACTGGAATACGAAGGAAAAGACCTGCGTGAACAACCGATGGAAAAGCGAAGAGCTCAACTGGAACAATTGGTTAAGAGGGCAAATTCCCCGGTGCTATTGCTCTCGGAAATCATTTCCTTCTCTTCCTGGAAACCTTTACAATCATTACGGGATGATGCCCGGGAAAAATTTGCCGAGGGCCTGATGCTAAAGCACAAGCAAAGCACCTACAAGGTAGGCCGTAAAAAAGGGGACTGGTGGAAGTGGAAAGTAGACCCCCTGACCATTGATGCGGTGATGATCTATGCCATGCGAGGGCATGGTCGGAGAGCGAATTTATATACCGATTACACCTTCGCCGTATGGGATGGAGAAGAATTAGTTCCATTTACCAAAGCCTACAGCGGATTAACCGATAAAGAGTTCCGGCAGATTGACCATTTTGTCAAACGCAATACCATAGAGCGTTTCGGCCCGGTGCGCAGTGTAAAACCGGAATTGGTCTTTGAGATCGCTTTTGAGGGCATCGCCGCCTCCAAACGCCACAAAAGTGGGGTAGCCTTGCGTTTTCCCCGCATGCTGCGATGGCGACAGGATAAAAAAGCGAAGGAAGCAAATACCCTGGCAGAGCTAAAACAATTATTGGAGGTTTATGGTAATTAATATAAATATTAAGCTATGGAAATGATCTACAAAAACTTAGGACGTTCAGGTTTAAAAGTCAGCCGCTTATCCTTTGGCTCCTGGCTAACCTTCGGAAAACAGATTGACGATAAAACGGCAGGCGAACTGATGGATATTGCCTACGATCATGGGGTGAACTTTTTCGATAATGCCGAGATCTACGCCAAGGGGGAATCGGAAAAAGTGATGGGCAGGTTGCTGAAAGAGCGCAACTGGTCACGTGATAGCTACATCCTTTCTTCCAAAGCCTATTTCGGGGATGGCGGACAATTGCCTACCCAAAAGGGCTTGCATCGCAAGCATTTAACTGAAGCCTGTGAAGCAGCGCTCAAACGCCTGCAACTGGACTACCTGGACCTCTTTTTCTGCCATCGCCCGGACAGGGAAACCCCCATTGAAGAAACGGTATGGACCATGCACAACCTCATCTGTCAGGGAAAGATCCTGTATTGGGGGACTTCGGAATGGAGTGCGCAGGAGATCATGGAAGCACATATGGTAGCCAGGCAGTACAACCTCATCGGCCCCACCATGGAACAACCGCAGTACAATATGCTGCACCGCCATAAAGTGGAAAAGGAATTTAAACAGATATATAAAACCGTGGGGCTGGGTACCACCATCTGGTCTCCCCTGGCGTCGGGGGTGCTCACCGGCAAATACAACGACGGCATGCCGGAGGAAACCCGCCTTTCCATGGATGGACTGGATTGGTTAAAAGACGCCAATCTGGTGGAGGAAAAACTGGATAAGGTGCGTAAGCTAACG
>CAZBIF010000001.1:34841-40710 GCA_964492055.1 uncultured Flavobacteriales bacterium
TGGCTAAAAAACGAGAGATCAGCATGCCGCAACTGGCCATTGCCTGGTGCCTGAAGAATGAGGATGTAAGTACGGTGATCCTGGGGGCGTCAAAAAAAAGCCAGTTGACCGAAAATTTGAAATCCATGGAAGCGGTAGAACAACTGGATGAATCCACCATGGAAAAGATCGAGGACATCCTGGGCAACAACCCCAATCCAAAAAATGCCTGATTATGGATAAAGCCTGGTTTACTACAAGCTGGTCTACGGCCGCGGCCATCAGTCTGACTGCGGCAGGGGTGTACCTGGCGGTTATAATCTATACCCGCATCTTCGGCAAGCGCAGCTTTTCCAAAATGTCAAGCTTTGACTTTGCCATGACCGTAGCGGTAGGTTCTTTGATCGCTACTACCGTCTTATCTAAATCCACCTCCCTACTGGATGGGGTGGTGGGATTGTTTGTGGTCTATCTGTTGCAATTGAGCCTGGGGTTTCTCAGACGCTTTGACTGGATACGCAAATGGGTAGACAACCGCCCTTTACTGTTAATGAAAGGAGAGCAGATCTTGTACGATAATCTCCGCATTGCCCGGGTAGAAAAGGCAGATCTGATCGCTAAACTCAGGGAAGCAAACGTACTTCAACTCTCCGAAGTAAAGTATGTTATCTTTGAAACAACGGGAGATATTTCAGTAATTCATTCTGACTCCGAAGAGAAAGTTGATGAGATCTTACTTGAAAATGTAATCGATGGAAGCAATTGACTGGCTGGGAATTGTGGCCGGCGTATTTACGATGATCTCCATGCTGCCCCAGCTGATCAAAACCTATAAAACCAAGGAAGTAGAGGACCTGTCCGTACCGATGTTACTGGTTTTAATCACAGGAGTGGGACTCTGGGTGGTTTATGGGGTATTTAAAAATGACCTTCCAATTATTCTTACAAATAGTGCGTCAGTATTATTGAATAGTTTCCTCCTCTACCTGGTGATCCGTTACAAAGAATGAGGTAAATTTTCCTGCACATTGTGAACCAAACGCCTTATTTGAATGTAAATAAAATATGAATGAACTGAAAGTTAGTTCTTTGCCCTTACGGGAGGTCATCAGGGATCTGGCTGACGCCATGGGTACGGACTATCACGAAAGTTGCGATACTTTTTCCCTTTCGATACCTGATAGACTGGGAACAGGCAGTATTGAAGCGATTAATTTTAAGGATGGTCTTGGCATTATTCATTACCAGTGTAAATTCCATGAAGATACCAAATTCAGTTTTACCCTAAGTAAAGTGCATCCGCTTAAATTCCTGTTTTGCTATAAGGGTAAGCTACGTCATCAATTTTCCAATGAAGAGGAGGTCCACCAGATAGATACCCTGCAAAATGCCATAGTTGCAAGTAAAGGCACCAAAGGTCATGTAATCTATTTTAATGCAGATACAGAGGTAAATCTATTTAGCCTGGAAGTGATCCGAAGTGAATTTGCCAATAAACTGGATTGCGACATTTCCAACCTAAATGAGGAAACGGCTGAGATGTTTCAGGACATTACTGCAAACAAAACATTCTATTATCAAGGGTACTACAGCTTGAAAATCATCAATCTGATCAGTAAAATAAATAAAACAAAAGAGAAAGGGTTTCTTTATAAAATTTACCTGGAAGCCAAAGCCTATCAATTTTTACTGGAACAAATAAAATTATTCGAAGACCAGGATAATAACCATTTGCTTTTTGGCAAATATGATCTGCAACAGATAAAGAAAATTACGAATTACATAGAGGAGAATATCAATCAATCATTGAAACTCAAAGAACTGGCTAAAAAATTCGGTCTGAACCAGAATAAATTACAACATGGCTTTAAAACCCTGCTCAATCAAAGTGTAAATTCTTACATACAGTCTAAACGGGTAGAAAAAGCAGCGGAATTACTTAGTAAGGGAAATTATTCAGTAGCTGAAATATCAGAAAAGGTAGGTTTGAAAAGCAAGAGTTATTTTACTAAGATCTTCAAGAAAAATTATGGGATCTCTCCCAAGACGTTTCAATTAAAACGCAGTAAAGAACTTATTAATTGAAATAAATAACCGTTTATTGAAAAAGAGGACAAGGGTTAACACGATTTTCTCTGATAGATTACCCTTATGCCTGAACGGCCGGAATTATTTCAAATTGGATCGGTTTGAAACTACCGCCGTTGCTATCTTCCGCTGAACAGGAAGTAATGCCGATAATCAGGTCATCCAGAGCTTCGAGCAATACATAATCTCCTGATTTGCTCAGAGGGGGCAAAACGGAGAGTTTTCCCTTTTCATCAAATTGCACATTCATAAAAATGTTGAAGGCTGTGGGAATATCGTCGGCTTTTATGCCATACTTATCCAGGGCCTTCTGCAGATTTTCAAAACAGGAAGGATGGTATCCTTTATGATCATACATGATCTCAAAGGTTTCCTTACTACAAGGAGCCAGTAACAGATCATTTCTGCCATTGGTATCCTCCATAATGTACATCAGTTTTCGGCCCCGGTTACTCCAGAGGTGATTTCCCGCTGTGATGAGGATACTTTCCTCAAAATCCATGGTTTTCCCGGCAGAGAATTTTTCACCGGTATCTCCCTTTACAAAAAAAACCAGGTCGCTTACCTGTTCCCCTTGTTTATCGATCACTTTTAACTGATCCCCTTTCTTTAGTTCAAAGGCGGTACCGCTTTGCGGTTTGATCTCTTCCAAATTAATTACTTTTTTTGGTGCAAAAATGGACATTTCCACTCCTTTCCTACAGCCCTTCCGGAATATTGCCTGGCTTCACTGGAATGACCAAAGTCCTGCAACATGGGATTGATCGATCCATTTTTTGCCTCGTCACGCTGCCGGATGGAATCCCGCACACTTTCATAAACACCCATTTCCCTTAACTTCTCAAATTGAAGATGCAAATTAAAGGCAATGGCCGGGTAAGGGGATTGCCTGGCTGCCCGGCTACTTCCGGGATGCATGCCCACCAGGTAAAAAGCATTTCCCAATATACTGAAACTGAAATTTTCACTTTTGGGGTCAACATCCACTGATTTATCCCAGTCTTTTTCATCATAGTGGTGGATCAACTGCAGCAATAACCACAAACGATTCTCAAATTCCACCTCATCCCGAAAACTTACCTCCGGAAAAACAGCGATAAAAGTGCGGTTATCCTTGCTTTCAAAATCATATCCTTCCAGGTAGTTCTTCAAGTCCCTGATGAGGTAATTTGCCGTCAATATACTGTCAAAGGTGGAATATTCTTTAATGATTACATTATCTGTCTTAAAAACTGATTGGGCCATCAAACAAGGATGATCCTGTTCCAGGATAAAATCCCTCATCTCATTCTGCACTGTCGGTTGCTTTATTTTCAACGCTTCCATCATTTCTTTTCTTAGTTCTTCCCTTCCAACAGTTGTATTTGAAAATTGGTTTAGTTTTCAGGCATTTGTGTTCATTTTCTACCTGTTTCAGTACATCCCCTATTATTTAACATATTTTCTAGAGCTATAACCTATTACCCATTTTTATTACTTCTTTTCACACTTTTTCTAAAATGTGCTCTAATGCATAATTTAATGCTGTATTTTCGAAGTCTGCTTAACAACCAACCACTTATGATCAACCTGTATGTAAAATCCCTGCCGCTGAGGGATGTTATCCGGGACCTTGCGGAAGCTATGGGAACCACTTTCGATCAATGTTGCGATAATTTTTATCTCAACGTTCCTTCACAATATGGTAAAGGCACCATTGAGGGAATTAATTTTAAGGATGGGCTGGGTTTTATCCATTACCGCTGTTTTTTCAATAAAGAGGTTAAAATTCATTTTACCCTGAATAAAGTACATCCCTTAAAGTTTCTATTTTGCTATGATGGAATGGCCCGGCATAAGTTTGAAAAAGAGAAGGAGTTGCACACCATTGACAAGCATCAAAATGCCATTGTTGCCAGTCAGAAACATTCAGGACATGTATTGTATTTTGAAGGAGGAAAGCAAATCAATTTGTTTAGTCTGGAAGTAATACGTAGTGAATTTGCCAATCGATTGGATTGCGATATCGCCAATCTGGATTCCCGTACTGAGAAATTATTCCGGGATATTGAAGCGAAAAAGTTATTTTACTACAATGGTTTTTACAGTTTAAAGATTGCTTCCCTCATCAATGAAATTGTTAATTGCGAGGATTCCCATTTCCTGTATACCTTGTTTTTAGAAGGCAAATCCTATCAGTTTCTTGCCGAGCAGATCAAAATTTTCCAGCAAGACCAGGATGGATCAAGAAACCATATCTTATTTGGCAAGTATGAGTTAGAGCAGTTAAGCAAGGCTGCAGGATTTATTGAGGAAAATATCAACCTATCACATACGGTCAAAAGTTTGTCGAAACAATTTGGCCTGAACCCCAATAAGCTCCAACGTGGATTCAAAACCTTGTTCAATAAGACCATCAATAGTTATGTACAGCAGCAACGGGTAAAAAAAGCAGCGGAATTACTTACCGATGACCATATGAATATTGCGGAAGTAGCAGATAAAGTGGGTATTCGCAGTAAAAGTTATTTCACCAAATCATTCAAAAAGGAATTCGGCCTTACTCCCAAAGAGTTTCAGAAAAAGCGTGGGAATCAGTTAAACGGGAAGAATTCTTAATTCAATGGTTGCCGGATCGCAGCAGCTCTTAAAGACTTTGCTGCATCTTCGTCATTCTTATTCACGCTGCCTTCATTTTCATTCAGCGTAAAGGCAATAGCAGCAAATGGTGCATTTAGCGAGCTCAGGTTATGAAAAGGATGAAAGGCTGACACGTCAAATGCCTCCCCACGCATGCTGAAAAAAACCTTATCTGAAAAACGTGCTGAGGTGCCTTCCCACTCACTTTCATCATAATGATTGATCAGCCCCAGCAAACGCCAGAACATTCTGTCAAATTCTGCCTCATTGGCAATCTCCGTAGAAGGGAATACGGCCACAAATGATTCTTTCAATTTATTACCGAATTTATTTTCTTCTAAAAAGCCGCTGATATCCGTCAGGATCTGATTGGCAGTTAGGATGGAATCAAAAGTATCATATGCTTTAACCTCAAGGTTTTTAGCATAGTTGGCAGAATTTGAGTGGAAAGGTTGTTCATTCTCAATGATAAAATCCTTCATCATTTTCTTTACATCTATGGTATAGTTATAAGGTAGTTCCGTAATCATGTTCATAGTTTTATCAGCTTGTGATGTACTACAAACTAACAAATTGATAAAATAGTTCTGTTTATATCCTAAAACGTTAATAATTTCTGCATATGAGCCGGTAAGCTTTGATTTATCGAACTTTGCAGTTTTTAAAAAATACCGGAATATAAAAAGTAATAAAATGAAACCTGTTTATAGAAACCAATCACATTGAACTAGTGTTAGTACAACTCATGTCTTTAAAATCTCCCTTATCATTTAGAATTTTTCCCCTTTTAGGGTTTTTATTTTTTGCCGGCTGTGATGAAACCAGCCCGACCGGACAAAAAGACCAATCCCAGTCCCCGGCTACCCTGGTAGAGGTATATATTGCCCGGGCGGCAGATAATAACAGAAAGATACAGGCAACCGGTAACATACAGGCAAATGAATCCACCAGATTGAGTGCGGAGGAAAGCGGAATAGTGAAAGCCATCCATTTCAAGGAAGGCAGCCAGGTTGAAAAAGGAGAGTTGCTCCTGGAACTGGAAAATGCCGATGTAAGTGCCGAATTGCAGGAAGCACAGGCAAGCAGGGACCTGGCCGAACAAAACTACCAGCGCAGTCAAAAACTATACGAAGCAAAGGGCATCAGCAAAGCAGAACTTGATCGCATGGAAACCACATTCCGA
>CAZBIF010000001.1:40720-41155 GCA_964492055.1 uncultured Flavobacteriales bacterium
TCAAAAGTTGATGGCCGATCTGAATAAAGGAAAGATCTATGCTCCTTTTTCCGGCACCATCGGTTTGCGAAATATCAGCAAGGGAGATTACCTTGCAGCCAATAGCAGTTTTGCCACCCTAGTGGATGTGACTCCGTTGAAGATCGATTTTTCCATCCCGGAGAAATACCTCAACACTTTGCAAACCGGTGACAGTATTACTTTCACCACTGCTTCAGGCTCCTCGCAACACCGGGCTGAGATTTTTGCGATTGAGCCCCAGATTGATCCTGCCACCAGGACAGTTAAGGCCAAGGCTGTATTTACCAACGAAGACAAAAGGCTCCTCCCCGGCGGATTCGCCAATATCTTATATGAAGTGGAAGCTTTTAATGATGAATTAGTGGTACCCAACCAGGCCATAGTCCCGGAGGTAGATGGGAAAAAAATTTATCT
>CAZBIF010000001.1:41165-47502 GCA_964492055.1 uncultured Flavobacteriales bacterium
AGGTCGTTACTTCACAAGTCACTACCGGTATCCGCATGGCTGATTACATTCAGGTAGTATCCGGCCTATCGGAGGGAGATACAGTAGTTACCGCGGGATTACTGCAAATCAGGGAAGGTATTCCGGTGCGGGTTTCCGTTGATAGAAGTTTCACCGTCAGGCAAGGTGATCTGCCATGAGTTTATCTTCCATCAGCATTCGCCGACCGGTACTGGCTACCGTTTTTAGCCTGGTTATTTTACTGTTTGGTATCATTGGGTTTAACTTTTTAGGGGTAAGGGAGTATCCCAGCGTCGACCCTCCCATTATCACAGTTTCCACGAATTATGTTGGGGCCAATGCAGATGTGATCGAAACACAGATCACGGAACCCCTTGAAGAATCCATCAACGGAATTGCCGGTATTACAACTCTATCATCTGTCAGTCGTGACGGCCGAAGCACCATCACCGTGGAATTTGACCTCAACTCCAACCTGGACAATGCTGCTAATGACGTACGGGATAAAGTATCACAGGCAGTGGGTGAATTACCGCAGGATGCCGACCCGCCTATCGTGTCCAAAGCGGATGCAGATGCCAGTCCCATCATTTTCCTCAACATCCAGTCTGATGAGCGTTCCTTGCTGGAACTCACTGAAATAGCTGAACGGGACTTTAAGGAACGTCTGCAAACCATTCCCGGGGTAAGTGAGATCCGCATCTGGGGAGAAAAGCGGTATGCCATGCGTCTCTGGCTCGATCCGGCCCTAATGGCGGCACTGAAGATCACCCCCATGGATGTGCGAGAAGCTTTATTGTCTCAGAATATTGAACTCCCCACCGGCAGGATAGAAGGAACCAACGTAGAATTAAGTGTTCGCACGGTGGGTCGGCTTAGCACTCCTGAAGAATTCAATAAGCTGGTGATCAAAGAAAGTGAAGACCGGCTGGTGCAATTGAAAGATATCGGTTATGCCGCCCTGGGCCCCGAAAATGAACGCACCAGTTTAAAGCGCGACGGCATTCCCATGGTGGGCAACGCTATTGTCCCGCAGCCCAATTCCAATCACATAGAAATAGCCGATGAGTTTTACCGCCGCCTGGAGCAAATAAAAAAAGACCTGCCTGAGGATATTCAAACAGGTATAGGCTTTGACACTACGGAATACATACGGGATTCCATCACAGAAGTCAAACAGACCATTTACATCGCCTTCGGCATGGTGATCCTGGTGATCTTTGTTTTTCTGCGGGATTGGCGGTCTACCGTAATCCCGGTGGTGGTGATTCCCATTGCCCTCATCGGTGCATTCTTTGTGATGTACATCTCTGGTTTTTCCATTAACGTACTTACTTTACTGGGCATCGTCCTGGCTATCGGGCTGGTGGTTGATGATGCCATCGTGGTACTGGAAAATATCTACACTAAAATTGAATCAGGTATGCCTTCCAGGGAAGCAGCCACGGAAGGGGCGGCTGAGATCTTCTTCGCCGTAATTGCCACCACCCTCGCCCTGGTCTCTGTATTTCTGCCGGTTATATTCTTACAGGGCGTTACAGGTCGCCTTTTCAGGGAATTTGGAGTAGTGATCGCCGGGGCAGTTATCATCTCCTCTTTTGTGGCCCTTACCCTTACCCCCATGCTGGCAGCTTCCCTACTTAAAAAACAGAAAAAAAGAACAAAATTTTATACCCGTACAGAAGAATATTTCAAGCAATTCAGTACCGCTTATAGAAAATCATTGCAGTGGTTCATGCAGATCCGATGGGCTGCTTTCGCCTTTATAGCCGTCGCATTCGCTATGATCTATTTTTTCGATCGCGGATTGCAATCCGAACTGGCGCCACTGGAAGACCGGGGAAACCTGAGAATATTCAGTACCGCCCCTGAAGGGGCCACTTACGATTATATGTCACGCTACATGGATAAGCTGGTGGCTTTGATACAGGAAGAGATCCCGGAGGAAAATGGTATCATCAGCGTAACTTCTCCCGGTTTTGGTGCCTCAACTTCGGTGAATTCGGGATTCATTCGCCTGCGATTATCCAAAGCTGAAGATCGGGAACGCAGTCAGGAGGAAATTGCCCGTGCTCTCACTGCTAAGCTGGGAGAACTGCCGGGAGCCCGTGATTTTGTTTCCCAGGAACAAACCATTGGCAATAACCGCGGAGGACTGCCGGTGCAGTTTGTCATTTTCCGTGGTTGACCTGGACCTGAAATTCAACAAACCGGAACTGGAAGTGCAGATCAATCGCGAAAAGGCTTTATCAATGGGGGTTTCCGTACGGGATATTGCGCAGACACTGCAACTTTCATTAAGTGGGCAGCGATTTGATTATTTTATCATGGATGGAAAGCAATACCAGGTGATAGGCCAGCTATTGCGTGAAAACCGAAATGAACCTGCCGACCTGACCGCGATCAATGATCAGCAGCAAATGGTGGCCCTGGACAACCTCGTGAGTCTGGAAGAGCAAAGCACCCCACCCCAGCTTTTCCGGTACAACCGCTATGTTTCAGCCACCGTATCTGCAGGTTTGTCGGAAGGGAATACGCTCGGCAGCGGTATTCGTGAAATGGAGCGGATTGCCAGCCAAAACCTATCCACTTCATTCAATACCTCCCTGGCTGGTACTTCAAAAGAGTTTGCCGAAAGTTCTTCTTCTGTAGCCTTTGCCTTCTTTCTCGCCCTGGGACTGATCTATCTGGTATTGTCTGCGCAGTTTGAAAGTTTTAAGGATCCATTGATCATCATGTTTACTGTGCCCTTGGCCATAGCGGGAGCGGTACTTTCCCTTTTTATTTTTGGGGAAACTTTAAATATATTCAGTCAGATCGGTATCATAATGCTCATTGGCCTGGTTACTAAAAATGGGATTTTGATCGTAGAATTTGCCAATCAGCGCAAAGCGGATGGGTTGAAGAAAAAGGAGGCCATTGTAGATGCTTCCGAGGCACGTTTTAGGCCCATATTAATGACTTCATTTTCCACTATTCTGGGTACCCTGCCCATAGCCCTGGCCCTGGGAGCGGGATCCGAAAGCCGGGTTTCCATGGGAATAGCGGTGATCGGAGGATTGATCTTTTCTACCATCCTCACCCTTTACATTATTCCCGCTATTTACTCATATATTTCATCTAAAGATAAGGAGGTCAGCAATGTGGACGAATAGAAATTACCTCTTCCTGCTGCTTTTCATTAGCCTTAATCTCAGAGTCACGGTAGGTCAGGAAGTGTTGACCTTACCCGAGGCCATACAGGCTGGCCTGGAAAACAACTACCGCATCCGCCTGGCAAAAAAAGAACTGGAGTTAAATGCCATAGACAACACCATTGGCAATGCGGGCTTTTTGCCGGAATTATCAGCGGATGGGCAGTATCGCCGAAGCCGGGAAAACACCCAGCTTAATTTCGTGGATGGTACCACCATTAATCGGGAAGACGCTTTAACTACGGTATTGAATGGAGGGGTGGGCCTCAACTGGTTTGTGTTTGACGGTACCCGGATGTTCGTTACAAAAAATAGACTGGAAGAGCTTGAACAAGTGGCTTTTTTACAACTCAAGCAAAATATCAATAATGAACTGGCAAAGATCATCACTACCTATTTACAGATCATTGCAGAACAGCAAACGCTGGATTTGTATGCCAAGCAGCTGGAAGTTTCCCAAGAGCGCTTGAAGTTAAGCGATGCCCGCCTGGAGATTGGGGTAAGTTCCGAGCTTGACAATATACAATCAAAGGTAGATTTTAATGCGGACCGCTCCCGCTTGATGGATCAGGGAGTACGGCTGAGCAGATTAAAAGCGCAGCTAAACAAACTGATGGGCAGCCCCGTAGATTCCTCTTTTCAGGTGATATCGGAGATCACTTTAGATACCAGTCTGCAAAAGGAAAATTTGATTGCAGCGTTGGAGCAAAATCCAAATCTGGAAATCTATCAGAAAAATATTGAAATTGCCTTACTGGAAAAGAAAGAACGCTTTGCTGATCGCTTGCCGTTGATCGGCTTGAACGGCAGATACAATTACAATGAATCCGAATCTGAAGCGGGTTTTGTCAGATCAAATGAGACAGAAGGCATAACGTATGGTGCCACCATTCAAATACCCTTGTTCGATGGTTTTGAAAAGCGCCGGGAAGAGCAAAAAAGCAAGGTTCGGATTGAACAAAGCAAAATTGATTATGCGGAACTGCGCGCCGAACTGATGGAACAATTGGTCAGCAATTATGCGGTTTATGAAAATAATCTGGAACTGCTTGACTTTGAATTGCAAAACGTGGAACTGGCAGATAAAAATCTTGCCTTTGCTATGGAAAATTACCGCCTGGGAGGGATCTCCGCGATCGATTTGCGGGAAATACAATTGAGTACCCTACAGGCACGCGAACGCTTGATCCTTACAAAATACATGGCCAAAGTAGCCGAAACGGAATTATTGCGGCTCACCCATCAGCTGGTTCAGGGAATATAAAATCGCTGAAAGAAATGAAGGCTTCCTTTTCAGAGATAGAAGAATGGTTTGAAAAGCAGAAATGGGAAGTCTTTCCGTTTCAACAACAAGCCTGGCGAGCTTATCAGGAAGGATTTCATGGTATGATAAATGCGCCTACCGGCTCCGGTAAAACTTACGCCATGGGGTTGGGGGTATTGGCCGATTATTTAAGGAACAGGGTTGACCCCGCTTACCATAGCGGTTTACAATTGATATGGATCACCCCCATACGGGCTTTGGCCAAAGAGATAGAAAGTGCCCTTCGCCTGGCCTGCCTTGAATTAAACATTCCCTGGCAGGTAGCCCGGCGTACCGGAGACACCAGCACTGAGGAGCGGGCCCATCAAAAGAAAAATATACCGCACATTTTGATCACCACCCCGGAGAGCCTGCAGCTCTTACTGGCTACCAAAGGCTATCAGAAAATGTTTGGCAGCCTGAAATGCATAGTAAACGACGAATGGCATGAATTACTAGGCTCCAAGCGAGCCGTGCAGATGGAACTGGCCCATTCCCGCCTGAAAACAATCTGCCCGGATTTACGAATCTGGGGCATTTCAGCCACGGTGGGAAATATGGAGGAAGCCATACAGGTACTGCTGGGCAGCACCTATGAGGAAGATAAACACAAATTGATAAAAGCTAAAATTGACAAGCGAATTGAATTAAAGACCATTCTGCCGGATGAGGTGGAAAAATTTCCCTGGGCAGGACACCTGGGAATTACTATGCTGGAAAAAGTAATTCCGGTTATTAGGAAGAGCAAAACCACCCTCATTTTTACCAATACCCGCTCGCAATGCGAAATATGGTATCAGCGCTTACTGGATGCCGAACCGGAGTTAGCGGGACAACTGGCCATGCATCATGGTTCCATTAGCCGGGAGCTGCGGGACTGGGTAGAGGAAACCTTACATCAGGAAAAGTTAAAGGCAGTGGTTTGTACTGCCAGCCTGGATCTGGGGGTGGATTTTAGGCCGGTGGAAACCATCGTGCAAATAGGTAGTCCGAAAGGAGTAGCCCGTTTTATGCAAAGGGCAGGACGCAGCGGTCATCAGCCGGGAGCCGTTTCGAATATTTACTTTGTTCCTACGCATTCCCTGGAGATCATAGAATCGGCGGCCCTGGGGGAGGCCATGCGGCAAGGCACTCTGGAAAGGCGCATTCCCTATTTCCGCTCCTTTGATGTATTGATACAGTACCTGGTCACCCTGGCGGTTTCCGATGGATTTAATCCCAGGGAAATACTTCCCGAAATAAAATCGACCTTTTGCTTTGAAAGCATCTCAGAAGAAGAATGGCAATGGATCCTGAAGTTTATCGTAAGCGGAGGACAGTCTTTGTCGAATTACGATGAATTTCAAAAGGTGGAAATACAGGAGGATGGGCTTTTTAAAGTTACCAACCGAAAAATCGCCATGCGCCATCGCCTTTCCATAGGCACTATTGTAAGCGAACCGGCCATACAGATCAAATTCATATCCGGCGGATTCATTGGTACGGTGGAAGAATATTTTGTATCCCGGCTCAAACCGGGTGATGTCTTCTGGTTCGCTGGCCGGAACCTGGAATTGATCAAATTGCAGGGGGTACAAGCTTTGGTTACTATCCGCCATGCTGCGAATCAAAATAAGGGAAAGCCTCAAGCAACCCAATAGCGAACCGGAACTGGTAAAAATTGCCCCCCTGATAGAAAAGCAGGCGGAACGCTCTTATGTGCCTGCAGAGAATGAATTCCTGATTGAATATTTTCAGAGCCGGGAAGGCTACCATGCTTATTTCTATCCTTTCGAAGGCCGGTTTGTACATGAAGGGATGGCTTCGGTGATCGCCTACCGCATCGCCCTTATCCTTCCCA
>CAZBIF010000001.1:47512-49427 GCA_964492055.1 uncultured Flavobacteriales bacterium
TCACTTTTTCCATTGCTTTGAACGATTACGGTTTTGAACTGCTTTCTGACCAACCCATTCCCCTGGAAGAGGCGCTGGATAATAACATCCTGACCGCGGATCATTTAACGGAAGACATACAGGCATCGGTGAATGCTACGGAAATGGCGCGGCGCAAATTCCGGGACATTGCCTCTATTTCCGGCCTGGTATTTAAAGGATTTCCGGGCAAGCACAAAGCCGATAAACACCTGCAATCCTCTTCTCAGTTGTTTTTCGATGTGTTTAAAGATTATGAAGAAAACAATTTGCTTTACCTACAGGCTTTTGAAGAGGTGATGGAATTTCAGTTAGAAGAGAGCCGCATGCGCATTGCGATGGAGCGCATAGAGAGCCAATCCATTATTTTAAAAGTGATTGACAAACCCTCCCCTTTCTCCTTCCCCATTATGGTGGATCGGTTAAGGGAAAAACTCAGCACGGAGAAACTGGAAGACCGGGTGAAGCGCATGAAGCTGCAATTGGAGAAAGGTTAAAGAACCCAGACTACCTTTAAGCTTTCAGTTAAAATCATAAAATAAGCACATTTGCAAAGTTGAAAAAGGAAGTATTCTATTATGGCATTTCCCTGGCACTTTTGATCCTGCTGCTTAATTGGATTGAATACAGTTATTTGATTCACAATTTCAGGGAAGAATGGTATGTAGGAGCATTGGCAGTGATCTTTACCGGTTTCGGTTTGTGGGCCGGGATCAAGTTGAGGCAAAAACAGAATAGTGATAAACCGTACAAAGCTGAGAGTCGTCCTCAAGTAGAGGTGCCAAGGGAATTGGAAATTTCCCGGAGGGAAATGGAGGTGCTATTAGGAATAGAAGAAGGATTGAGTAATAAACAAATCGCAGAAAAGCTTTTTTTAAGCGAAAACACCATCAAGACCCATACGAGCAATTTATTTTCCAAACTGAATGTACAGCGCCGTACGCAGGCGATACAGGAAGCCAGAAGGCAAGGTTTGATCCGGTAGTACTAAAGTACCAGTTCACCATAATTGGTACTTTAGTATGAGGCGATTCTTCTTTAAATGTTGTTGATTTGCCTGAAATTTTAAACTTTTAACACATGAAAAAAATTCTCCTTAAATACGGCCTCATCGGAGGTGGCATCATTTCCCTCTTTATGGCTATTTCAATGTTAAGCATGGATGAGCACAGCGATATGAGTAATGCTGAAGTGATTGGTTATACAGCCCAGGTAATTGCCCTATCTGCTATTTTTTTTGGGATCAGAGCATACCGGGATAACTATTTGAATGGGGTTATTTCTTTTGGTAAAGCTTTCCTGATGGGACTTTATATAGCGCTAATTGCAGCCACTATGTATGTACTCACCTGGATGATCCTTTCCGAATGTTGTTTACAGGATTTCATGAGTAATTACATGGAGGCTGAAATTGGTAAGATAGAAAACAGTGGCTTAAGTCAGGAAGAAAAAGATTCCCAAATAGAGCAAATGGAGAATATGATGAGCCTGTACGAAAATCCCATTTTTAAATTCTTTTTTACTTACATTGAAATACTGCCTACGGGTATTATCATCTCCCTTATTTCTGCACTTATCCTCAAAAGAAAGGCAAAAGCCATTCCCTGAAGAAAACAGCGATAGTGTAATTATATCTTTATCAGTCATTGTAGCAGATAGCTAATTTTCCATTATCTTGCCCGCACTTTATGCTAAGCTTACGCATCGGAATATGGGGCTTACTAATAGCTACTTGCATCAGCATCCGAACCTTCCCTTTGTCTACTCCTACCGGGGAGCAGGCGAATTTGCCTTTTTCCATCAAAAAGCTTGAAGAGGAGAGAGATAAGATCAATTATACGCTGAACGAACTTATTTATTTGCTGGAAGATGCAATAGATAAAGAGGGTGAGATCAG
>CAZBIF010000001.1:49437-64836 GCA_964492055.1 uncultured Flavobacteriales bacterium
CCTCAAGACGCTACGGAATTTGAAAAAATGTTGCTTACCGCCCGTCGCATCCAGCACAACGACAGCCAATTACAGGCAATTAATTATTTCCAGCATTTACTGGAGTTTGATTATTACCGAACGAGGGGAGAAGAATTATACATTCGCCTTTTGCTGGCCAAATCACTTAATTATATTGGTTCCGAGGCATTGGCCTATCAGCAGATGAATGCCGTTTTTCCGGAATTACTCACCTACCTGGAAAATCCTTTGATCAAAGGATTTTTATATGAGTACTATGCTGATCTGCTGCTACAAGTGGATAGTTTGCAGCAAGCTGTTGAGGTATATAAATCTACTTTAAACTATTATCAATTATCTGGGAAAAAAGAACTGGCCCATCGCACCATAAACGATATTGGATTTATATATCATAAATTGGGTATTAATGATTCTGCCAAGGCTTATTTTAAAATCAATCAGCGGTTATCCAGCCGGAATGTAAATCCGGTGATCCACGCTTTTGCTTATGGAAACTATGCCCAGGTACTAAAGAAGGAAGGATTATATGATTCAGCTATTTGGTACCTTATGAATGAAGCCCGCCTTTTAAATGTCATAAATTCCAGCGAAGGCTTGAGCAATGTTTTTATATCCCTGGCGGAAAATTATCAGGAATTGGGAAAATACGATTCAGCTCGTTATTATTATGAAGATGCTATTTTTCTTGCCGAAAATGCAGGTAAAGTTGAAGTACTATCTCGCATTTACGAAAAGCTCATCAGCCTTCATGCAGTGCGACAAAAAGAGGGTAATTTAAAAATTTTATTTCACCGTTATTTACTTTATCGGGATAGCGCCCAGGGACTCCAGAATCTCCAGGAGGCCAAAAATGAATTAAAGGCCTCTAAATATTACTCCATCAGTAATCAGACCCTGCTGGAAAAAGGGTACTTAGAAAGAAAAGCTTTACGCTATGAAGATTTAATGTATATCGCTTTACTACTCTGTATTGCCACTATCATTCTGATCATTTTATTGCTAAGCCGCAGAAAAGCGAGAATTAAATTGCGAAAGGCCAATGTTGAACTTCAACAGACCAACCGGGAAATGTTAAAGTCAAATCGCCTTTTGAGCGAGTCTAGTGAGAAAAATGAGTTATTGTTGAAGGAATTGCATCATCGGGTAAAAAATAACTTACAGATCGTTAGTAGTTTGTTCAATCTGCAACTAAATGATGAAAAAATGGATGAACGATCGAGGGAAATATTCCAGATTGCCAAAGATCGCATCCAATCCATCAGCCTTTTACATAAAATGATCTACCAATCAGATCATATAGCTACACTGGATTTTGGTGCCTACCTAAAGGAGTTTGCCGAACAACAAATGAAACAAGTTCATAGTAAAGTAAGGATTCAGGTGGAGGTACCCTCCCTGAAACTCTCCATAGATATTGCCTTGCCATTGGGATTGATATTCAACGAACTTTTTACCAACTCCTTCAAACATGCGGGCAAGGAAAATGAGTTGGAAATAAAAATTTGTTTTGAGAATGAAGGAGATGAACAACATTTCCTTTATATGGACAATGGAAAGGGGTTGTCGGAAACTTCTAAAGCTAACTTGAAGAAAGGTTCAATAGGTATGGAACTCATTCACCTCCTGGCAGAGCAATTGGATGCCCGACTGGATTTTGATAATGGGGGACAGCAGCAGGAAGGATTCTGGGTATCCATGTCGGGTAATTTTACTGCCGCGGAGCCGGAAAGCCGCTACCAGTAGATAAAAGTAAATCAAATGAGGATGGAAAAAATTAGTACGGCCAGAAAAGGGGCACGTCGAAGGAGCGAGGTTCCTGCTCAAGTGATCCAATGGCTTAACCAGGGGAAAACACCCTCTGTTAATCTTGTAGAATGGATGGTGGTAGACCAGGAAAAACTTCTGCGATCAGTTTTTCCGATCCTTGGGTTAACAAAGTACCTGGCCAATGCCATTGAAAAGTTGAGAACGGCTCCCAAACGTTCCTCCCTCACCGACATTAAAATTATTGGGAAGAGCCTACAGCAGCAAATTTCCTCCGAAAAAGAGTTTCAACGAGTGTACGGTATTTTAAACTCTAATGTCAGCGATTTGATCAGGAGCTATGCTTGTTTTGTATTGGCTTATTCCCCTGCATATAAGCTGGATGAAAAACTGAAATTGGCCTGGCCCCTTGTCACTGATATCCATTTTGGGGTGCGGGAAGCTATCTGGCTTGCGCTCAGGGAAGAAGTAGCTGCCCAACTGGAGCTGGCTATTCCTTTGCTGGCTGAATGGAGCCGAAATGCAGATGAAAATATTCGCCGTTTTGCTTCGGAGATAACCCGTCCCAGAGGAGTGTGGTGCAAGCATATTGATCGCCTGAAGAAGCAACCGGAAATGGCCTTGCCTATCCTTGAACCGCTGAAAGCTGATCCGGCCAAATACGTACAAGACAGCGTTGGCAACTGGTTAAATGATGCCAGCAAGACAAGGCCTGATTTTGTTTTGTCTGTTTGTGCCAATTGGAATAAGGGATCCGAAAATAAGGCAACCGAGCGTATCATGCAAAAGGCACTTAGAACCATAAACAAGCAGTAAGGTGAAAAATCTATTTCTACTTTTTTCGATTCTATTTTTTAGTTGTGGTCCACAAAGTAGTGAAGGTGATCATCAAAGTTCTGCTAATCATCATATGCACCAGCATTCATTTGCTGAATTAGTGGCAAAATACGAAGATCCCGGAAGGGCGGAATGGCAAAAACCTGAAGCGGTGGTGGCCAAATTAGGAGAGCTAACAAATAAAACAGTAGCAGATATTGGGGCAGGAAGTGGTTATTTCAGCTTTCGCCTGGCAGATGCCGGAGCAAATGTGGTTGCCAAAGATGTGGATGAGCGGTTTATCCACTATCTGGATTCGGTGAACCAGGGCAGGCCTGACAGCATGAAAATATCCGTTGAGAAAATTCCCTACGATGACCCTCTGTTAGATTCCGGTTCAGCCGATATCATTTTGCTGGTAAATACGTATCATCATCTGGAAAACAGGTTGGCGTATTTTAAAAAAGTAAAAACCGGCTTAAAGGAAAGTGGCAAGCTGTACATTGTGGATTTCAAGAAGGAAGAAAGTTCATTTGGCCCACCCCCCTCCTTGCGCTTATCGAGCGTGGAAGTTTCCCGGGAATTAAAAAAGGCGGGATTTTCAAAGATATTGATTGATGAAAATACTTTGCCGGACCAATATATTTTGATCGCCAAAAAACCGATGGAAGCAAACTAGTTTGATGATAATTTTACCCCGATTGATATGAGCGAAACCAAAGCCACCGTAAATACTATAGAACTCGAGGTACTAGCCCGCCAACTGAGAAAACCTGAGGGTAAGATGGGTATTCAAGTTGCCGAGAGAATGAACCAGGGAAATGCCGCCATGAATCTGCATACCCTGGCGGTAGTCAATGCTCAGCCCCAGGATCAGTTGCTTGAAATAGGCATGGGGAACGGCTTTTTTGTAAAGAATTTACTCAATCTACATCCCACAATCCGGTATACCGGACTGGATTACTCCGGCGACATGGTTGAAGCTGCCAAACAACTTAATGAATCCTATATTCAGGAAGGTAGAGCTGCCTTTCTGCACGGTGATATCTTAGAGAACCAATTGCCGTCGGCTCACTTTTCCAAAATTTTTACAATAAATACCATTTACTTCTGGCAAGATGTTCAAAACACCTTGTATAAACTAAAGAGCCTGCTACTGCCGGCTGGGGAATTGATCCTTGCTTTCCGGCCGGAACACAATATGAAAACCCTAGCGGTTACTCAATTCAATTTTCAATTTTTCACTGCAGAAAGAGTACAGCAACAACTATCTGAATGCGGTTTCATTAATATAGAAACCACCTTTATCAAAGAACCCCCGCAAATGGTTTTTGAAAAGTTGATAGAGAAAGAAACAGTGGTTGTTAAAGCGACTGTTGGTTGACATATTCTACTACTTTATTTATGCATCCTTCAAGGTTCTCCTTTACTTCATGCTCCCAAAACCGAAATACCGAGAACCCCAGGTTCTTTAACTTCTGGGCTACTTCACGGTCCCTTTGCATATTCCGTTCAATTTTAGGGATCCAAAAGCCGCGGTTACTTTTGATCTTTGGTTTCTTTTCCTGCCATTTGTAACCATGCCAGAATTCCCCGTCAATAAATATTGCAAACCTTTTTGAGCGATTGGCCATATCAGGTTTGCCTGGTAGGGATTTAACATTTACCCTGTACCTCACCCCTTTATTAAATAATGACTTTCTGAAAGCAAGCTCGGGTTTTGTATTCTTCCCCCTTATTTTGGCCATCTGTTTACTTCTCTGCTTGGTGGTATAAAACCCTTCTGACTCTTTGAACCTGGGAACTTTTATGCGCTTTTTTGAATACCCCTCTTCCATCAAAAACAAATTTAATATTTTGTAAAAGAGTTAACTTAGAAATATATAAATTTGTAACCATGTGTAAGGTTGACAAATAAGGTTATGAAGGAATACTATACTATTTCAGAAGTGGCTGACTTACTGGGGAAGAGTAAAGAAACTTTACGCAGATGGGACAATAATGGAAAATTGGTAGCAGTACGCGAACCGATGAGCAATTATCGGGTATATCGTAAAGATCAATTAAAGATTTTTGATGAACTTGACTTTTTGTTCAATAACCATCCACAAGGAAATGAAGTTAATGCAGAACATAATTATTCGGTTTTAGAATTATTTGCCGGTGCAGGGGGGTTGGCATTAGGGCTTGAACAGGCAGGTCTAAAATGCGCAGCTTTGAATGAAATTGATCACTGGGCAGCAGAAACCCTCCGAACCAATCGTCCTAATTGGAAAGTGTTGGAAGGGGATGTTAAAAACCTGGACTTTAAAAATTACGCAAACGAGATTGATGTGGTTACAGGTGGGTTCCCTTGTCAGGCTTTTAGTTATGCAGGTAAAAAACTCGGTTTGGAAGATGCTCGGGGAACCTTGTTTTATGAATTTGCCCGGGTAGTGGATGAGGTAAAACCACTGATCTGTGTAGGTGAAAATGTAAGGGGGCTTTTGAACCATGACCAGGGTCGAACCCTGGCAGGCATGAGGTCTATTATGGACGAGTTGGGGTATAAAACGCTCGAACCTAAGATTTTAAAAGCCATTTTTTATAAAGTTCCCCAGAAAAGGGAACGATTGTTCTTGATAGGTATAAGAAAGGATGTTGAATTAAGTTTTGAGTTTCCCAAACCGTTTAAGAAAATCTACACACTGAGAGACGCCTTGCAAGCTGGGGAATTGTTCCCTGAGGATGTTCCTTACTCTGAGGGGACGAAGTATCCGCAAAAGAAAGCCAAAGTTTTAAAAATGGTGCCGCCAGGCGGATACTGGAGAGATTTGCCAGAAAAGGTACAAAAAGAATACATGCAAAAAAGTTATTTCCTTGGTGGAGGAAAAACAGGCATGGCCAGACGTATGAGTTGGGATGAGCCTAGTCTTACCCTAACTTGCAGTCCTGCTCAGAAACAAACTGAAAGATGTCATCCGGACGAAACTCGTCCCTTCACAATACGGGAATATGCACGTATCCAAACTTTTCCCGATGATTGGAAATTCGCCGGTTCAATTTCAAGTCAATATAAACAAATTGGTAATGCCGTTCCAGTCAATTTAGGCAAAGAAATAGGCTTTGCATTAATAAGGTTTTTAAATGATGTTTACAGTCATTATAACCTTGAATCCAAAACTATAAACAGCAATCAGGTAAATATAGAATTCACCCCTGCCTAGTCCATATAGGGAATTTTATTTAGTTTCGACCCTTTCATTGAGTTACATGGCTTTTTTAAAGTGGATAAATGACAATGCATTAATAGCGGCTGTAAGCCAACTATTAAAAATTGCTGAAAATGCGAAGTTTGAGGCTGAAAAAAGGTTCAATAAAAATGTGATAGATCCTTTTTCAGCGCTTTTTCAAATGAGTGGTTTTGATCTTGATCATGAGAACTGGAAAAAAAGTGAATTGACCAGGCAATCCCAAAAAACCTTACAAAATCATATAGGTGGATTTCACCAAACTATATTAGGCTCCGTAAATGAGTGGGAAAATTTAAAATCCGGGAATGTTATGGATTTATTTTCCATTAAATATAGAATTCTTGCAGAGGTAAAAAATAAGTTCAATACAGTAAAAGGCTCGGATAAAGCTGGTCTCTATCAATCAATGAGGGATGCAGTTATGAGAAAATCCAGCAAGTATAGGGATTATACAGCATATTACGTGACAATAATTCCCAAAAACCAAGAGCGCTTTAATAAACCGTTTGTTCCTTCGGATAAAGAAACAGGCAGTAGATTTCCTGTAAATGAAAAAATAAGGTAAATTGACGGGGCGAGTTTTTACACTTTAGTTACCGGGGAAGAAAATGCTTTGAATGACCTTTTTAAAAGTCTCCCTCATGTAATTTATGATTTGAGGAAATCTAAACTACAACCTAATGATCTACTATACTTAGAGGAATATTTCGAATTGGCATTTGCTAAGCAACTACCCAAAAGGTTACCCAAAACAGAAGAAAACGATACAGAAAATAGGTAGGAACAGCCAGGAGGATAGTTAATAAGGCAGGTATAAATGCGCTGCCATAAGTGATGGACAATGCTTTTTTCAGCAAATAGGTCAATACGATCAACATACCTAACAGCAAGATGAGGGAAAAAATCATTTCTCCGAATAAAAATTGCAATCCGTTACCTAAAATCCAATTTACGGTGGAAGCCCCCAGCGGTAATAAAATTAAAAACCCCAGAATATAAAAGGCGGTAAAATAAGCGGAAATAGTCAAAACATCAGTAAAATAGAAGCGAGGCGCAAATACTAAAACCACGGACATCGGCAGTGCATGGAACAATACCAGTATGATCAGTAACAATTTACTGATCTGAGAAGATTTCCGATCAAACACATTGGCAAATTCTTCCGTGGTGATCGCATTTTCATTTAAATAATTTCCCACTACCGGGTTTACCTCTTTACTGTAGACCTGCCGATGCCGGTGGCTATACAGGCTAGTATTAAATGAATTAACCAGGGGAAAGAGAAAATAAAGAATATTCACGAATAGAAATAGCTGAACAGGAGACCAGTATTTACGGGTATTACCCTGTATATAAGCTTTGGGTAATTGGGCAGGTGAACGAAACAAGGTACGGAAAGTGCGAAAAAAACGGTTATCTGCCATCCATAGGGAGGTGAAGAATTCCTCTATAAAACGGGATATCTTTTTATCTTCAGGCCGGATTACCTTTTGGCCACAATGATGGCAATAATTACCTTGTAAGTAAGTATCGCAATGGATACAATATGTTTGATTATTCACCCTGCAAAGTAAATAAAAGTGATTTGTTAACGAACTTTGACCTATGCAATGCGGGGAAATGATCAGCAGCTATGAAGAAATAGAATTAAAAGGGGAAAAATTGCTGTTGTTGCCTCAGAAAGTGATCGTTTGGCCTGAGCAAAAATTGCTTTTAATTGCCGACCTGCATCTGGGTAAAACTTCCCACTACCGAAACAACGGAATTGCTGTTCCAGCCAATAGCAGTTTAAAGAACTGGAAATTACTGCATCAGGTTTTCCGGCAGCCGGGAGTGGAACGGGTCATCTTTTTAGGAGATCTTTTTCACAGCACTTTCAATAAGGAATGGGAGGTCTTCGGGGAATTGATCGGCGCCTACGATCACTTACAGTTTGAACTGGTTTTGGGAAATCACGATATTCTGGAACCAGTTGCCTATGAAAAGCTGGGCTTTAAAATCCACTTTCAACCCTTGTTGGTAGACCCTTTTTTACTTTCTCACGAGCCCCTCCCAGAGGATTCCACTTATTATAACCTGGCAGGCCATATCCATCCGGGGGTCCGATTGAGAGGCAAGGGGCGGCAATCCCATAAGACCGCCTGTTTTTATTTTGGCGAAAATGGGGGTATCCTACCTGCCTTTGGCACTTTTACGGGCGTATCAGTAGTGCCGGTTAAAAAAGATGATCAGGTTTTTGTGGTGGTGAATCGAAATGTAATCCCGATTACTTAAAAGCCTCCCCTTTCAATTGTTTTCCTTTTCTGTTTAACATTCTGTTACCAGGCACTGATAAAAACTAACAACTGCTTAATAATCCGGCCTCGATCTTAATGAAGCCATAATCTGCTACTAACCTACAAAAGCTTTAATCATAGGGACTTTTGCGGCGAAAAATAAAATCAAAACTTAATGATGAAAAGCAGAAAACAACTAATTGGTTTAAGCCTGGCCATACTGGCTTACTTAATCTCCACTTTTTCATACGCTCAATGCAATCGTTTCATTCGCAAGAGTGATTTCTCAGCGTTAGATGCTTATGAATATTGTGGAAGTATTCAGGCTGCCCACATGTATTCCGGAGATTCAGCAATGCTTTTGTTTCCGGTACAAAAGCAAAAGCGCTACCGGCTGGTCGTAAAAAGTCAAGAATATCTTGGAGAGATAGAGCTTCGTTTAACGAACAAAGAAGGGAAAGAGGTAGGATATAAATCGGGGAAAAGCTCAACCTATTGGGAAGTAATGGCTGAAACAGATCAACCCATACAAATTACCCTTAAGGTAGCAAAAAAACCACTGCCAACCGGATTTGATACGGAAGGTTGCGTGGCCCTGGCTATCGGTCAGATAGATAATAAGGAAATAGTAGCTGCGCCCTGATTACGCAGCCCTATATATAATGTGTATATCCTTGGGTGAAAAGTCGCAGGTTTTACCTTCGATTACCACATGCCATGATCCGTCGATCGGTTTTTCAAAATGGCAGTAACTGTCTTTTACCTCCATGGCGATACCATTGTACTTCTCATTTCGTCTGTAGAGGTTGAAATTATCCTCATCTAATAAAACTACCTGGTATTCATTTGGAAGTTCAATACCAATAAAACCTGGATGACTCCCTCTGATTTTGTGATGTATTTTATTCATGTTGCTAATTATTTTAGGATTGCTTAAATTTACCATTCAAATATACTATTTATTTTAGTTTACTAATTAATTTAGCATTCAGTTTTGAATTATTTTGCTCAAAATTTAAAGTACTTAAGGAAAGAAGCCGGAAAAACCCAGGCAGAACTGTCTGCTCATCTTGGCATCAACCGTCCGGCTCTTGGTTCCTACGAAGAAGGCCGGGCTGAACCCAAATTCGAAGTCCTGCAACTTGTTTCCCACTATTTCAAAGTACCTATTGATGATCTCCTAGAGAAAAGATTGAGCCAAAACGAAAAACATTCGGAAAAGGACATCAGCGGAAATCATTTACGCATCCTTCCAATTGTCGCGGATTTCAAGGAAAATGAGCGAATCAGCGTAGTACCGGTAAAGGCTGCTGCCGGCTATTTAAACGGATACGCCGACCCCCAATATGTGGAAAATTTACCCAGTTTTAGCTTGCCCCTTTCTGAAACTACCCAGGGAACCTATCGATTGTTCCAGATTAAAGGGGATAGTATGTTGCCCATAGCGGATGGTAGCTATATATTATGTCAGTACTTGCAAAACTGGTCGCAGGTGAAGAATGGGAAATGCTATGTGGTGGTATCTACCGAAGAAGGTGTGGTATATAAAAGATTGATCAATAAGATAGAAAACAACCGAACCCTGGTTTTTCACTCCGATAATAAAGAGTATGAAAGTTATGAGTTACCAATTGATAAGGTTCAGGAAATTTGGCAGGCGAAGGGATTTTTAAGTTTTGAATTGCCGCCTCCCCCGGATGAAAACCATACCATAGATCAGCTGACCTCAGTGGTAATGCAGTTAAAAGAAGAAGTGGATAAATTGAAGCGCCATTAAAACAGGGGGTTAAGTTCTTCATAATCCACCCGTTCAAATACCTCCTTCACATTTCCTTTGTAAGAATCTCCCTGTAACTTACCTACAGTATAGTAATTCAAATTTGAGGAAGGATAGGGCTGTAAAAATGAATTCACTTCATCCTTAGACAATTCCTCCTTCAGCCATACATCTACACTTTCTTCCGGGATGATCAAGGGCATGCGGGGACCAGTCAGCTTGGGATTATTGTGAATGCGTGACAGCACCTCATTTCCTTCCACGGTAATAATGGTAAAGGTGGGCATGATCTCACCGGTGGTTTTATTGGTCCATTCACTATATAAACAACCGAGATAAAATACAGAGTCATCTTGATGCACTATATGAAAAGGGTACTTTTTCCCTTTGAAGTGATGGTATTCATAGAACCCCATCACCGGTAATACAGCCCGGTTTTTCACCGCACTACGAAAGGCTGGTTTATCGAACATACTTTCCCCCCGGCAATTCAAGGTCTGATTCCATATTTTCTGAGCCTGGTCCTCATTTTTAACCCAAAAGGGGATCAACCCCCATATAATAGGTTTGGGCAGCAAGGGTGAGTCAACAGTGTAAAGCAGCAATTGAGGATGGGCAAATGCAGAAACATGATGGTAATCGACATATTTTTTTAACTCTTCCTCCAGGTATTTAATATCTGAAATGGAACCTTTATGTCTGGCCCTCTTTAGCTGGGACTCTAGTTGCGTTCTTATATTATAGCACATACCTATGCGAATGAAAATTTAAAATTACCCTACTGCATAAGATAAAACTAATTCACTTAAAAACATTATAGCCCGAGTAGTTGATTCAACTGATTACGTTTTGAACTGGCAAAAGGAATAGTTTCACCATTTTTCATTTTAAGGTAACCACTACTCGATTTGCCAATCTTATCCAAAAAGTCCAGGTTGATCAGATGGGAGTTATGGCAGCGAAAGAAATGGTAACCTTCCAGCTTCTTTTCATAGTAACCAAGCCTCCGGCTGCTCAGGTGTTTGCTCTCTTCCGTATAAATCATGGAATAACTGCCATCGGCTTCAATGCGAACGATTTCTTGAATTGGCACTATACTGTACTCATCGCCTTCATAAATACTGATGGTTTGCAAATTAATCTTGGCAGCACTTTTTATCGGATTTTGCTGTAATTGCCAGTTGGCTTTTCTCACTGCTTTGATCAGTTCATCTTTGGTTACTGGTTTCATGATGTAATAGGAGGCATTTGCTTTAAAGGCATCTACGGCATAATTGGAATAAGCTGTGGTAAATATTACTACCGTTTCCAGGCTGAGGTTGGCTTTCTTTAAGAATTGAAAAGCGTCCATTTCCGGCATTTCCACATCGAGAAACAAGATATGGTAATACTCTTCTTCAAGTGCTTTCAAAGCCAGTTTAGGGGAATTATATACAGATGTCTGACTGATCTCAAAACAATGTTTTTTGATCAGTTTATCGATCATTTTTGCCGGTAGTACTTCATCGTCAATTATTAGTGCTTTCATGAGGAGGAATTAGTTTAATTTTTAAATTTACTTTTGTCCCACTTCCGCTTTCCCGATCAGAGATCAGAAGTTGATTTGTTTTATCGTGCATGGCCAATCTGCTTCTAATATTTTTTAGTCCATGAGACCTTCTCGCCTTTCGGGATTCACTTAAATAGGCTTCTGACTTTTGCCTGCCTATTCCATTATCGGCAATCTCAACAAATAAGTATTCATGGTCCACCTCGAATATTAAACGTAATTCCTTCCGGCCTTTTTGATGTTTCAACCCATGATGAATGGCATTTTCAATCAGGGGTTGTATTAAAAAGGGTGGGATGCGAAATTTTTCTCTGGAACTGGGAATTGACATTTCTTTTATCACTTCCATAGGCTCTTTTTGACGGAGTTTCTCAAGCGTTATATAATCCTCCAGAAATTCCAGCTCCTCTTTGATAGATATACTCGCTTGGCTGGAATAGTCGAGAATATTGCGCATTAGGGTAGAAAAGCGATTAAGAAAATGGGCCGCTTTATCATTTTCTTCATTAAGTACCAGGTATTGGACTGATGAAATAATATTGAATATAAAATGGGGATTCATCTGGGCTTTCAAGGCTGTTTGTTCGGCTTGCAGCTTTTCCAGGATCAGTTGATTTTTTTTGCGAATGCGCTTGATCCTGAAATGGACCATGACCCAGATGGCCCCGGCGGTAAATAGTAAAACCGCGCCTATAAACCACCATCGCTTCCAGAAGGGAGGAACTATCTCAAAAGAGATTTCACGACTGGCTTTCCACATTTGCGCTCCCTTCCGGTACTGTATTTCGTAGGTATAGTTTCCGGGAGGTAAGGTGGTAAATTGTACCACTTCCTCCTCTGTATAGGCCCATTCCCTGGTTAATCCTCTTAAGCGGTAACGAAAAGAAAGCTCCCAATCTTGAAAGGAAATAAGGTGGTTACTAAATTCGATGCGGTTGGTAAGGGCCGGAAAATGTAAATCTTGATCTTCCCAACTTACTTCCTTATGATCTACCCGCATTTCAATGAGTATATTACTTCGGGGATCAAGAGGATGTTCTTCAATAAATTTCACGGGTACTTCCAGCAACCCTTTCTGCCAGGTACCCCACCATAAACTACCGCTGAAGAATTTAAATGAACTGGCAGTTACCGTTGGGATTCTTTCAAAAGCTTTTATTCGATAATCTCCATTATCTTGAAACTTTAAATGAAAACACCCTTCTTTCGCTACTACCCAGTATTCATATTCATTTTTTTTAAATAAAGCTGATTTGTTTATTGCTTGGCCCTGATAACGTATAAGTATGCTTTCCCCCTTCCTGTACCACACCAGTCCATTCTCTTCATTAGAGATCAAGATACCGCCCGGACTTGTTTCCATTCCGAAAACCCTTGAAGTTAATAAAGAGTCCTTTGTGCCCACATTTATAAGTGTATCCGGTTGGTATAGGAAAATACCCTCCGTAGTACCAATAAATTGCTTTTCCATTGACAAGGGTAATATTTTTAAGATACGCCCCTCTACCCTTGGATAAGTCAATCGTTTTCCACCTTCTTTTTGAAGAACATACTTATTACCTTGAATAAAAGCCACTAAGTCACTTTCAGTAGTAGCGTCCACATTTATTATCCCCCCTTCATTGAAGTTCAAAGAATCAATGGGATATTCGTGAAAAATATTCTCTTGAGGTTTTAACCAGCCTAAAAATCCTCTGCCGGATATCCATAATCTACCTGCTTTTTTTTCCCAAGCCAGATCAGTTATTCCTTTGTTTAAATCAATAGAGAGGGAGTCAATGGTAGAAGTAGCCGGATCATATTTAAATAAGGATCCTTTATCATCAGCAAAATACAAGTGCCTTTCACTATGATCCAATGCAAGAATACTTTGATTAATGTCCCGCTTTTTAATATAATGTAATCGGGGATAGGAAATGTAAAGTAATTTCTCCTCATGATATAGCCACAAACCACCTTCCCGATCAATGATGGCCGGTGTAGCAGCCTGCTCGTAAATCAATTGAGGTTTCGACTGCAGAGAGGGATAATAATATGTCCCTTTGGTTTTAAAGCCGATGTAAAATCCTCCCTGGGGGTCAGGTACTACATTCAGTATAATGTCATCATATACAAATGAAGAGAGCTCTCCTTTTTTAGTATTGAAAACTTTTAGTTGCCGGCTGCCATTGATTAAAAAAATGGTGTCTTCGTGAAAAACAGTTCGTAAAACTTGTTGAGTCGGTGAAACTGGTATCTGAACTGAGTCAATGTGCTTGTTTGCTTTGTTCACTACTGTCAATTGACAGTTATCTCCTGCCACGCATTTGGTTGTGGAAAAGTAGAACCATTCATCCTCTTCATACTTTTTTAATATCTCACCCTCTAGTTGAACATCGTCTTCCGACACCTCTCCTGAAAAGCCCATTCGAAAGGTACTTCCTCCCGCTGAAAACAGATAGGTGGAGTCATTTAAGAAAATCGGCAGGCTGTGATAATTTATATCCTTAAAGCTATCTAATCGTGGGTTACCTTTCCAAGGCAGAAATTTATCATTTTCAATAAAAAAAACCTTTCCTTCCATATCTACTGCAAAAAGGTTTTCACCCACTTTACCAAAAGTTATAAAACTGGAAGGCTTTATATCCCTTTTCTCAATAGTATAAAAGTTTTCCCCATCATATCTGTAAGCATTTGAAAAATTAAGAATATAAACTTCTCCTGCGGAGGAAAGAGTAATATCAGTTAAATAATTGGTATTGATAAATCCGTCATCTTCACCAAAAGATTTATATCTGGGTAACTTATCAAATGGTTGCGAGAACAACGTATGACAAATCACACTGAAATATAACAGGGTTATGGACGGGCGGAAATGCATTGGATAAATATATTCAATTGAAATTTTCCTTGAAGGTTTTTAAATAGAGCAGATTAACGAATAACTGACAATTATGAAAATTTTGATTAGTCTATGAAACTTCTATGAGAAACTATGAAAACCTTTTTACAACTGATTTAACTCTGCTCAGGTAAGCACCTCCAAAGAGATTTACATGAACAAGCAAGGGATAAAGATTGCAGATCCCCAACCTCTCCTCCCATCCCTTTTGTAAGGGATAAGCCTCATGATAAGCTTGATAAAACCTCTTGTGAAAGCCCCCGAACAAATGACTCATTGCTATATCCATTTCCCTATGCCCGAAATAAACCGCCGGATCAAAGATTACCGGTTCACCTGACTGATCATTCAAAAAATTTCCGGACCATAGATCCCCATGTAGCAGAGAAGGGGGTTCGACGGGGAATAGCTCAGGTAGTACTTTATATATTCCGGAAAGCAATTTACTTTCTTGATTATTCATCCTTCCATTATCAACTGCCATTTTCTCTTGAAAGATCAATCTTTCTTCTATAAAAAAATTGCTCCAGCTAGTGTGCACTTTATTGGATTGAGGCAAGGAGCCGATGTAATTGGAGTGATCTAACCCAAAGCTGTCAGAATGATTTTGATGTAATTTAGCAAGGGAACGGCCAAAAATTTCCCAAAAAGGGGGCTCTTTATTGCCTGCTTCAATATATTCCAGTAATAAAAAAGACTGGTCTATTAATTCTCCCTGACAAATGACCTCCGGTATCCTGAGTGCATTTGTTTGACGTAATAGATTCAGTCCTTTTATTTCAGAGGCAAACATTCCAGGATACCGGCCCCTTTCGTTGAACTTAATAAAATATGAGGGACGGCCGCATTGAAGGGCATAAGCATTGTTAATTGATCCACCGTAAAGACGTTGGATTTTCTTAATGGGGCTGTTTAGCAGGCCCCTTTCCTGTAATGTTTTTTCTAATTCTTTCTTTAAAGCTGCTTTCACAATAGAAAGGTGTTTTTCGCAAAAGTATTTTAGCTACTTTTGCATTTTGTTTCAAAAGTATGGGGAATTAGCTCAGCTGATAGAGCGCGGCGTTGGTGAAGCCTGACCGCAG
>CAZBIF010000002.1:0-7181 GCA_964492055.1 uncultured Flavobacteriales bacterium
TATTGTAGAAGGGATCAAATTTGCCAAGCAGGGCTTTTACGGTGGCAATAAATCGAAATACCAGCTATTCAACAATCAGGAAAAAAGCTTTATCGGGCCGTACCTGACTTCCTCGGGAAGTAGCGGGGAAGGTCTACTGCAATCCTATCTGGATTCCAACCGGCAGATCACCAGGATCACCGCTCAAATGGCCGATGTTGGGAGCAACCGTATGGAAGAGATCTTAACTGAATTGCGGCATAGCCATTGTATTGATCGCTATTATCATGGCGGTGCTGTTTCATTCGCTGCGTATGGTTTTTGTCAGCCTCATACCCAATTTATTGCCCCTGCTGATCACCGCCGCAGTGATGGGTTATTTAGGTATAGCCATCAAGCCCTCCACCATACTTATATTTAGTATCGCCTTTGGTATATCCGTAGACGATACCATTCACTACCTGGCCAAATACCGGCAGGAACTCCACCTGCATAAGCTTAACCTTAGGGAGGCTTCTATTCTGGCCCTTAAAGAAACCGGGGTGAGTATGATCTATACTTCCATCGTGTTGTTTTTTGGCTTTGGGGTGTTTACGGCTTCAGAATTCGGTGGCACGGTAGCCCTGGGATTTCTGGTCAGCCTCACCTTATTGGTCGCCATGGCGTCTAATTTGATTTTACTTCCCTCCCTCATACTTTCGTTTGATAAGTGGCTTACCACCAAAGCATTTGAAGAGGAAGTGCTGATTGAACTGTTGGATGAAGAAGAAGATGTGGAACTACAGAAACTGGAAGTGAAGGAATCTGAAAAAAATAAGCACAACGAATAATTTTATGCATTTTTGAAATATGAAAGGAATTGTATTGGCAGGAGGGTCCGGCACCCGGCTGCATCCCCTAACCTTGGCAGTAAGCAAGCAATTGATGCCGGTTTACGACAAGCCCATGATCTATTATCCACTATCGGTACTCATGAGTTCAGGGATAAGGGAAATATTGATCATCACTACCCCACACGACAACGATAGCTTTAAAAAACTGCTGGGAGACGGAACTCAGTTTGGCTGCGATTTTCAATATGCTATACAGGAAGAACCAAACGGACTGGCGCAGGCATTCGTGATCGGTGAAAAGTTTATCGGAAAGGATAAGGTCGCTTTGATCCTGGGGGATAATATCTTTTACGGTACCGGTATGGCCGAACTGTTGCAAAAGAACAATGATCCCGACGGGGGAATCGTATACGCTTACCACGTTTCAGATCCGGAACGCTATGGAGTGGTGGAATTTGACGAAAACCAGGTGGCCAGATCCATTGAGGAAAAACCTAAAAACCCCAAATCGAACTTTGCCGTTCCTGGCCTTTATTTTTACGATAATCAGGTGATAGAAATCGCCAAAAATTTAAAACTATCCGCCCGTGGTGAATATGAGATCACGGATGTGAACAAAGCTTATCTGGAACAAGGAAAATTACAGGTTGCCATCCTTGATCGCGGGACCGCCTGGCTGGACACAGGCACCTTTGCCTCGCTGATGCAAGCGAGTCAGTTTGTGGAAGTGATCGAGGAGCGTCAGGGTTTGAAAATTGGTTGCCTGGAAGAAGTAGCCTACCGTATGGGATACATCGATAAGAATCAACTCAAGCAGCTGGCCCGTCCCCTGGTAAAAAGTGGTTACGGTGATTATCTGTTAAACCTGCTGAAATGAGCAAAGTAAGGGTACTGGTAACAGGAGGAGCCGGCTTCATAGGTAGTGCCCTGGTTAATAAGCTGGCAGTTGATCCGAATTATAGAATCACAGTGGTTGACAATCTCCTGACCGGAAACCAGGATCGCTTAAAGGAGGCAGACAATATTCAATTTGTAAAGGCAGACGTAAATAAGCCCACTGATATTACCACTATTTTTCATAGTCAGCATTTTGATTATGTTTTTCATTATGCTGCCGTAGTTGGGGTGAAGCGTACCCTGGAAAACCCGATCAAAGTGCTGGATGACATCAGCGGGGTTAGGAATGTACTCGATCTGTCGAAGAATTCTTCGGTAAAGCGGGTATTTTTTTCCTCTTCCTCAGAGGTTTACGGAGAGCCAGTGGAGTTGCCCCAGAATGAACATACCACCCCCTTAAACTCCCGCCTCCCTTACGCGATCGTAAAGAATGTAGGGGAAGCATTTATTCGTTCTTACAAGCAGGAGTTTAATCTGGATTATACCATTTTTCGCTTCTTTAATACCTATGGCCCCCAGCAAAGCAGTGACTTTGTCATCAGTAAATTCATAGCTGCTGCCCTGGCCGGTGATCCCATTACCATTTACGGTGACGGATCACAAACCCGTACTTTTTGTTACATAGAAGATAATATTGCTGCCTGCCTGAAAGCATTTAAAAACAATGAATGCATTGACGATGTGGTGAATATTGGGTCCGATAAAGAGATCACCATACTGGAATTGGCTAAGAAAATCATTGAACTCAGTGGCTCAAAATCGGAGATCGTCCATTTGCCGGCACTTGAAGAAGGGGACATGAGCCGCCGTTTACCTGATAATCGAAAAATGAAAGGCCTGCTTGGCCGGGATTTAATTCCCCTGGATCAGGGACTTGGGGAAGTGTTGAAAGACCCCTCTTTTTTCCTCAAATGAACAAGGAGAAATTAAATCAGCTGCTGGAAAGTTGTTTCGATCAGCTAGAGCTTGATGGGCAGCCATCGGAACTGTATGAACCCATGGCTTACATCATGGGTCTCGGAGGAAAACGGCTTCGTCCCCGCCTTTGTCTTTCTGCCGCCTCTTTATATACCAAGGAAGTAGATAAAGAGGAGATATTGAACATTGCCATTGCCCTGGAACTTTTCCATAACTTTTCCCTTATCCACGACGATATTATGGATGAAGCTCCGCTGAGGAGGGGTAGGGCAACAGTTCATAAAAAGTGGAACCGGGATATCGCTATATTGTCAGGTGATGCGATGCTGGTTAAGGCTTACGATTATTTAAGCAGATCAGGAAATAGGGAATTATCCGCCATCTTACAACAGTTCAACCAATCTGCCCTCAGGGTCTGTGAAGGGCAACAAATGGATATGAATTTTGAACAGGATGAACCTACCTCCATACAGATCAATGATTACCTGCACATGATCTCCCTGAAAACGGCTGAATTGATCGCCTGTAGTTTAAAACTGGGCGCTCTGGCAGCCGGAGCAAAGATGGAGGAGGCTGAGAAATTATATGATTTTGGCATTAACCTGGGCATGGCGTTTCAGGTTCAGGATGATTATCTGGATGCGTTTGGTAATCAGGCAGCTGTTGGCAAACAAACCGGTGGTGATATACTGGCCGATAAAAAAACGGTGATGACCTTGTTACTTGCTGAAAAGATGGAGGAGGATTATGCGATCTTTAAAAAACGGCTTGCGAAACTTCCTGCCGAACAAAAGATTAAAATTACCCTGGAGGAGTACCGCCGTTTTAAGGTAGATATTGACAGTCGCAAATTAATAGACGATTACACCACTAAAGCAGAGGTAAACCTACACGAAACCAGCCTCCCTGCCGAACAATTGAAACCTTTGCTTTCGCTTACTCAAAAACTGAAAGACAGGAACAGTTAATCAATTTAGCAGATCATTCAATGCGTCCTGTAAGTGGTCGTATTTGAATTCAAAGCCCCTTTTCCTGGCTTTCTCATTGCTTACCCGGCTGCCTTCCAGCACTAGTTTTGCACGTTCACCCAAAGCAAGTTTAATGGGAAATTCCGGAACGGGAGGTAACCAGATCGATCGGTTTAAACTCTTGGCAGCAATGCTGGTAAATTCCTTATTGGTAACGTGTTCTGAGGCGACTCCGTTATAGACCTCCCCTGTTGGCTTTTCCAATAGGAAAATGAATAAACGGCAAAGGTCATCAATATGGATCCATGGCATGTATTGTTCTCCATCGCCCAGAGGTGCTCCAATATAAAACCGGATGGGAGCTGTTAATTTAGGCAAGGCGCCCCCTTTAGTGGATAAGACTGTACTGATGCGAATAATATCTACCGGAATCCCCAATTCTTCAAATTGCCGCGCCGCTTTCTCCCAATCCACGCAAATATTTGCCAGAAATCCCTCCGCGGGTTTGTCGTTTTCGGTATAGATATGAGAAGTGGTGTTAATCCCGTAATAACCTACCGCACTGGCACTCACCATGCTTTTAAAACGGTGGCCGGTTTTTTTAATCGTATCGAATATCAACTTTGCACTTTTTACCCGGCTGTCGAATAGTTCCCGCTTTCGCTTCTCTGTCCAGGCTTCGTCCACTATTCCCGCTCCGGCAAGGTGAATAAAATGATCGTAAGTTGACAGCTTTTCTGCTTCCACTTTTTGTTTCAGGATATCCCACTGGATAACTTCCACCTGTGGGTTCTTATTTCCGGACTGCCGGCTGAGGTGGCCTACTTTATAGCCTTCCTTTTGCAACATACCGGTTAAGTGCTGGCCAAGCATGCCACTACCCCCGCTAATCAATACCTTTGATGCCATGGAAATTAAACAGCCAATAGGCCTGCTGGTTTATGAAAGTTGAGGTACCCTCAAGGCAAGCGATCAAGCTGTCACTGGTAAATATTGGTTTAACAGAGGTACAGGCCCAACTGGAAAAAGATTTTTCCCTGTCCGGCCTTGAATATCCTGCTAGCCTGAGAGAATTAAACGCCTCTGAATTCCTGGCAAAAATAGATTCTTTTTTTAAGAAGCTTATTAGAACAAATCCCGCCGGATTCTTTAAATTGCTATACCGTATCGATATTCCGGAGGATATTGTTCGTGCCTCTTTTTTTTATTCTGCCTCCCCTCAGGTGCAAGCCCTTACCTTACTAATCATCCACCGCACCATCGTTAAAATTAGGTCTCGTCAGCAGTTTGGCCTTTGAATTCAGCTACCCTAAAACTTAAAGAAAGCATATAATTTGGTTAATTTTGGGCGGTGATTTTTCACTATAAAAAGCGGTATGGATAAATTTTCCTATCTCAGCAATGCAGATGTTTCTGCCGTTGAAGAGTTGTATCAAGAATACCTGAAATCCCCTGAAAAGGTTGATGAAGGCTGGGCCCGGTTTTTTGAGGGATTTGAATTCGCCCGCAAGAATTACGATGATCAGCCCAGAGTAAGTTCCAGTACCACCAAAGCTGTTTTTGAATCGGGACTGGATTTCGACAAGGAATTTAAAGTCCTCAATCTCATTAACGGCTACCGTACCAGGGGCCATCTTTTCACTAAAACCAACCCCGTCAGGGACCGCCGGAAATATTCCCCCACCCTGGATATTGAAAATTTCGGACTCTCGGAATCAGACCTGAACAAAAAATTCAAAGCAGCAGTAGAGATTGGCCTGGAAGAAGCTACTTTACAGGAAATTGTAGAACATCTTCAGGAAACCTATTGCAATTCCATCGGCATAGAATACAGGTATATTCGCAAACCTGAAAAAGTGGAATGGCTACAGAAAAAGCTGGAGACCAACCGCAATCGTCCGACTTTTTCGGAAGCTCAGAAAAAGCACATGCTAAAAAAATTGAACCAGGCAGTAGTGTTTGAGCAATTCCTGCATAAAAAATTCGTTGGCCAAAAACGATTTTCTTTAGAAGGGGGTGAATCCCTGATTCCAGCGCTGGATGCAGTCATAGAAATGGGCGCAGAAATGGGCATCAAGGAGTTTGTCATGGGCATGGCCCATCGTGGAAGGTTAAATGTATTGGCTAATATCTTCAATAAAACCTATGATGCCATTTTCAGTGAATTTGAAGGCAAAGAATACGAAGACAACCTGTTTGACGGGGATGTAAAATACCATCTGGGTTATTCCTGCGATATTAAAACCGATAATGGCAAAAGTGTAAAACTTACCTTATCACCTAATCCCTCACATCTGGAAGCTGTAGATCCGGTGGTGGAAGGAATCTCCCGCGCCAAGCTGGATAATTACCTCACCAACGAAGACGAGATCGCCCCTATTCTCATACATGGTGATGCAAGCATTGCCGGTCAGGGGGTAGTTTACGAAGTGGTTCAGATGGCCAACCTCGAAGGGTACCATACGGGGGGTACTATACACATTGTGATCAATAACCAGATTGGATTTACTACCAATTACCTGGATGGCCGCTCCAGTACCTATTGTACGGATGTGGGAAAAGTAACGCTATGTCCGGTTTTCCACGTAAATGGTGATGATGTGGAAGCGGTGGTGCATACCATCAAATTAGCATTGGAATACCGTCACAAATACAAGCGGGATGTTTTTCTGGACCTCTTATGTTACCGTAAATACGGGCATAATGAGGGAGATGAGCCGCGTTTCACTCAGCCCATACTTTACAAAGCGATTTCCAAGCACAACAATCCCCGCGAAATATATATCCAGAAACTGAAAGATCAGGGGATCATTTCCAAGGATACGGCAGCCGATATGAAAGCCAGTATTACCAATTTCCTGGAGACTACCTGGAAAGACCTTCGTCCTTCTAAACCCGAGGATTTTGAAGAATCTACAGATACAGGATTCGAAGAGGAAAAATTTCTAACCATCGGTAAAGCCATAACCGACTTGAGCACAGAAAAAAAATTCTTCAATAAATCCCGCAAATTGATGACTGAACGGCGGAAGATGATCGAAGAAAGCCGTATGCTGGATTGGGGCATGGCCGAATTAATGGCTTATGCAACACTGCTTTCCGAAGGAAAAAATGTGCGGGTTTCCGGTCAGGATGTGGAAAGGGGTACTTTTTCCCACCGCCATGCCGTATTAAAAGTTGAAGATTCCGAGGAAGAATATGTGCCTCTCAATAATATCAGCGAAGATCAGGCTCAGTTTTATATCTACAATTCCCTGCTATCAGAATACGGAGTTCTGGGTTTTGAATATGGTTATGCCATGGCTTCCCCGGATAGTCTGACCATCTGGGAAGCCCAGTTTGGGGATTTCAACAATGGGGCTCAAATCATTATTGATCAGTTTCTGAGTAGTGCGGAAGATAAATGGAAAAGCAAAAGCGGACTGGTGCTCTTCTTGCCCCACGGCTACGAAGGGCAGGGCGCAGAGCACTCCTCTGCCCGGATGGAACGCTACTTATCCCTGGCAGCAGATTATAATTTTCAAGCGGTGAATTGTACCACCCCGGCTAATTTTTACCATGTGTTGAGAAGACAACTACATAGAGA
>CAZBIF010000002.1:7191-8185 GCA_964492055.1 uncultured Flavobacteriales bacterium
CCACTGGTTATTTTTACACCCAAAAGTTTATTGCGCCATCCTGAAGTGCAATCCCCGGTTGAAGATTTTACCACAGGTAAATTCCGGGAACTGATTCCCGATGAGCAGGCTGACCCAAAACATGTGAATACAGTGGTAGTATGTTCTGGAAAGCTGTATTATGAACTGCATAAAAAGCGTATAGATGATAAGGTAGATGACCTGGCCATCATTCGCATCGAGCAGCTTTATCCTTTTCCTCAGCAACAATTCAACCGCGAACTGGAAAAATACAAGCAATATACTAACTTGATATGGGCCCAGGAAGAACCTGCCAATATGGGTGCATGGTGGTTCATTAAAGCTACTACGGAACAATCCGAAAAATGGGAGTTAGTAGCGCGAAAGGCAAGTGCCAGCCCGGCTTCCGGTTCCTCCAAAGTATTTGCCCGCCGGCAACAAAACGTAATTGATTCGGTCTTCAAATATTCAATGATCGAATCCCAAGCAGAAAATTAAATGGAAGAAGTAAAAGTACCTAGCCCCGGAGAATCGATCTCCGAAGTAGATATAGCCAGCTGGACAGTGTCCGACGGTGATTATGTGGAACTGGATGAGGTAATTGCTGAAATCGATTCGGATAAGGCTACCCTGGAGTTAACTGCTCCGGCAAGCGGAAAGATTACTTTGAAAGCCGATGAAGGGGATACCGTTGAAGTGGAGTAGGTAGTGGCTGAAATTGATACGGAGGCAGAGGCACCGGAGGGTGGCTCTGAAATGGAAGAAGATAAAGAAGGAAAGCGGGAAGAAAAGAAAGAAAAGACGGAGAAGAAGGAAGGAGAAGCCAAACAGGAGAATCAAGAAAAAGTAGCGGCTGAAAGTTCCAAAAAAGAGGCTAAAGAAGAAGGGAAAGCAAGGCATGCGGAAGGCCATCCTTCTCCGGCTGCAAAAAAGATCATGTCTGAAAACAACCTTTCTACAGGACAGGTAGCGGGTAGTGGCAAAGGAGGAAGGA
>CAZBIF010000002.1:8195-8589 GCA_964492055.1 uncultured Flavobacteriales bacterium
GCCATGTCTGCAGGCATTTCTACTGAAGCAGCTAGTGGATGGGGTGGGTCCCGTGACCAACGTCGGGAAAAAATGTCTTCCCTGCGAAGAAAAGTAGCAGAACGGCTGGTTTCTGTGAAGAACGAAACTGCCATGCTTACTACTTTCAACGAGATTGACATGAGTCAGGTAATGGAATTGCGAAGCCGGATGAAGGAGAAGTTCCGTGAAACCCACGAAGTAAACCTGGGTTTTATGTCTTTCTTTACCAAAGCTGTTACAGAAGCTTTGAATTTATTCCCCGCGGTGAACGCCATGATCGATGGGAATGAAATGGTTTTTCACGATTATGCAGATATCGGCATTGCGGTAAGCAGTCCGAAAGGATTGATGGTTCCTGTGCTCCGGAATGCTG
>CAZBIF010000002.1:8599-15307 GCA_964492055.1 uncultured Flavobacteriales bacterium
AGCCTGGCAGGGATAGAGTCTGAAATAAAACGGCTGGCAGTGAAAGCCCGGGATGGCAAGATATCAATGGAAGAAATGACCGGTGGGACATTTACCATTACCAATGGTGGTGTTTTTGGTTCCATGCTCAGTACCCCGATCATTAATCCGCCTCAATCTGCCATATTAGGTATGCATAATATTGTTGAGCGTCCGGTGGCAGTAAATGGGGAGGTAGTGGTAAGGCCGGTAATGTATGTAGCTTTGTCTTATGACCACCGGATTATAGATGGTAAAGAATCGGTAAGCTTTTTGTATAAGATCAAAGAAATGATTGAAAACCCTGCTAAAATTATTTTTGGAGGCAAAGATCCCGAAGAAGTTTTGCTAGGTTTGTAGCGTAACTTTTTGATTATAAATAAGTATATACTACCAATGAAACAAATATTGCACATCTTTTTCTTTCTTGCATATCTTGTTTTAGCAGTTTCTTATGCTTTTTCTCAAACAGGTCGTTTAACGCTGCACGGAAAAGTGGTTAATGACAGTAAATCCCTTGGTTATGTGCCTTTTGAAGTGATCAAAGATAATGAGATCGTTGAAGAAGGCATGACCCAGAAAAACGGTAGTTACAAGATTGATCTGGAGCTGGGAGCAGTTTATAGTGTGGCATTTAAAAAAGAAGGATACATAACCAAAACCGTTGGAGTGATCACTAAATCGGAGGAAGATATCAGCGGCTTGTATTTTTTTCAACTGGACATAGATTTGTTTAAAGTAGATAGTGAACGGCAGGATGAAACCATGCTGCCTCCAGTAGCTAAATTGTATATCGTCGAACGCGATAAAGGGTTCATTTACGATAAACAATATGTGAAGTGGGTAGCCGGTCAATACGAAGAACTCGAATAATAATTCCCTCCCTCCAATCCACTTTCCTTTTCTTTGCAAAAAAATATCATGAATGTATTGGTTTTAGGTTCCGGGGGCCGGGAGCATGCACTTAGCTGGAAGTTAGCTCAGAGTAAGAGAACAAATAACTTATTTATTGCTCCGGGAAACGCAGGTACTGCTGAACTTGGAACAAACCTGGACTTAAATTTATCTGATTTTCAAGCGATAAAAAAAACCATTCTTGACCGAAAGGTGGATGTGCTTGTAATAGGTCCTGAAGCCCCGCTGGTGGATGGCCTGGTAGATTTTCTGGAGAAAGAACAATTACCGAACTTACATATCATAGGTCCGGCAAAGGAGGCAGCTCAGCTGGAAGGCAGTAAAGACTACGCCAAATCATTTATGCAGGAGTTCAATATCCCTACTGCCCGATATAAAAGTTTTGCAAAAGCTACTTTGCAGGAAGGATTTTCTTTTCTAGAAGAACTCAAACCCCCATACGTGCTCAAGGCAGATGGACTGGCGGGAGGTAAAGGGGTGGTGATCCTCAACAACCTTCAGGAAGCCAAAGAAACCTTAAAAGCCATGATAGAGGAGGATAAATTTGGCAACGCCGGACATACGGTAGTGATCGAAGAATTTCTAAAAGGAATAGAAATGTCGGTGTTTGTGCTTACCGATGGTGAAAATTATTTGCAACTTCCTTCCGCTAAGGATTACAAACGTATAGGAGAGGGCGATACCGGGCTGAATACCGGAGGCATGGGGGCAGTTTCCCCGGTGCCTTTTGTGGACAAACGCCTGGCTCAGAAAATTGAGAATAAAATAATAAAACCTACCATCAAAGGGTTGAAAAAAAGGCAATTGAATTACAAAGGTTTTCTATTTATCGGCTTGATGATCGTAGAGGAAGAACCGTATGTAATAGAGTACAATGTGCGTATGGGCGATCCGGAGACTGAAGTGGTCATGCCCCGGATAAAAAGTGACCTGTTGATGCACTTAAAGGCCTGCTACAACCGAAAACTGGCCAATGAGAAAATGGTGGAGTCGGAGGAAGCTGCTACTACTGTGATGCTAGTTTCAGAGGGCTACCCGGAAAAATATGAAAAGGGAAAGGAGATCATTGGGTTTGAAAATCTCGGGGATTGCCTGGCATTTCATGCAGGCACTAAAAAACAAGAGGGTAAGATCATTACGGATGGCGGACGTGTTATTGCCCTTACTGCGATGGGGGAGAATTTCAAGGATGCATTGGCTAAAAGCTACCGCAATGCAGACCGCCTGCTCTTTGAAGGAAAATATTTTAGAAAGGATATTGGCTTTGACCTTTACCGGTACGATTAGGGAATTTATTCAAAACGACCTTTTCGGCCGGGGTTATCGTCGTACTTCTTCAACTCCATTAACCAGACTACAATGCCCCCCAGTAGGACCAGGGAAAATAGAATATTAGGAATATTGCCTAAAAAAGGTAATATTCCGAAGGTCCACTCAAGAAATTCTCCTAATCCATACACAAATTCATTCCAGGTCATAGTCTCAATTGTATTTTGGTGAGCAAATTTAATACAATCTACCGGATTTCACCTATTATCTTTGTGAGCGAATGATATTTCGTTTTATAAAAGCCAATCAGCTAGGTAAAATTATCTTACTAATAGTGACAATAGCTACTGCCGCCAAGTTATTTTTTAAGGTACCCAAGGTAGTGGTTGAAACTTACAGTTTCTTCCCCTATTTCTCTGAGTGGGGCTGGCAAGATGGAGGATGGCTGGGGAAGGTGCTGGCTTTTTGCATAGTGTTACTTATCTTCTATTCCCTCTGGAAGATCAATGACACCCATAAATTACTGCAGATCAATTCGGCTGCGATGGTGTGGTGTTGTCTTACAACCTTACTGTTTTTTCCCCTGGTTCTCACAAATTTGATTTTTTTACTGGCCAATCTGTTGTTAGCCATTGTATTGCATCAATTGCTTTTTTTATATCAGGCAAAGCAAGGCAAAGGGGCCCTATTTTTATTTGGTTTGTTGATATCAGCCACTTCTTTGCTGGTTTTACCTTTTTCTTTCTATTTATTGTTGCTGCTTATGGTATTCATCCTGTTAAGGCCATTTGATCTTCGGGAATTATTGTTAGGTTCTCTGGGTTTCATATTACCTCTATACTGGGTAGGTTCATTGTTTTTTCTCAGGCATGGGGAAGTTATAATAAATGACTACGCATGGAATCAGCAGTTAGGAGAACTAAAGGGTTTGTTTAACACTCGGTTTATCGTATTATCCCTTCTTGGAATCGTACTGGCAGGCAGGGTGTTAACTTCTTCTAAAATGATCGTTCGCATTAAAAGTCAATTGCAAATGTTGAATAGTGCGGTATTGATAAGCTTGTTGATCATGGGGTTTTTAATGGATTGGTCAGTTATTTCAGTCATGCTGGGTGTGGTAGCCATTTACTTCGCTTCTTTATATGAAAGTATGAATAAAGCGTGGATGCTGGATGCCTTGCTGATTCCGCTCTGGATCATAGGAATGATTTTATAGGCATTTGCCTGTTTTTGCAGAATGCTATCTGTAATTTTGCAAAAAAAAATGAAGTTCGGTGTCATTACTTTTCCTGGTTCCAATTGTGACCAGGATATAATTTATGTTCTTGAAACCATTTTTGGTTGTGAGGTGGAACGCCTTTGGCATAAAGATCATGATCTGAAAGGGGCGGAATTTATTGTACTGCCGGGAGGATTTTCTTACGGTGATTACCTGCGCTCGGGGGCTATTGCCAATTATTCGCCTATTATGCAGGAAGTAGTGCAGCATGCGAAGAAAGGAGGCTATGTTTTTGGCATCTGCAATGGCTTCCAGATTCTCTGTGAGAGCAAGTTATTACCTGGCACATTACTTCATAACGACCATCAGAAATTTACCTGTAAGAATATTTACCTTAAAGCCGATAATAACAAAACCCTGATCAACCGTTCAGTAAAAACAGATGAGGTGTTGAAAATTCCCATTGCCCATGCGGAAGGGCGGTATTTTGCTCCCAAAGAAACCATTGAAGAAATAACCGCTAATCAACAGGTTATTTACCGCTATTGTGATGCCTCAGGTAATATCACTCCCGAGGCCAATCCCAATGGTTCTATTGAAAATATAGCCGGGGTGTGCAATAAGGAAGGTAATGTTTTTGGCATGATGCCCCACCCGGAGCGGGCCGCTGATCCTGAATTGGTGAATACCGATGGCGCCAGGATCTTTGAATCTTTGCTGAATAAGGTGCTTGCCTGATTATCGGTATAAATTCATTTCCTCAATATATTCACTCACTGCCCGGGGCATAAAATGGCTTAGGCTTTTGTTTTCAGCAATTCCCTGACGGATCATGGAAGAAGAGATCCGCATAATGGGAGCTTCCACATAATTTACTTTGTAATGGGTACGAAGTTCACCCCCGTTATCACTATGCATGCGGGGATATACATAAAGATCATAATTGTCCAGAATTACCTGGTAATTTTTCCATTTATGGAAATTCTGCAGATTATCCGCCCCCATGATCAAGGCAAAGGTTTTATCCGGATGTTTTTCCTTCAAATACAATAATGTATCTACGGTATAGTTGGGTTTAGGCAGGGAAAATTCGATCTCGGAAGCTTCAAAACGGGGATCATCACCTATGGCCAGTCTAACCAGGTGCAGTCGGTCGTAATCCTTTAACAGAACGGCCCTTTGCTTAAATGGATTTTGGGGTGTTACCACAAACCAGATCTTATCCAGATCGGTATATTCTACCATGTAATTGGCGATCACCATATGCCCGACATGTACAGGGTTATAAGTGCCGAAAAACAAACCGATCTTCATATCTTCAGGAAATTTTTTACCAGAATGCGGGCTTCCTCCCGGGATTTGTGCAGGTCTTTGTTTAGGATTATATGGTCAAAACGGTCTGCCGTGATCAATTCTTCTTTTGCTTTCTCCATACGTAAGCGAATGCGGTCTTCATCGTCAGTACCCCGTTCCCTAAGACGTTTTTCCAGGGTCGGTAGGTCCGGCGGCATAATGAAGATCGCCAATGCTTTATTGCCAAAGAAGTTTTTTAGGTTCAGGCCACCCATTACATCTACATCGAATATTACATGATGGCCTTTTTTCCAAATGCGGTGTATTTCTTCTTTCAAAGTGCCATAGAAATGATCCTTATATACTTCCTCCCATTCTATAAAAGCGCGCTCTTCAATCTTCTTTTTAAACTCCTCAATGGAAAGAAAATAATAATCTTTCCCGTCTACTTCATCGCCACGTGCTTTTCGGGTACAGGCAGAAATGGAGAACTCCAGTTTCAATCCCTGCTCCAGCAAGTCTTTCACTAAAGTAGTTTTGCCAGCCCCGGAGGGGGCGGATAATATGACGCATTTACCGGTCATAATACATTCAACACCTGTTCCTTTATCTTTTCCAGGGCATCCTTCATATGCACAACCGATTTCTGCATTTCCGCATGGTTGGCTTTCGATCCCAGGGTGTTGATCTCCCTTCCGATCTCCTGACTGATAAAAGCCAGTTTTTTACCCTGCCCGGCGGCTTCTTGCATGCATTCCAGGAAATAATCACAATGGGTTCGCAAGCGCACCTTTTCTTCCGAAATATCCAGTTTTTCCAGGTAATAGATCAATTCCTGCTCGTACCGGTCCTCGTTCAAATTGCCTTTCAGGCTTGCTTCTTCCAGGTTTTCCCGTATACGTTGCCTTACCGTTTCCGAGCGCTCCTTTTCATATTGCAAGGCCTCCTCCAGATGGTGATAGATGGCAGCGATATTTTGTTTCAGGTCTTCAGCAAGTATGGCTCCTTCATTGGCCCTGAACTCATTCAGATTTTGTAAGGATTCCAGCAATACCTTTTCCATTTCCTCGAACCAGCTTTGGTCAGGATTCTCTTCCTCTTGCTTGAAAACCTCCGGAAGCCGGCTCAGAATATCCATATTGACCGGCAATTCCACCCCCAGATTTTTTCGCACCGTCTCTAATTTTTTAAAATAGGCATGCATCAGGGGTTCATTTATACTGACCGCTTCGCTGGCATCGTGGGCCTCCACGTTAATGGTGCATTCAATTTTGCCTCTTTGCAACTGTTCTAGGATCTGTTTACGTATCGGTATTTCTTTTTCTTTCAGTTGCTGGGGAAGGCGCAGGTTGATGTCGGCCTGCTTGCTATTGAGGGATTTTGTCTGAATGGTAACTTTTTTTCCAGCTACCACCGCTTCAGCTTTACCGAAACCGGTCATGGAATATATCATCTGATCCGTTTGCGGCCAAAATTACTTATTCATTGGTAAGGGCTTGCGCAAAGAGGAACTACTTACCAGATAAACCCCGCTAAAGATCAGTAAGGCCGCTATCACCTTGGTCAGACTAAGGGAATCCTGCCCTGCAATAATAGCTACCAGGGTAGCGATCAGCGGTTGAGAGTAAATGTAGGTGCTCACCGTACTTGGGTTTAATGTTTTTAAACCATAAATGTTAAATAAGTAGGCTAGGAAGGTAGTGCCGATCACTACAAAAAGGAATGCTGCCCAAACCCCGCTATCAAAACTACTGTAATCCACCTGCCGGAACTGCTCCCACCCAAGCGGGGCTACGATCATAAAGCCGAAGAGAAAAACCCACTTGATCACTGTTATGGGTTTGTACTTGCGCATGAGGGGTTTTACAAGTACCAGGTAACAGGCATAGGAGGCAGCGTTGAGGAAAATACAAAGGTCCCCTCTCAAACCTTCTGCTGAAAATACCAGTTGACCTGAACTCAGGATGATGATGGCAGCGCCTGAAAATCCAAGG
>CAZBIF010000002.1:15317-17021 GCA_964492055.1 uncultured Flavobacteriales bacterium
AATTTTTTTAAAATTCAATTTTTCCCCGATTAGCAGGGCGGCAAAAGTTAGCACCAGGATGGGGTTAGTGGTCATAATAATGGCAGCATTGATGGGGGTGGTGAGATTTAAACCATAGAAGAACAGCAATTGGTTGCAGGCCACCCCGAACAATCCGCAAAAGGCAAGGCGCACGAAATCTTTGGTGGAGATTCTTTCACTTTTTCGAAAAAGGCCAAACAACCAGAAGAGCAAAAGAGCACCTGCTACCCGATTGAAAATAAAACCGAAAGGTTGAAGGTAGTCGGGCATGAGTTTCTTGGCTACGGAATAATTGATCCCGTAAATCAGATTGGCCCCGAAGATAGCCAGGTGCGCCAGCTGCCGTGAACTGATGCTCAAGTTTGCAGGGCTGTTTGGAGTTGTTCCAGCGTGGCATCAGCGGAGCCTATGTATGCCTTGCCTTCAAAAACGATAAATGGTCGCTTAAGCAGCGAATAGTGGTGAAGAAGTAGTTTTTCGTAGTCTGCCTCGGAGAGGGTTTTCTTATTCCAACCTTCCGAAATATAGGTCCGGGATCGTTTATTTACCATTTCCTCAAAACTATCCGTAAGTTTTCGCAGTTGCTTTAGCTGATTTGGGGCTAAAGGTGTTATTTTGAGGTCTTGTAATTCAAACGTATTATTGAGGTTCAGATCATTCAATATGCGTATACAACTGGTGCAGGTAGATAAATAAAAAATACGATTTTTCATGGCAGGTAAAGTTAGGCAGGGAATTCAAACACGGATGAAAGTTCTATGACGGAAAAGCCGAAGGCACTCAAACTATTCTCCAAGACAAGGATATTCATTACTGTCCTGATCGGGCTTGCTGTGGCTACTTATCTGGTAGCACGGAATTTTGAGATCGAACGCTTTCGGGATATCCACTGGACATGGCAATCCACCTTCTGGATCTTTATCGCCTTACTGATGATGGCTATTCGGGATTTTGCGTACATGGTAAGAATACGCATTCTAACCGATCATCAACTAAACTGGAAACAGAGTTTCGAGACCATTATGCTCTGGGAATTTGCTTCCGCTATTACTCCCTCTGTAGTGGGCGGTTCCGGGGTGGCCATCTATATTGTAAACAAAGAAGGAATTAATGTAGGGCGAAGTACTGCCGTGGTCTTGGTATCTGCCCTGCTTGACGAACTGTTTTATATTATCATGGTGCCGGTGGTGATCCTTATTGCCGGCTATCAGGACTTATTTCCTGTTCAGCTTCAAAAGGAAATATTAGGAGTGACACTGGGTACGCAGGGTATATTTTTAGTTGGTTATTTTTTTATTGTTTTTCTCACCTCATTCATAACGTACGCCATATTTTACCGCCCGCGGGGATTCAAGTGGTTGTTATTAAGTGTATTCAAGCTGCCTTTTTTAAGAAAATGGAGATATGAAGCAGCTTCTACCGGCGATGATATCATCATTACTTCCCGGGAATTAAAAGGCAAACCCAAGCGTTTCTGGTTCAAATCTTTTTTTGCTACCTTTTGTTCCTGGACGGCGCGGTACTGGGTGGTTAATTTTATTATTCTGGCCTTTGTGGCAGTAGATGATCACCTGCTGATCTATGCCAGGCAATTGGTGATGTGGGTGATCATGCTCATCAGTCCTACCCCCGGTAGTACCGGTGTTGCCGAACTGGCATTCTCTGGTTTTCTACGCTCATTTA
>CAZBIF010000002.1:17031-26870 GCA_964492055.1 uncultured Flavobacteriales bacterium
TTATACCTATTGGATTGGCCGGGGCACTCGCCTTAGTTTGGCGGCTGATCAGCTATTATCCATACTTGTTTATCGGAGCAATAATCCTTCCGCGCTGGCTGGCACGCACGCATCCGCCCAAGTCCCGGAAAAATAAAGAGGCTATCAAGAATTAATACCTTTACGATTCCTTAAAAAATAGGATTTATGTCAGCAATAAAGATGCGGTTCAATACCAAGGTCATCCATGCCGGATTGGAAGCAGATCCAGCCACCGGTGCCGTCATGACCCCGATCTATCAAACCTCCACTTATAAGCAACAGGCACCGGGGGAACATAAAGGGTTTGAATACTCACGCAGCGGAAACCCTACCCGGAAAGCCCTGGAAGATAATTTGGCTGCCCTGGAGAATGGCAAGTACGGCTTGTGTTTTGGCAGCGGCCTGGCGTCTATTGACGCTATTTTGAAAACCCTGAATCCGGGCGATGAAGTGATTGCAACAGAAGACCTATACGGGGGAAGTTATCGTCTTTTTACAAAGATTTTTAAAAAGTTTTCTATCAGCTTCACCTTTATTTCCATGAGCAATATGGTAGAAGTAGAAAAGGCCATTTCTCAAAAAACGCGTATGCTGTGGGTGGAGACCCCTACCAATCCCCTGATGAATATTATTGACATTGAAGCAGCGGCAAAATTGTCTAAAAAGCACGGATTGAAACTAATTGTGGACAACACCTTTGCTACCCCTTATTTGCAACAACCATTGGAGTTGGGAGCGGATGTGGTTATGCACAGCCTTACCAAATACCTCGGCGGCCATTCCGATGTGGTCATGGGAGCACTTATCTGTAATGATGATAGGCTGGCCGAGGAACTTTACTTTATTCAAAAAAGCAGCGGTGCTATCGGAGGACCCATGGATTGTTTTTTAGTCCTCAGGGGAATAAAAACCTTGCACTTGAGAATGCAGCGCCACTGTGAAAATGGCAGGAAAATTGCGAATTTTTTACAGGAGCATCCTAAAATTGGGAAGGTTTACTGGCCAGGTTTCGAAACCCATCTAAACCATGAAATTGCCAAACGGCAAATGAAAGATTTTGGCGGCATGATTTCTTTTTCCTTAAAAAAAGATAATAAAGAAGCTGCTTTCAAATTGATGTCTTCATTTCATTTATTTACGCTTGCCGAATCTTTAGGTGGTGTAGAAAGTCTGGTGTGTCATCCAGCTACTATGACCCATGCTGCTATCCCGGATAAAGACCGGGAAAACATTGGTGTAAAAGACTCTACCATCCGATTGAGTGTAGGAGTGGAAGATGCTGATGACCTAATAGAAGACCTTGCCCAGGCATTGAATGGCATGTGAATTTCAGACGCAACTATTTAGACTGTAGAACCGTTTATAAAATGGCGCGATTCATGATAAGTTGGGAAGTACTGATCGCATGCTTAATTTTGATATCCTTTGTTTAACTGTTGAACTATGAATAAAATATATACACTTTTTACCTTATTTCTAATTGCTAACGTTTCTCTGGCACAACATTGGTGTGCTACAGACGAAGTGATGGAAGATTTTCATCAGGCAAATCCGACTGCAAAACAATCCTTATATCAGGAAAATGTAGCATTGGCTAGTGATGGATATAAACAGGCAGCAAGACTAAAATCAAATCATAAAATAGTTATACCTTGTGTAGTACATGTAATCCATTATAATGGACAGGGAAATATCTCAAAAGCCCAGATAGAAAATGGGATAAAAATCATTAATGACGATTTTAATAAGCTGAATGCTGACACCAGTGCGGTGCGGAATGTTTTTAAATCCCTGATTGCAGATGTTGATATTGAATTTAGGTTGGCTAAAAAAGATCCAAACGGAAACTGTACAGAAGGTATAAGACGAATAAATTCCTACCTGACCTTTAATCAACGCAATGAAGTTAAAGCGGTAGGAGGTGGAGGATGGGATCCTTATGAATATTTTAATATTTGGATTGTGAATTCCATTCGGAATAACAATAATTCAACAACCTTAGGCTATGCCCAATTTCCCTCTCCAAATGCCGGATTGGCCTCTACATATGGTATAGTTGTGCGGGCAGATGAATGGGGCTCTATAGAACTTGCCGTCGGTACAGATGGTAGAACGGTTACACACGAAATGGGTCATGCGCTAAATTTACTGCATACTTTCCAGGGGGGGTGCGGAACTTCTTGTCATAATACCGGGGATTATATTTGTGATACCTCTCCCCAAAAAGATGATAACAACAATTCCTGCAATTTCAATCTAAATACATGTACAAATGATACATCAGGAGGCATTACCCCTAATCCAAACCCTTTTACTTCAAACGTTCCTGACCAGTTAGAGAATTATATGGGGTATGGGTTAGCTTGTTTAGGCCTGTTTACCCACAATCAGGAAGACAGAATAAAGGCTTCCATAGCTCAGTATACCAAATTGAGTCGGATTACTGACACAAGTAATCTGAGAGCTACCGGCACAAATGATAACTATGTAGCTCCCGCCTGTATACCTATTGCAGAGGTACTTACTTTTGACAAGTTTGCTTGCGTTGGGGATAGTGTATCTTTTACTGATGACAGTTACGGTGGACCCCTAACGAATTATACGTGGATTTTTCAGGGAGGCTCACCTTCAACTTCCTCCAGCCCAAATCCAAAAATAGTATATAATAATCCCGGGCATTATGATGTTACTTTGATTGTTTCAAACACAGCAGGAGCAGATACTTTGCAATTACCTGATTATGTGCATATAAGTAGTGATACAGCCCAGTATGGAGGCTATAATTATGTAGAAGGATTTGAAAATGCTAGCCGCTTCAATACTGATTGGACAGTAGTAAGTCCAAGCGGTGCGCCGGAATGGGAGCGATTTGGCTTTACCGGATATAATTCAAATTCTAGCTTATGGTTGAATAATGGAAACAATAAATTTGCGACAGGGGTTGACCAAATCATCTCACCTTCCATTGATGTAAGTAACGTTTTAAAGCCTTCTATAGAAATGGAAGTGGCCTACCGTAAAAAGTCAGGTGGGGATAGTGATAAATTAAACTTATTGGCTTCTATTGATTGCGGCAAAACATGGATAAGCATTTTATCTGCTTCCCCATCATTTTATGCATTTGACAATAATACCAGTTCTGGGAACTTTGTTCCGGCCAATAATAATCAATGGAAAACCATTATTATACCCCCCTTTCAAATACCATCAAATGTCAAAAATTCTGACCATGTCAAGTTTATGATTGAATTTATAAATGATGGAGGTAACAATGTCTATATTGATAACTTTCGCATCACGGGTCAGCCAGTCGGAGATAAGGAAAATAGGTTAGCGAAGTTGGACACTGAACTAAGCTTTTTCCCAAATCCTGCAGATGATATATTAACCGTGCAGGTATTTAATAATCAGGTAATTGAGAATAATACCATTTGTATTCAGAATATCCTTGGGGAAACGGTTCGTGAAATATACCGTGGTAGTTTTAGTGCCCATAATTACAAATTTCAATTAGATACTAAGGACATTTCCAACGGTGTATATTTTGTGGTAATGGAAAACGAGCGCGAACGGACAGTAAGGAAGTTGATAATCAACTAAAGCTAATAAAGCACTGGCCCCGACTTAGTCGGGGCTTTTTAATTTGCTACAATGGAATTTCGTATCACCGCTATTTTGTTTTTAATAGCTTGAAAAGCCAATAGTGAAATTTCCAGATCAGAATGATCATTGTACAGATACAGGTATTTTTCATTGGTATCAATGTTCCCTGATCGCTTTGCTTCTTTAATGAATGCCGGGTAATCTATGCCTTCGTATAACTGATGTAATTCTTCTAGCTGGGCTTTCATATTATTAAAACTGCCTTCATCCTCTATATGCTTATATAAATCAAGCAAATTTTCAAGGGAATATTTTTGACCGGCAATAACTTTCATGATCCCTTGCTGGGTTCCGTCTTCAAAATCCGTCATCATTGTGCCCAGATATAATCCTTCTATCCAACCACCGGTCAACACATAGGTAGAAATAGTTTGATGTTTGGTATCTTTCAAATAGGAATCATTATCAAGAAAAAAATCGCTGATTACCTGTAACAAGGTATCCCTACTGCCAGCATTTCTTTCCAGGCGGCTTATAAAATCTTTTTCAAAAACCTTACCTACGCCCAAATCGTCAGCGATCAACTGACAGGTCCGAAAATACTCAATCGCATCTTCGTGTTTTGAAAATAATCCTGCATAGCTCAAATCAGCTCCATATACCCCTAAAATCAAAGCTCTTTTCGTACTCAGTAAATATTTATCATGCCTATCGGGGGGCAATAATCTGTCTGGGTAGTATTGTACACCTTCCCGCTTAAACAACAAGCTAATTTCCATAGGAGAGGGAAGGGTATAGAAGATTTGTTTGATTTGTTTTACTTTTAGCTCATTGTTTACAGGAGCTTCAGATACTACCGCAGTTGAATCTGTACTACGCTCTTGCTCCTCACGTTTATCCTGAGAAATACAGGCAGATAGTAACAGCAAACAAATGAAAAAAGGACTTCCTTTTATGGTTTTCAGATATATCTTCATTTATCAATACTAAATTCAATGATCAATGGGCTTCCAGCCAATTATTGGCACTTTCCACTTCCACGGTTAAAGGAACTTCCATTTTAACCGCCTTTTCCATGCCCTCCCTTACTACGTTTTTCAACTCATTAAGTTCATTCAGGTGGGCATCAAAAACCAGTTCATCATGCACTTGTAAAAGCAATTTCGACTTCAGCTTTTTCTTTACCAATTGCCGGTGTATGTCAATCATCGCTTTTTTAATGATATCTGCTGCTGAGCCCTGAATGGGGGCATTAATGGCGTTGCGCTCAGCATAACCACGTACGACTGCATTGCGACCGTTAATGTCTTTTAAATGACGCCTGCGTTTCATGATGGTCTCTACATAGCCTTGCTCCCTTGCCCGCTCAATGCTGTCATCCATGTATTTCTTTATTTTCGGATATTTTTCGAAATAGCTATCGATGATCTCTTTGGCCTCCCTGCGGGGAATGCCCAATCGTTGGGAGAGTCCAAAAGCCGAAATGCCGTAGATAATTCCAAAATTTACCATCTTGGCTTTGCTTCTCATTTCCCGGTCTACTTTTTCCGGAGCAACTTCAAAAACCTTCGCTGCAGTGGCGGCATGAATGTCTTTGTTTTGCCGGAACGCCTCAATCATACTTTCATCTCCGCTAAGGGCAGCTATAATTCGCAATTCAATCTGGGAGTAGTCGGCTGCCAGAAGCTGAAAATCTTTGTTTCGTGGAATAAATGCCTTGCGGATCTCCCTTCCCTTTTCCGAGCGAATGGGTATATTCTGCAAATTGGGATTATTGGAACTCAAACGACCGGTGGCGGCTACTGTTTGCATGTAATGAGTATGGATACGTCCGGTGGTAGAATCAATTAATGCCGGCAAAGCATCCACATAAGTAGATTTCAGTTTTTTCAATGACCTGTATTCCAAAACAAGAGGTACAATGGCATGCTTTTCCGCAATTTTTAGTAATGTATCTTCTGAAGTAGAATATTGTCCGGTGCGGGTTTTCTTGGCTTTTGTATCAATTTTTAATACATCAAATAATATTTCACCCAATTGTTTGGGAGAGTCTATATTAAAAGCGGTACCCGCCAGTTTTGTTATTTGAGTGGAAAGCTTTTGCAGGTCTGCTTCCAGTTCAGCCGAGAAATCACTAAGGGCTTGTCTATCCAGATTAATCCCTTCGCGTTCCATATCAGAAAGTACGGCAATAAGAGGCATCTCAATTTCATGAAACAGCTCAAGTAGGTTTTCCTGTTTCAGCGCTTTCTCAAAAATGGATTTTAGCTGTATGGTTACGTCCACATCCTCCCCTGCATACTCCTTTATTTTTTCAACCTCCACATCACGCATATTGCCTTGATTTTTACCTTTCTTACCAATCAGGCTTTCTATGGGAACCGGGCGGTAATTGAGGTAATTTTCTGCAAGCAGGTCCATGCTGTGTCGCATATCCGGCTGCAAAAGATAGTGGGCCACCATGGTATCGAAAAAATTACCCTTGATCGGCAGATTATAATTTTCCAGCACCTGCAGATCGTATTTCAGGTTGTGGGCAATAAAGGTTTTTTTGTTATCGGCAAAAATGGAACGTAAAGCATCAAAGTATTCATGATCGGCTGTAGCTTTTGCATCAAAAGGGAGGTAATAAGCCTCACCGGCTTTTACTGAAAATGCAATTCCCACTAATCGGGCATGTAAAGCATTCAAGGAATCAGTCTCTGTATCAAAGCAGATCTCATTTGCGTTCTTTAGCTCCTTCAACAGTTTATTAAAATCCTGCTTATCCTTTATTAAATGGTAGTCGTGAGGAGTGTTATCAATGGTTTTCCACTCCATTAATTCCTTTTCATCTTCGGCGTTATCGGTTTGCTCTTCGCTTGCAATACCTGCACTGAACAAGTCCATTTGCCCGGAATTCGCACCCGATGTAATGCTCACTTCCTCACCAAGGATCCTTTTACTCAATGTTCTGAACTCCACCTCAGCGAATACCTTCTCCAGTTTTTCCTTATCCAATGGATCCTTTGTCAACTTAGCAGGTTCAAAATCGATGGGAACTTCTACATTAATGGTAGCCAGTTTTTTGGAAAGTAAGGCTTGCTTTTTATGCTCTTCTACCTTTTCCTTCATCTTCCCCTTTAAGTCCTCCGTATGCGAAAGCAGATTTTCCAGGCTTTTGTATTCTTTGAGGAATTTTTTGGCAGTTTTATCGCCCACTCCCGGTATTCCGGGAATGTTATCAATTGAATCACCGCACATTCCCAGGTAATCGATTACCTGTAAGGGATTTTCAATTTCAAACTTTTCACATACTTCCTTTACCCCCCAGGTTTCTGCTTTATTTCCCATGCGTGCCGGCTTGTACATCAGGATGTTTTCGGTCACCAGTTGCCCGAAATCCTTGTCCGGGGTCATCATATAGGTTGTATAACCTTCAGCTTCCGCCTTTTTCGCCAGTGTGCCGATCACATCATCTGCTTCGTATCCATCTGCATACAAAATGGGAATGTTGAAACCTTCTATAATTTGTTTGATAAAAGGAATGGCTAAGCGGATGTCGTTGGGCATTTCATCCCGGTTGGCTTTGTATTCAGTGTATTCCACATGGCGTTCGGTAGGTTTATCCGTATCGAAAACCACTGCTATATGAGTAGGTTTATGATTTTCCAGTACATCGAAAAGGGTGGTGGTAAAACCGTATATGGCCGAAGTATTGAGCCCCTTGCTGTTTACCATCTGGTTTTGGCTAAAGGCAAAATATGCCCTGTAGATCAAAGCGTAGGCATCCAGTAACCAGAGTACTTTTTTTTCTTCTTTCATAGAATTCCTATTGTGGGATAAAGATAATTATTGCAGTTGCTTTGCCTCATATAAAACGGTAGCTAATACCGTTTCCCCAACCGCTTCCAGGGTATTTTTATCAATCACTTCCATGGTATCGTCATGGGTGTGCCAGTGGGGGGCAAATCCCCCGGTGGCCGGATCGTATTGAATGATATCTATACTGGGAATATTGGCAATTTTATTAACGTAAACATGGTCATCTTCCCCCACATGGGCGGTTCGTTGAAATATAAAATGATCACCGTGACCTAATTCAGAGGCGATGTGCCATACCTTTTCTACTATCTGAGGGGCATAATACATGCTGTATGCCTCTTTGGCAAATTTCGCCTCAGTGGCCCCTACCATATCCAGCAAGAGCCCATAATTAGCGGTATAATTGGCTTTATGCAAATTGTTGGCCCAGTACTGGCTACCCAGGCACCAGGTGCTCAAACTACTGCTTACTTCCCTTTCTGCTGTTGGTTTTCCGTAATCTTCGGCATCAAAAAGGAAAATGTCCACTCCAATCTCCGGGTTTTTCATGCCTATCTGCCTGGCAATTTCCAACAATACTCCAACACCGCTTGCGCCATCATTGGCCCCATCAATAGGTTCACGGCTTCTCTCCTCATCCTGGTCGGCGTAGGGGCGGCTGTCCCAATGGGCAAATAGCATGATGCGGTTGTTCAACTCCGGTTTGTGGCTGCCAATGATGTTCTTTATATGTAGTTTTTGGCCGTTGTAGGCAGTAACGGTTGCTTCCTGTACCTGAGTTTGAAAGCCAAAAGATTCCAGTTTACGGCTCAAATAATCCGCTGCTTTGGCATGAGCCGGGGTATTGGGAACGCGGGGACCGAAATCCACCTGCTGTTGAATGTAGTGATAGGCTGAATCTTCATTAAAATCCGGTCTGCTTACCGCTACTTTCTTCGGCTGATGTTTTTTAGTTGTTTCTTTTTTTTCTTCCGGTTGAGTGCAGGAAAACAAGGCCAGGGTAAAACAAACGATCAATAATCTATTCATACGACCAGTCCGTTCTTTCTTTACTGTCCTTGATCACTATGCCCACTTCTTTTAATTTATCCCTGATCTTATCCGCGGTGACAAAATCCCGTTCGGCCTTAGCTGCCATTCTGAAATCAATGATCAACGACATCAGTTCCGAAGTAATATCGTGCTGTGGTTTCTCTTCTTCCTTCACCTTTAAACCAAGGATTTCGGAAAAAAATGTTGCATAAATTTCATTGAGTTTTTGCTTATCGGTCTTGTTTATGGTTTCGTGCCCCTTTTCAATGGCATGCGTCCATTTTAAACCGTCAAACAGTTGGGCTATGACCATAGGTGAATTGAAATCATCGTTCATGGCATCATAGAGCTTGGTTTCAAATTCTTCCAGCTTTATGGTAGTGCTTTTTCCCACCTTCAGACTTTTTAACTTCTCCATACCGCTTACCAGTTTTTCCAGGCCTTTTTGGGCGGCCAGTAAAGCTTCATTGGAAAAGTCCAGGGTGCTGCGGTAATGGGACTGCAAAACAAAAAAGCGTACCGTCATGGGATCATAGGCCTGATCCAGCTGATCATTTTCACCCGAAAATAACTCATGACAAAAGACCCCATTACCCAATGATTTCCCCATTTTCTGCCCGTTTATGGTTACCATATTATTATGCAACCAGTAATTGGCAAAAGGTTTTTCCGCAAAAGCCTCTGCCTGGGCAATTTCACATTCATGATGGGGAAATGAGTTCTCCAGCCCTCCCCCGTGGATATCAAAATTTTCTCCCAGGTATTTCTGGCTCATCACCGTACATTCTATATGCCAGCCGGGATATCCTTTGCCCCAGGGAGAATTCCATTGCATCAGGTGGGAGGAGGTGGCTTTCTTCCACAGGGCAAAATCCACCGCATTTCGCTTTTCTGATTGAGCTGCCAGGGAGCGGTTGGCCGCTCCTTCCATCATTTCCTCAATGGAACGACCTGATAATTTGCCGTAATCGTGTTTTTTGTTGTATTTACTCACATCAAAATAAACTGACCCATTCACTACATAGGCAAATCCCTTCTCTATAAGGGTTTGGATCACTTCTATCTGCTCGGGAATATGCCCGGAAGGGCGGGGGTAAATGTCGGCGCGGAGAATGTTGAGGGCATCCATGTCGCGAAAGTAATTGTACATGTATTTTTCCACCACGGCCATGGGGTCCACCTTCTCCAGTTTACTTTGTTCGGCGATCTTATCCTCCCCCTGATCCGCATCGTCAGTCAAATGACCCACATCGGTTATATTCTGAACGTATTTAACCCTGGGAAATAGATGCTTCAGGTAGCGGTAGATGAGGTCAAAAGAAATATAGGATTTGGCGTGCCCCAGATGAGCATCCCCATAAACCGTAGGGCCACAGACA
>CAZBIF010000002.1:26910-40232 GCA_964492055.1 uncultured Flavobacteriales bacterium
TTCCATCTTTAAAGATAAGGATTTGCATCAGCAATCCGTTGTCGTCGTATTTGTACTGTTTGCCGTCCATCAGGCGGTAATTTTTAAAGGTGCCGTCTTTGGCGATTTGCCGGTCTCTATTATACAATTTTTTATATCCATTGCCATCAAACTTGCCCATATTCGGCTTTTCATCTCTGGTGGCGGTCACATTCATCTCTTTGCCTTCATTGATTTGTTTGGTTAAGGCATCCTCCTGAGGGGTTTTTGGGGCATACGACTCGTAGCGGTCTTTATCCATCTCGCCGTTGTTGAAGTATTTTACCGACATCAAATCACCATTCTCGTAATATTCCCTCATTTCTCCGTTTTCCTGCCCGTCTTGCCAGGTACCTACCAGTCTTAACTGTCCGTTTTCGTAATAATATTTCTGCTCGCCGTTGCGCTTGCCTTCTTCAGTGAAAGTAAAATCCTGCGCAACTTCCCCGTTTTGATGATAGCGCTTAAAATCGCCTACATTCTTCGTTCTCTCCCAGTTACTTTGTTCCTCTACTTCTCCGTTTTCATAGTAGAGAATATAGGGCCCTTTTGGGCGACTGCCTTCATAGGTGATTTCGCTTTTTAATTTTCCGCTGGGGTAATATTTTTTCCAGATCCCTTCCTTTCTGCTATTCTGGTATTTGCCTTCTTCCACCAGACTGCCCGGCTGGTAGCCCTGATGTTTCATGGGTTCTGCCTTTACCCTCCAATAGCCCTGCCGTCGGCGGTTGGCGTCGGTCTTATTGATCGTATCACCCTTAAAGAGTTCATAGGATTGAGAAAACGTGTCTGAAAAACAAAAACTTATAAGCAAAAGTATAAGTAGTTTTTTCATGGGTGGCTTAATTGGAGTCTAAAAATAGATAAAATTGTTAACTATCAATATTTATCCGCTAGATTTTGAAGCATATCTCTGCTCATACGGTCTAAATCATATTTGGTTTGCCAGCCCCAGTCTTCCGTAGCCTTGGAATCATCAATGCTCTGCGGCCAGCTCTCCGCAATTTGCTGACGGAAATCCGGAGCATAAGTGATCTCAAATTCCGGAATTTCATCTTTAATTGAAGCGGCGATTTCAGCCGGGGAAAAGGAAATGCCACCGAGATTATAGCTGGAGCGGATAGATATCTTTTTTGCATCAGCCTGCATCAATTCAACCGTCGCCCGAATCGCATCCTCCATATACATCATGGGCAAATAGGTGTCGGCCTGCAGAAAACACGCATACCTTCCATGTTGCAAAGCCTGGTGGTAGATGTCTACCGCATAATCGGTAGTGCCGCCTCCCGGCATGCTTTTGTACCCGATGAGTCCTGGATAGCGCAAACTACGCACATCTACTCCGTATTTCTTTGCATAATATTCACACCAGCGTTCGCCCGCCAGTTTGCTGATGCCATATACTGTTGTCGGATCGGTAATGGTATGTTGGGGAGTATGCTTCCGAGGAGTATTCGGACCAAAAACCGCGATGGAACTCGGCCAGAAAACTTTATCTATGACTTTATCTTTTGCTAGATTCAGTACATGGAAAAGGCTTTCCATGTTCAGCTTCCAGGCAAACTCCACCTGCTTCTCTGCAGTGGCAGATAGAAGGGCGGCCAGGTGATAAATTTCTTTTATTTGATATTCAGCTACTATTTCCTTCAGGCGATTTTCATCCAGGGCATCCAGCTTTTCAAACGGTCCGGTTTCCCCAGGAATCTCCCGTATATCCGAAGTGACCACTTTTTCTTCTCCATGCAGTTCCCTAAGTTTAGCTGCCAGTTCCTGTCCTACTTGCCCACCGGCCCCAATGATCAAGATCATATAATTGAATTTCTGCCAAAAATAAAAAAGCGCCTGCAATTGAGCCGCTTTTTAAGCATTTAACCTTTGATTAACTTTGCCTTTCAGAAATTACTATGCAACTGTATAATACAGAAGATAAGAAAGTTTTAAAGCAACGTTTGCAGGAAGAACCCTTTCGGAGGATCACCCTATCTTTCTACCGCTACGTGATCATTGAGGATCCGCATGCGTTGAGAGATGAACTCTTTGCGGAATGGGCTGCTATGAATATTTTCGGCCGCACCTACCTTGCCCGGGAAGGGGTAAATGCGCAGATGAGTGTCCCCGAACATCATTGGGAAGTATTTATAACAAAGTTATATGCCCGCCCTATTTTTAAGGAAATACCTTTCAAGATCGCGGTGGAAGACGATGGGAAATCTTTTTATAAGCTGAAGGTAAAGGTGCGATCCAAGATCGTGGCTGATGGCTTGAACGACGACGCTTTTGATGTGACTAATGTAGGTCGTCACCTAACCGCGAGAGAATTTAATGAAGCTTTGCAGCAGCCCGGCACCGTGGTGGTGGATATGCGCAATCACTACGAAAGTGAAGTTGGTCATTTCGAAGGGGCGATCTGTCCGGATGTGGATACATTCCGGGAAGAACTGCCGGAGGTGGAAAAGATCTTAGCCGGTAAAGAAGAGCAGAAAGTCCTGCTTTATTGTACCGGCGGTATACGCTGCGAAAAAGCCAGTGCGTATCTCAAGCATAAAGGTTACAAAGATGTCAATCAACTTCACGGCGGCATAATAGATTATGTACGTCAAATAAAGGCGGAAGGGCTGGAGAATAAGTTCAGGGGTAAAAATTTTGTATTCGACGAGCGTTTGGGGGAACGTATTTCACCGGAGATCATCGCCGAATGCCATCAATGTGGCGAGGCTTGCGATACGCATACGAATTGCGCGAACGATGATTGTCATTTGTTGTTTATTCAATGTGAGGCCTGCGCTGCAAAATTTGATGGGTGTTGTACCCCGCAATGCCAGGATATCGCTAACATGCCGATAGAGGAACAACGTAAATTGAGGAAAGGAAAAGAGAAGAAGGAAGCCCATGCGGTCTATAAAAGCCGGCTTCGCCCCAACCTTAAACTGGTTTTGCAGGCGAAAGATAAAAGCGTAAATTCAAACCAAAAATAGAATATGCCATTTTACAGGAAAGTTGGAAAGATACCCCATAAGCGCCATACTACTTTTAAGAAAGAAGATGGTTCTCTACACTATGAGCAATTGTTTGGCACTGTAGGGTTTGACGGCATGTCTTCCCTGCTGTATCACCTGCACCGTCCCACCATCGTCAAAGAAATTAAGGCGGCAAAGAATGTGATGCCCCGTATAGAGGTAGAAAAGAACATGAAGTCCCGCCGTCTGATCGGTTTTGATGTGCCTGCTCAGGACGATTTTCTCGACAGCCGCACGCCGGTGCTCACCAACAGCGATGTGACCATTTCGCTGGCAGCTCCCAAAAAATCATTCCGGGATTATTTTTACAAGAATGCCGATGAAGATGAAGTGATCTTTATTCACAAAGGCAGTGGCACCCTTAGAACTTTCCTGGGGAATATCCAATTTAAATACGGAGATTACCTGGTAATTCCCAGGGGCATGATCTACCAGATTGACTTTGATGACGAAAACAACCGTCATCTGATCGTGGAGTCCGCCAGTCCAGTATATACGCCAAAACGCTACCGCAACTGGTTCGGGCAGTTGCTTGAACATTCGCCCTATTGTGAACGGGATTTCCGTACTCCGGACGAACTGGAGACCTTCGATGAAAAAGGGGAGTTTCTTCTAAAGATCAAGAAAGAAGGCATACTGTACGATTATGTTTACGGTTCACATCCTTTTGATGTAGTGGGCTGGGATGGTTTTAATTATCCGTATGCCTTTTCTATTCACGACTTTGAGCCCATTACAGGTCGGGTACATCAGCCACCCCCGGTACATCAGACCTTTGAGGCTGCCGGATATGTGATCTGTTCATTTGTGCCCAGGTTGTACGATTACCATCCTGAATCAATACCTGCACCCTATAATCACAGCAATATCGATTCCGATGAAGTGCTGTATTATGTAGATGGAGACTTTATGAGCCGCAATGATATCGATCAGGGGCAGATTACCTTGCATCCGGGAGGCATTCCGCACGGACCGCACCCGGGGGCCTATGAGCGCAGTGTAGGTCAAAAATCCACGGAGGAACTCGCGGTAATGATCGACACCTTCAAACCTTTAAAAATCACGGAAGATGCCATGAAGCTGGATGACGGTAAGTATTATAAAAGTTGGGTGGGGGAGTATTAGGGGAGACCTTAGATTTTAGAGATTAGACCTTAGAGGTGAAACACAGATACAGAAATATGAAAATCTGGAAAGCAGGAATGGAAATAGCGGAGGAAGTATTTAATTTAATTGAGAATTTTCCTCCTGAAGAGCGTTATGGTCTGACTTCTCAGATGAGTAGATGTTCGATTTCCATTCCAAGTAATCTGGCTGAAGGGTCTGCGAGATCAGATAAATCATTTTCTAATTATATAGATATATCATTGGGATCATCATTTGAGCTGCAAACACAAATAGAAATAGCATTTAAAAGAAATTATATAAACAAAGAAAATTATAATAACTTAGATAAAAGACTGAATGAATTTCAAAAAATGACCATTGTTTTTCAGAGAAACCTCTAAGGTCTAAAGTCTAAGTTCTAAATTCTCATAAAATGAAAGAAATAACTTCCGTCAATTACGGTCTTGAAAAGATCTTTGAAGGAGCACAGGATTTTTTACCCTTGCTCGGAACAGACTATGTGGAATTGTATGTGGGTAATGCCAAGCAGGCGGCTCATTTTTACAAAACGGCCTTTGGTTTTCAGTCGCTGGCTTACCGCGGATTGGAGACCGGCAGCAGAGATGAGGTGTCCTACGTGCTTAAACAGGATAAGATCAAGCTGGTATTGACCACGCCCATGAATTCCAAAAGCCCTATTAATCAACATATTGTCAAGCATGGCGATGGGGTGAAGGTAATTGCTTTGTGGGTGGATGATGCCACCAAGTCCTGGGAAGAGACCACCTCCCGGGGAGCGAAGTCGTTTATGGAACCCACCACCGAAAAAGACGAGCATGGAGAGGTGGTACGTTCCGGCATCTATACCTATGGGGAGACTGTGCACATGTTTGTGGAGCGAAAGAATTACAAAGGGGTATTTTTTCCCGGTTTTGAGAAATGGGAATCGGATTACAACCCGGAGCCGGTAGGCTTGAAATACATTGATCACATGGTGGGCAATGTGGGTTGGAATGAAATGAACACCTGGGTAAAGTGGTACGAAGAAGTAATGGGATTCGTGAATTTCCTATCCTTTGACGACAAACAGATCCATACCGAATATTCCGCTTTGATGAGTAAGGTGATGAGCAACGGCAACGGCCGCATCAAATTTCCCATCAACGAGCCGGCAGAAGGCAAAAAGAAATCCCAGATCGAAGAATACCTGGACTTTTACGAAGGTGCCGGGGTGCAGCACATTGCCGTGGCCACCGATGATATCATTGAAACGGTGAGCCAGTTGCGATCCAGGGGAGTGGAATTCTTATCCCATCCTCCCGAGGCATATTACGATGCGGTTCCAGGTCGATTACACGAACACAATCACGAGCTAAAAGAAGACATAGAGCGGCTGAAGAGCCTGGGCATCATGATCGATGCGGATGAAGAAGGCTATTTGCTGCAAATCTTCACCAAGCCCATTCAGGATCGACCCACCTTATTTTTCGAGATCATTCAACGCATGGGCGCGAGAGGATTTGGTGCCGGTAACTTCAAAGCCTTGTTCGAATCCATTGAAAGGGAGCAGGCGAAAAGAGGAACCTTGTAAGGCAAACGGCAGGGAATCAGTAAGAAGCAAGTTTTTATCAAAAAGAAAAGGGTAAGAATACATACATCTGTATTTATATCCCTATTTTGCGAGCGTTTTATTTCTATGGCCAAAACTGTTCGTCTGGAAAAATCAACGCTGACTTTTCGCGATGATGGCATCGTGGAGATGCGGTATCTGGATGAAGTAGAAGTAGATCTGGCGGAAGTAAAAAAACAAATCCAACTGATCCGCCAGGAATGCACCCCGCCCGTATATATCATGACCATCCCCAGCTTGCATGGAAGTGTTTCCAGGGAAGTAAAAAACTATGCCAGATCACCAGAGGTGCGGGGTCTTTCAGAGGCAACAGCTATTGTAGTAGCCAACCTCGCTCAGCGCATCATGGCCAATTTTATGATGCAATTTTTAAAGCGTAACATCAAATTGTTCAATAGTGAAGAAGCGGCGCTTGAATGGTTAAAAGAAGAGCAGGAAAGGGCCTAATCCTCTTTTGTTATGGAGAGGTTCAATTCCTTTAGTTGTTCTTCATCGATGGGGGCTGGGGCATCGATCATCACATCCCGGCCGGCATTATTCTTAGGAAAAGCGATGTAATCCCGAATGGAATCCGAGCCTCCCAATAAGGCACACATGCGATCGAAACCTAGTGCGATACCACCGTGGGGGGGTGCCCCGTACTCAAAGGCATCCATGAGAAATCCGAATTGGGCCTTCGCTTCATCATCGGAAAAACCAAGTAATCCCAACATCTTTTTCTGCAATTGCCTGTCTGCAATACGAATGGAACCGCCCCCGAGCTCTACTCCGTTGATCACCATATCGTAAGCATTGGCTCTGACTGCGCCAGGATTATTTTCCAGTTGGTACAGATCTTCTTTTTTTGGCGAAGTAAAGGGGTGGTGCATGGCATGCCAGCGGTTGCTTTCTTCATCCTTTTCCAGTAAGGGAAAATCCACTACCCAGAGGGGTGTGAAGGTATTTTTATCCCGCAAACCCAATTCCTCTGCCAGATGCAAACGCAATTCATTCAAGGCCGAGCGGCTTTTTGTCTTATCCCCGGAGATGATCAATAGAAGATCCTCTTTTCCTGCCTGCATTCTATCTGCCCAAGCCTGCAGGTCTTCCACACTGTAAAATTTATCTACAGACGATTTGAAACTCCCGTCCTCATTGTATTTTACATATACCAGTCCCTTGGCCCCCACCTGGGGTTTCTTGACAAAATCGGTCAGTTGGTCCAATTGCTTGCGGCTGTAGTCCCCGCAACCCCTGGCACAAAAACCCACTACCAGTTCAGCCTGATCGAAGACATTGAATCCTTTGTTCTGGCTGAGGTCGTTCAGCTCGTGAAATTCCATCCCAAACCGCAGGTCAGGTTTATCGGAACCGTACTTCCGCATCGCTTCCTCATAGGTCATGCGGGGAAAATCCGGCAGTTCATTGCCTTTTATTTCCTTAAATACCGCTTTTACCATGGCTTCGAAGGTGAAAAGCACGTCCTCCTGTTCTACAAAGGCCATTTCACAGTCTATCTGGGTGAACTCCGGCTGGCGGTCGGCCCGCAGGTCTTCATCCCTAAAACATTTGACGATCTGAAAGTACCGGTCGAAACCACTTACCATCAGCAGCTGCTTAAAGGTCTGCGGAGACTGAGGTAATGCATAGAACTGACCTTCATGCATGCGGGAAGGAACCACAAAATCACGGGCTCCCTCAGGCGTGGATTTGATCAGGTAAGGGGTTTCCACTTCAATAAACTCCTCATCGCTTAAGTAATTGCGAACGATCTGGGCCAGGCGGCTGCGCAGAAATAATTTTTCCTGCACCGGCTTGCGTCGCAAATCCAGGTAGCGGTATTTCATGCGCAACTCTTCTCCCCCGTCGGTCTCATCTTCAATGGTAAATGGGGGCACTTTGGAAGCATTAAGCACCTTGAGTTCATTTACTTCCACCTCTATTTCGCCGGTGGGAAGCTTTAAATTCTTGTTGCTGCGTTCAATCACCTTTCCTTTCACCTGTAATACATCTTCCCGGCCCACTTCCCTGGCTTTCTCGCAGAGGGTAGCGTTTTCATCCATGTTGAAGGTTAGTTGGGTAATGCCGTACCGATCACGCAGATCGATGAAGGTGAGGCCTCCCAGGTCGCGGGACTTTTGCACCCAGCCGCTTAGGGTAACTTCTTTTCCGAGTTCATCCATTCTCAGTTCGCCGCAGGTATGTGATCGTAGCATGCTAAAATTTTTGCGAAATTAGGAAAGCTGATAAAAGAAGGTCTTATTTCCATTTAAATCTTCATTTTTGATAAAATGTCGGCATTAGAAAAAGATGAAGTACGCAAAGAAGCGATTGTTATCTCTGGAAAAAAATCTGAAGATTTTAACTACATATGTTCAAATATCATCGAAAAATGGACAAATTAAATATTTAATAACATGCAAAGAGAAGTATTTTATGTGAACAATGACCTGATTAGAATTCTGCAGGGATAACAAGCCGAGGTTGTTGCTGAACTTAAAAGCTATAGTTTTTAAATTGCAGATGAATATTAGAAGACACTATATTATTTTTGACCACAAATGATTGTTCCTTTTGACGACAGCTATTTTATGAAGCAGGCCCTGAATGAGGCCAATGCGGCATTCGATAAAGATGAAGTGCCTATAGGAGCGGTTATTGTTTCCCAGCAGCAGATCATTGCGCGGGCCCACAACCTGACCGAAACCCTAAATGATGTGACTGCCCATGCTGAAATGCAGGCTTTTACGGCAGCTGCCGATTTTCTGGGAGGAAAGTATTTAAACGAATGTACCTTGTATGTGACCCTGGAACCCTGCGTGATGTGCAGCGGGGCCTGCTACTGGACGCAGATCGGGCGCATCGTTTATGGGGCAGCTGACGAGCGAAATCGCAGCCGGGCTATTGACCTTTCCGCCCTTTTCCATCCCAAAACCGAAGTGAAAGGCGGGGTGATGGCCGACGATTGCCGGGATCTCTTGCAAATGTATTTTCAGGGTAAACGGGTTTGAATATTTTTCTTCTTCTGATGTCCATACCAATTTAATGGTAGTAGGAAAGCGTGGCACTCAAAGATTTAAACCCCTCTGATCCTATTTAATACAACTCACAATTGCTTACCTTTGCCTATTGAAAAATTGAACATTGAACCATTGAAAATTGAATAATATGTACCCAGCAGAAATGGTAGCCCCCATGAAGGCCGATTTAACGGAAGTAGGATTTAAGGAACTCACCACCCCAGCCCAGGTAGATGAAGTATTGCAGCAGGATAGCGGAACCGTGCTTGTCATGGTGAACTCCGTTTGCGGATGTGCGGCAGCCAATGCCCGCCCGGCAGTGAAGCTGGCCGCCAGGCACAGCAACACCCCCGATCAGTTTACCACCGTATTTGCCGGAGTTGACGTGGAGGCTGTAGCCCAGGCCCGCAAATACATGTTGCCTTATCCTCCGTCCTCTCCCTCCATCGCTTTATTTAAGGACGGCAAGCTGGTGCATTTCATCGAGCGGCATCACATTGAAGGGCGTGCTGCTGAAATGATCGCCGACAACCTCAAGGCCGCTTTCGACGAGCACTGTTAAAAGCATCGCAATCAGCAAGGCATAGCAGGAAAAATTTGACCCTTTCCCTATTGCCAGATTTAAAAAATAGTTCTAACTTCGCAGCCCCTTTTTGAGGGGCTTTATTTTTATATTTTAAGTTAAAGAAGGATAGTCGTGGATACTTTGAGTTACAAAACTGTTTCTGCCAACAGAAAAACCGTCAATAAGGAATGGATCCTGGTTGATGCCGAGAATGAAACCCTTGGCCGTCTGGCCTCTGCGGTAGCAAAAATGATCAGGGGAAAAAATAAAACCAACTACACTCCCCACGTAGATTGCGGGGACAATGTGGTGGTGATCAATGCCGAAAAGGTGCGCTTGACAGGTAATAAGCTGGAGGAAAAGCAGTACCTCTCCTATTCGGAATATCCCGGCGGACAAAAGTCCATCTCAGCTGCTGCATTGTTGCGCAAGAAGCCCATCGCACTGGTAGAGAAAGCCGTTCGAGGCATGCTGCCTAAAAATCGCCTGGGACGGGCTTTGTTTAACAACCTGCACGTAGTGGAAGGTAGCGAGCACAAGTTCGAAGCGCAAAAACCAAAAGAAATTAAATTGAATTCAATCAAGTAATATGGACGTAGTTAATACCATAGGTAGAAGAAAAAAATCCATAGCAAGAGTATACCTTTCCAAAGGAAAAGGAGAAGTACAGATAAACGGCAGGGATTACAAGGAATACTTTCCCACCGTGGCCTTGCAATACAAAGTAAACCAGGCTTTCGCCCTTACTGGTAACGAGAAGAAGTTCGATGTAAAAGCCAACATCAATGGTGGCGGCATCACCGGACAGGTAGAGGCACTTCGTATGGCCATTGCCCGCGCATTCGTGGAAATAGATGCGGAAAACAAACCGGCCTTGAAAAAAGAAGGTCTGATGACCCGTGACCCCAGGATGGTGGAGCGTAAGAAGCCCGGACAGAAAAAAGCAAGAAAGAAATTCCAGTTCAGCAAGCGTTAATTGCTGCGGAACGGAGTATTTCCATATCCCTTCGACTGAGTCGGGGGGAGGTTTAGTATCAAAATTACCGGGACTGAGCGATCACTACCCGGTAATTGGTTTTAATTTTTAATGAACGTAAACAACACAACATGGCCACAGCTGATCACAAAGAATTATTAGATGCAGGGGTGCATTTCGGTCACCTCAAAAGAAAATGGCATCCCAAGATGGCTCCTTACATCTTCATGGAGAAGAATGGGATCCACATCATCGACCTGAACAAGACCGCAGTTAAACTTGACGAAGCGGCCAATGCAATGAAGCAGATCGCCAAATCAGGCAAGAAGATACTTTTCGTAGCTACCAAAAAACAGGCGAAAGAAGTAATGGAAAACCGCCTGAAGGACATTAACATGCCTTACGTTACCGAAAGGTGGCCCGGCGGTATGTTGACCAATTTTGCCACCATCCGCAAGGCGGTGCGCAAAATGTCTTCCATCGACAACATGATGAAGGACGGTACCTTTGATGTACTTTCCAAGCGAGAGCGTTTGCAGATCACCCGTCAGCGCGCTAAGCTGGAGCGCGATTTGGGTTCCATTGCTGACCTTACCCGCTTGCCTTCCGCTTTGTTTGTAGTGGATATCAAGAAAGAGCACATTGCCGTTGCGGAAGCACGTAAACTGAACATCCCCACTTTTGCCATTGTGGATACCAACTCCAATCCGGCCCTGGTGGATTTTCCAATTCCCGCCAATGATGATGCCGCCAAGTCCATTGATAAAATTTTGGAAAAGGTAACCGCTGCCATCCGCGAAGGACTGGAAGACCGGAACGTAGAGAAGGAGAAGAACAAGGCAGCTGCGGAGAAGAACAAAGCTGCTGCCAAATCGGAAGCAAAGGCAGAAACCCGAAACGATAAACCGGCGAAGAAAGAAAAAGCTAAAGAAGTAGCCGAAGAATCCAAGTAATTAAGTTTTAACGAAAAAATAGTATACGACAATGGCAAATATTTCTGCTGCTGAAGTAAATAAATTGAGAAAGCATACCGGCGCCGGTATGATGGATTGTAAAAAAGCCCTGGTGGAAGCCGAAGGGGATTTTGACAAGGCAATCGAAGTATTGCGTAAGAAAGGTCAGAAAGTGGCCGAAAAGCGCAGCGACCGCGAGGCTCATGAAGGAGTGATCCTGGCAGGTACTACGGATGGAGAAAAGTTCGGAGCCATGATCACTTTGAACTGTGAAACCGACTTTGTGGCCAAGAACGAAGATTTCGTGTCAACTGCCAAGCGTATTCTCGAGGTTGCCTTGAACGATAGGGTCACTTCCCTGGAGAATTTGAAGGAGAAAAAATTCAATGATGAATTGAACATCAGCGAGAAGATCACCGAAGAGGTGGGAAAGATCGGAGAGAAGATTGAACTTTCAGAATACGCTACCATTGAAGCAGAAAAAGTAGTGGCTTACAATCATCCTGGTAACAAAACTGCGGCTCTGGTAGGATTGAACCAGGCTACTGCCGATGCAGAACAGGCCGGTAAAAATGTAGCCATGCAGATCGCTGCTATGAATCCCGTAGCCCTGGATGCCGACTCCGTAAGTGAAGAGATCAAGGAAAGGGAAATGGAGATTGGCCGCGAAAAAGCCCGCAAGGAAGGCAAGCCTGAGCAGATCATCGAAAAGATCGCCGAAGGGAACCTGCACAAGTACTATAAGGAGAATACCCTACTTAATCAGCAGTATTTTGTGGATAACAAACAAAATGTAAAAGGCTACCTGCAATCGGTAGATAAGGAACTGCAAGTCACCGACTTCAAACGCAGTTCACTGGTTTAAAAGTTTGAGCCCCCCGATTTAATCGGGGGTTTTTTTTGCCCTTTTTATGGTAAGCGGTGAGGGGCAAAGGTGAAATGATTTATTTTGTAGATATTTTCCAGCTATGCAATACAAACGAATCCTCTTAAAACTGAGCGGTGAAGCCTTGATGGGCGAAAAGAATTTTGGGATTGACCACCTGCGACTAACGCAATATGCTACAGACATTAAAGAGGTGGTGGATGCCGGTATTGAAGTGGCCATAGTGATCGGGGGAGGCAATATCTTCCGGGGATTGCAGGCCGATAATGGCGGTATTGAGCGGGTGCAGGGCGATTACATGGGGATGCTGGCCACGGTAATCAACGGCATGGCCCTGCAGGCTGCTTTGGAGGACATGGGTGTGTACACCCGTTTGCAGACCGCCATAAAAATGGAACAAATAGCCGAACCCTATATCCGTCGCCGGGCGGTACGGCACCTGGAAAAAGGCCGGGTGGTGATCTTCGGCGCCGGCACCGGTAACCCTTATTTTACTACGGATACAGCTGCCAGTTTACGCGCCATCGAAATAGAGGCGGACGTGATCCTGAAAGGCACCCGGGTAGACGGTATTTACGATGCCGATCCGGAAAAATTTCAGGACGCCAAGAAGTACGACCGCATTTCCTTCTCCGAAGTCTACGAAAAAGGCCTCACCATCATGGACCTCACAGCCTTCACCCTCTGCAATGAAAATAAACTGCCCATTGTGGTCTTTGACATGAACACCCCCGGTAACCTCAAGCAGGTGGTGATGGGCAAGGAACAGGTGGGTACCTTGGTTGAGTTTTAAATAATTATGAATAGGGAGTGTGGAATTAGGAATCTGGAATTATGAATAGCCTTATGGTCACTGCGAGGATACCCATGCCGATAGTTATCGGGACCGTAGAGGAAGCAGTCTTTTTCTGACCATAAGAAAAACAGTAAGGCTTTAGTCAAAAAGGGGTTGCGAATTTTCCTATTGATCATCATGATCCCGCCTATTGAGCAAAGACGAAGTAAAGGTAGAAGCAGCTTTATGACGGCAGGAGCGTTTGGTCTAACCCCAGTAAAGACCATTGATTTTGTCATGCTGAGCGTTTGGTTGTGTAAGCAACTGAACTGGTCGAAGCGGACAAATCATGTACAGTATCGCCATGACCGAAAAAGTATTCGTAATTCAATAATC
>CAZBIF010000002.1:40242-41993 GCA_964492055.1 uncultured Flavobacteriales bacterium
GTTCCCTCAAAAACGCAACCTCTTCCTGCAGGTGCGTGATCTGCTTTTCGTATTGCTTAATTAATTTGTCAGGTAAGCTATTGTAGATTGTCTCAATATTCCCACTTTGTTTGCAGTGGTTGAATATCTGCCCGCTATCAAAGCCCATGATCTCCTGCGGGGGCACTTCCAGCACTTCACTGATCTGGTTCAGGCGGTTGAGGGTAAGCTGGGTTTCCCCGCTTTCTATTTTGGAATAGGCCCTGATGGAAATGCCCAGGCGGGATGAAAGATGTTCCTGGGTAAAATTTTTCAATTCCCGGATCTTTCGGATATTTTGGGCTACTTCTTCCATCCTTTTCTTAATTTAAGTTCAATAATAGAATTAAAAGTTCAAAAATATGAATTTAAAAAGCAAGGTTTAACAATAATTAAATTTTAGCTTAGCTTTATCTAAGTGATGGGTTCCTAATACTTTATAGTTGTGGAGCACTTAGTGTGCTAAATTCCGGTAGTATTTATCGGATTATTCCTAACAGGCCTGAAAAAAATAAAGGCAAATCCTCCATTTTTTTTAACTTGAAACAACGTATTATGAAACTCAGAATCTCAATACTTTTACTATTTTTTTACACTGATAATTTCAGATGTATTTATGCAATCGGCCAATTGCCCAACTTATACTTATGACTGTTATGAAATGCTGGCAAATAATCATTTTACTGATGTTGATCAGCCATATTCTTTAGGTGGGGCATTTAATCAAGATGAAGTTTGCATCTGGGAAGATGGGATTGAAACGGCTGAATTGGGTCAATTCCAGGGAAATACATATGTCACAGCCGGTATAGACGTTGGTTATACTGAAGGGGTTATGGCAAGTGCCAATCTATTGTCCGGCGAACACTATTTATTAAGCTGTAGTTTGCGGGTTAATACCGATGCCCCAGAATCCTTTAATCTGGCATTAATAGATAAAAGTACCCATACAAGTGCCTGCACTACCATTCAAGGCTCCTCAAGGTTAAGGTATATTGATTTTCTGGCTATCCCGAGTAGTAGTAAACAGGTAGTTGTATTGGAGCAGGGGGTTAATATTGGCACTTCCTGGCAGGTATTTACCTTTTGTTTTTCTCCTAATAATAATTATGATAGAATTATTCTTTATCCTAAGCCAAAGACTAATCAGCAAAGTAATTATTTTGATTTTGATGATGTAAGCCTCAAAAATATGGATGACATAGCCACACCGGTTTCGGAATTTTCTTTTATAGATGACAATAATGATGATTGTAATTACGGGAGTGTTCAAATTGGGCCGGAGTGTGCGATACCGGGTGTTACCTATAGCTGGAGCCCGACAACTGGCCTGAGTGATCCTCATGTAGCCAATCCATGGGTTACCGGAGGCAACCATGCAACAACCTATACGTTAACGGCGAGCTATGGAGGAGGTTTCTGCTACGCTACAGGGCAAACTTCCGAGAGTGCCGCTTCACAGGCGAGTGCTACTATTACCATACCGGATGGAGAAGATATAGCCTGGATCAAAAGTAATGTAAGTTGGAGCAGCGGAACCCCTGATTATGTTTCTGATAAAACGTTTTATATCGACGGTTTATTTACTATAGAACAGGATTTTCGTTTTTACAACTGCAATTTCTATATGGGGGAGAATGCCCGAATTGAACTGGACGGGGGTGATTTTACCTTTGAAAACAGCAATCAAAGCAATTTTATCAAAGCTTGTGAAGAAGACATTTTCTGGGATG
>CAZBIF010000002.1:42049-47165 GCA_964492055.1 uncultured Flavobacteriales bacterium
CTAGTCAACTGGTGTGGATTGAGTCGACTCCTCTCGGTTCATCCGAGATATTATTCTCCAATAGTGAAAATGGCATTGTTTCAAGTAATGCGGGGGGTGTTATAGTAGATAATGTATTCTTTGACAGAAACCATAGGGCCTTACAGGTTACTCCCGAACCATACGCTTATCTCAATACAGTAACTATTTATAATTCTAAGTTTGATTGTACTACGCCCTTAAACGATAATGGGAGTGATTATTTTCCCCAATATGCTATAGAAATAAATGGCCAGCGCGATGATATCTTTAGTGATTATACCACAATTGTTGATGAATGTGAATTTATTGGCAGGGAGGTGGAATTTTCATTGAAGAATCTGATGTTTCCATTCAGGCTTGTGAGTTTTCAGGATATAATAATAAATATGTACCAATCGGTGGACCGGTTAAAGATCGGGCTATTCATGTTTTAGGTGGTAGTAACTTACCAACAACCAGGATTAACGGAAATACATTTATAAATGTAGAGGAAAGTATTTATTTATATGAAGACGGATTTTATGAGGTTAGTAGTAATACTGTAAACTTTGACGGCACTAACTATTATGATCTAGTGAGTTATCCCAAATTTCTTTATGGCGATAATAATAGTTATAGTTTGTCCTGTAGCCACAATGAAGTTTACAATGTGGAGATAGGGGTTTTTTTAATTGACTTCAAGAATATAGGAATGCTGGAAAACATTTTTGACATGGAAGTGCAAAGTAGCGGCTACAGTAGTCGGGACCGTAATAAAAGCGTAGGAATTTATATCAATAATGAAAATGTCACCTATAACTATACCAACCCTGTGCATGCTTACATTGATTTAAACGGCAATATCATTAAACACAGTAAAACCGGTATACAAACCGAATTTGCCTATGCCACCATTGAAGGCAATGAGATACTTGACATGAACGATAACATGACCCAGCCGCCTTGCGGTGAGCCGTTTTATCCCCCTTGTCCCTGGCCGGCACCCCCACCACTTCCTAAACCGTATGGCATACGCGCCATGAACGATGTGGTAGATATTAAGTTGAACAAGGTAGAGAATAATTCAGCTTATTACGGTAGTTCCCAGCCTTCTGCCAATCAAGAGATAGTGGGGATTTCCCTGGAAAATGCCCTGCACGCGACTGAAATATCAAACGTAAATTGCAATAAAGTGAAAAATACCGGGGTGGGTTTGCGCTTTGTAAACGACTGCGGCAGCGGTACCAATGTGTTGCGCAACACCATGCAGGACCATTATTATGGCTTTATGCTAAAGAACAGCGGTGAGATAGGTGATGTGGGCAGCAACGGCACCGCTTCGGACAATGAGTGGAACGGGAGTGATTACGATGTAAGCAAAACTTTTGCGGATAATTCCGATGGCTCTTTAAGTAAATTGTATGTACAAAACGCTTCGGTTGATCCTATATATGATCCATATATTGATATTTCTCATGCAACTTCTGGATATAATGAGTTAGGTAAAGATAATACCGGCAATTCGGCCAGTTCCGGTTGTACCGCCCCGGCCTTAATGCGAAATCCCACGGATCCAAAAGACAAGTTAAACATACAAAAATCAGGGGGTAGTAAAATAAGCTGGGAGATAAAGCAGGTGATGAATGGCAGTAAAACATATGCCTTTGTGCCTGACAGTTTGCGGTTGTTGAACAAGCAGTTGCTTTACCGGCAGATCCTGCGTGACAGCAGCCTGAGGTACGATACGGCTTATAAAAGTTTTACCGACAGCATGAAAAATACCTCCAACGGACGAGCTTTGGGTCATAGTAATAAGACAAGCCGCACTGCCGCCAATAACTTCGAGGCAAATCTAATGCTGATTACCCCCATCATTGAAAAAATGAAGGTTGACTCCACCTTGAGCGGTAGTGATACCACCAATCTGCTTAAGGTGGCCCTTAAGTGCCCTTATTATGATGGCATTGCCGTATACCAGGCGCGCAGGGCCTTGTATCAATTGGGTTATCCCCTGATGGCTCATGATTGCGAAACCACCCTGCCAGTGAAAAAAGGGCAGAAACGGTTAAGATCAGTAGAAGCTGAGAATACTTTTGCTATTTATCCGAATCCGACTAAGGAAATTATCAACCTTCGTTTTGAAGTGAAAGAGGGTAGTGAGATTTACTTTGACTTACATGATATAGTGGGTAAGAGAATGATGAGAAAACGTCTTTCTAATGCTATGCTTCATACTATTAAACTTGAGCCAATGCATCACGGTATCTATCTCTATCGTCTTACCAATGAAAATGAAATCTTAAAAAGTGGTAAGTTGGTTATAAAATAGTGAAATTTTTAAATTTAATAATATGGATATGGATAATATTCTGTGCTACGCATTGCGTAGCACAGAATATTATTGTTAATCCCAGTTTTGAAGATACCATTCAGGCAAATTTCGGTATAATCAGGGCAAAAGGGTGGAGTTCTCCTACTCAAGGTAGTCCTGACTTAATGGATTCACTTTCCCGGCCGGAGTATCATGTACCACAAAATCAAGTAGGTTATCAGTTTGCTCAGGATAGTAGTAGGTATTTTGGATTAGTATTATTTTCAAAGAATCGGATTAATTTACGAGAATATATTCAAAGCGAACTCAACCATAAACTAATTGAGGATTCAGCCTATTGTTTTCAATTTTTTATCAGCTTGGGAGATTCATCAAATTATGCTATAAAAAATAATCTTGGGATTTACTTTTCAACGCAGAGTTTTAATAGAGAAGGCACATTCGTATTAAATAATATTCCCCAAATAGAGCTTATTGATGCAGAATACTTTGTAGAGAAAGTAGCATGGGTAAAATATTCAGCTCAATACATTGCAGCAGGAGATGAAAAATTTATTACTATTGGAAACTTTAGGGATAATTCAAATTTAGATACTCTAAATATAGGGGGGGGGGAGATCAACCATGGCATCGCGTTGCTTATTATTATATTGATAATCTATATTTAGGGCATTGTGATAGTATCCCTGAAGATTCATCTATCGGCTTAAGGGAGTACCATTTAAAGAAGCGGTCAATTTTGGTTTATCCGAATCCGACTAAGGAGCAGGTTACCATTGCGTATACAGTAGAAAAAGATCAATTGATCTATTTCGAATTGTATGATGTATTGGGTAAAAAACAATCGGAGCAGCAGCTGACAGAAGGTAGTTTGCATAAAATGACCTTTACTCAAATGCATCAGGGTGTCTATATCTACCGTCTTACTACTGATAATGAACTATTGATAAGTGGTAAGTTAGTTATAGAATAGATGCGATTTTTTATAATATCAATTTTAATATTCTGTGCATGGCCAGGCCATGCACAGAATATTATTAACAATGGAAGCTTTGAAAATACCTACATGGCAAATTTCGGCATTACCTTGGCAGAAGGCTGGTCATCTCCTACTGATGGCAGTCCCGATTTCATGGATTCCCTTTCCCGTTCTGAATATCACGTACCACAAAATATAGGAGGTTACCAATACGCTCAGGATAGTAGTAGGTATTTCGGAATGGTGATTTTCTCAAAGATTAGCATAAATGCACGCGAATATATTCAGGGAGAATTGCAAAGGCTATTGATAAAAGATTCAACCTATTGCTTTCAACTATTTATAAGCCTTGGGGATTCCTCTAATTATGCTGTTAAAAACAATCTAGGTATTTATTTCTCCCCAAATAGTTTTTACCGGGAAGGCAATTATGGATTGAACTATATTCCTCAAATTGAATTTATTGATAGTGAACATTTTTTTGAAAAAATTAATTGGGTAAAATATTCTGCCCTTTATATTGCTTCAGGGGATGAAAATTTTATAACGATTGGTAACTTTAATAATGATGAAAGTATAGATACTATGTTTATTGGTAATGGTGGTAAGCAGTTGTGGCATGATGCTACTTATTACTATATAGACAATTTATACTTAGGCCATTGTGATAGTATACCGGAGGATAGTTCAATTGGATTGAGGGAAAACCAGCTTGATCAACAGGTCAGTATTTACCCAAACCCAATAAGGGAACATTTATTTATCAAATATGGGGGTAATGAGCAGTTACAACTACGGCTTTATAATATAGTTGGGCAATCAGTTGAGATCAAGCCACAACAAACGGGTAAACAAGTTCAAGTGTCTGTTAATCATTTAAGTAAGGGAGTCTATTTCTTGGAGATGATTGCTGGTAAACAGCGAGTTAGTCATAAGATCATTAAGCGGTAAACTTATATTGGAAACAAAAATGCAAAGTGAACGGAAAGAACTGCGTGGTTATTCTTTAACTGCCAATAACTTTTTAAATAGGTCTGGGCGGGCAGACGAAATAGCGGTACGAGCATTGTTTCGTCTTGACGCTTCGACTTGGCTCAGCACAAGTTCTTTGTTTCTTTCTCCTTGTCACATTGAGCTTGGTCGAAATGAAGGAGAAAGAAAGGAAAATACATTAATTTCGAGACCAATCTTATGCTGGTTACCCCCATCATTGAAAAAATGAATGCTGACTCCACCTTGAATGGCAGTGATACGGCTAATTTGTTAAAGGTGGCCACTAAGTGCCCCTATTATGATGGCATCGCCGTGTACCAGGCCCGCAGGGCCTTGTATCAATTGGGGTATCCCTTGATGGCACCCTGCCGGTGCAAAAAGGGCAGAAACGGTTAAGAGCAGACGAAGAAGAAAAAGATTTTGCCATTTACCCTAATCCCACCAGAGAGAGTGTAACCATTACTTTTGTAGTGGAGCAAGATCAATTGATCTATTTCGAATTGTATGATGTATTGGGTAAAAAACAATCTGAGCAGCAGTTGACAGAGGGTAATTTGCATCAATTAACCTTAACTCAAATGCATCAGGGGGTCTATATTTATCGTCTTGCCACTGAAAGTGATATAATACAAAGTGGCAAACTGGTAATAGAGTAAATGCAATTTAAGTTATCTATAATTTTAATCGTGTTCTGTCCGGCAATAGTATTCGGGCAGAACATGATTCTTAATAATTCCTTTGAAGACACATTACCTAATGTCGGCTCCCCATTTTTAGGACAGTGCTAAATTAAAGAACTCTCTTTATTCTTA
>CAZBIF010000003.1:0-737 GCA_964492055.1 uncultured Flavobacteriales bacterium
ATAAAGGGGATATCCTGTCCCAGATTGACATCCTCGATTTCTTCTTTGCTCACATTTACTACCGTGGCGGGGTCATTTGCATCTACCCGGCTGGCATTGATCAGCACCGTTTCGTTCTGAAATGTTCTAGGGGACAATTGCAGCAGCATTTCCTGAGCATTGCTACCTGAATACGTAAACGTATCTTTTTCAAAACCCAGGTAAGAAACGATCAGCTGGCCACTGGAGGGGGATTTAGCCGAAAACTTAAATTGACCATCAGGATTGGTGGTAGTGGCCAAATAGGTATTCCTGATCTGTACCGTAGCCCCGATCAGGGCTTCCTGGCTTTCGGCATCAATTACCCGGCCGGTTATGGCCGATTGGGTAAATGCCAGGGAAATAGGTCCAAGGGATAATAATATAGCAAATGTATAGCGCATCTCAATAAATTTGAGGCGTACCTTCAGCATATCACACTTTCCTGTTGGAATTATCGTTCCCTGCGCCCGCATTACCGGTTTCAGGTTCAATGGGTATGATCTCAGCCGTTCAGGCACCCCGATGAATAAAGGGCAAAGGTATTAAGGAAATCGGGATTCCAAAGTTTTCCGGATATTTTCTATGCGATTTTTCGTTTTCCCTGAAATGATGCAATAGCTATGGCCATGCTGATCCAGGTAGTGTTGGAAATGGGCAAAAATAGCTTGTCGATCTGCAGGGGATGGACTTTCCCGCAAGGGGTCAGGCTGATAGGG
>CAZBIF010000003.1:747-5628 GCA_964492055.1 uncultured Flavobacteriales bacterium
CCGGTTGCAATAAAAAATAGAAGTGGTATGGCTGATTTTTATACCATTCATCCAGCTGGGGGTGGGCTTTCCCGTACTTGATCTCCTGCCATACCTTAATACTGAGGATCTCGGTATCGCAAAAAAGAAAACGCCTGGCATTCAGTAAGCCGGCTTTCTCTGCTTCCATTTGTTTTTCGGCAATAGTCAGTAGCTCTTCGGCCCGGTAGGGGCTGGTTTTTCCCTGAAGGTATTCCCTGGCAAATTCTGCGACTAAAGGCTCATCATAGAGCCGGGCAAAATGAGTTGCCAGGTAGGTCTTTCCGGAACTTTCGGGCCCTATAAAAGCTATTTTGCGGATTTCATGCTTTGTTTCCATTGGCGGTAACCGAAAATAGCGATGAAAGTATAAATTACAAATAATATCGAGGTCAGATACAACTCTTTGTAAAAATAGATCACGGCAGCCACACTATCTACCACTATCCATAGCAACCAGTTTTCCAGGTATTTTTTCACTACCCAATAGGTAGCGATGAAGGCGAATACGGTAGTAAAGGCATCAGCGTAGGGGTAGGAAGAATCGGTGAAAGATATGGCCGTATTGGCCAGTATCCATACCAATAGCAAGCCGCTGATTGAATACATCAGGATGATTTTATATGGCAATTTACTAACTGCTAAAGGCTTTTGTTTTTCGTCTCTTTGCCACATCAGCCATCCGTATACAGACATAATCACATAATAGAAATTGATCAGGGTGTCAAAATACAGTTTGATCACCACCGTCATATACACATAAATAGCGGAGCTGATAAAACCAAAGAGAAAGCACCATTTGTTTTCTTTGCCAGCCAGCCAGATGTAGATCAGTGCCGTTACTACGGCAATGGCTTCCAGGATAAATTGAATGTCTATAGTAATGTCCAATTAAACGCCTTCAGCGGGAAATTTGCCTGAGATGGCTCAGAAATTGGGGATTCTTTTCCACCGCATCCCCGATCACCACCATATCGGCCCCGGCAGCAAATGCGGCCTCAATCGATTCCCTGTTTTTCAATCCACCACCCGCAATAATGGGAATATCACACATTTGCCTGACGGCCTCAATCATGGCAGGCGGGACCTGCATTTTAGCCCCACTGCCTGCATCCAGGTAAACAAGCTGCATGCCCATGTATTCACCTGCCAGGGCTGTACTCGCCGCAATTTCCGATTTATCGCAAGGAATGGGATTTGAATTACTCATATAAGAAGCGGTGGTCTGGGCCCCGCTTTCAATGAGGAGATAAGCGGTGGCGATCTTTTCCAGACTTGTTTTTTTCAGGTAGGGGGCCGCTATCACCTGCTGTCCGATCAGCATGTCGGGATTGCGACTTGAAAGGAGGGATAAAAATAAAATCCCATCCGCTTCATCGCTGATCTGATTGGGACTACCCGGAAAAATGATCAAGGGTTTGTCGGTGAGTTGTTTGAGTTGCAGCAAGGTATCATCTAAATCACCCCTGCTAAGCAGGCTGCCGCCAATAAAATAAAAATCCACTGGCACCTGATCCGCTTGATCCACTATTTTTTCAAGGTGGCTTTCAGTCGCTTTATCGGGATCTATCAGAATACTGATAAGCTTTTTACCTTCTTCCCTTGCATTGGATATGGTTTCTAAAAAATTCATACGGTCACAGCCTGCAATATTACTCAATCAGGGTATAAGCAAGTATATAATCTTCCCATTCCCGGCTTTCCACCTGTATCGCTTGCTTTTTATCTCCTGCCTGAAAGTCGAGGTTAATTAATTGATAACCTTCACCAAGCTTTTTGAATTTTCTGATCTTAAAATTTTCACTCAGAAATACATCTTTTTCCCCGATCAGTTTAAAGGAAGCTTCCTTAGCGGACCAGCAGTGCGTGAGAAAAACATCGTTGAGCTGCGGAGCCAGGCTTAATTCAGAGATATCGAGAAATTTATGCTGTACCCGCCTGATCTTTTCACTGACTTGCTGAATGTCAATGCCAATGGCTCCCTTTTCGGCAAGTCCCACCGCTACCTTTTGGTGAGAATGCGAAATGGAGATGTTTTGTTCGTGGTTTATTAATTGCGGATTGCCGTGCTGATTGTATTTGATGTCCACTGCTTTTTCGTATACTTCCGCCAGAATAGCGCGGATGGTCAACCATTCCAATTGCCTTCTTTCACTGCTGATATCATTAAGGTAGCTTATATTAAACTTGTGTTCCTCCAGGATTCTTAACAGTTTTTCCCTGCTTTCATAATTCACTTCTTTTATATATAAGGTATAATGATCGGCAATTTTGATCTTTTCGGTTTTCAGCATTGGTGGATTAAGTTCATTTTCAAAAGTATAATTGGTAACTTTGCCCTCCTTAAAAAAGCAAAAATAAATTTATGAGTACTACATCAGTAGAATATTTACCTTACAAGGTTAAAGATATTTCCCTTGCCGACTGGGGAAGAAGGGAAATAGAGCTGGCAGAAGCAGAAATGCCTGGCTTAATGGCCTTACGTGAAGAATACGGCAAAGAGCAGCCATTGAAAGGAGCGCGTATTGCCGGTTGCCTGCACATGACCATACAAACTGCGGTACTGATAGAAACACTGGTGGCGCTGGGAGCAGAGGTGACCTGGTCTTCCTGTAATATTTTCTCTACTCAGGATCATGCAGCTGCTGCTATTGCTGCTGCCGGTATCCCGGTATATGCATGGAAAGGCATGACGGAAGAAGAATTTGACTGGTGCATTGAGCAAACCTTATTCTTCGGTGAGGAGCGCAAGCCGCTGAACATGATCCTGGATGATGGAGGTGATTTGACCAATATGGTATTTGACAATTACCCTGAACTGGTAGAAGGTATACGAGGACTTTCTGAAGAAACCACTACCGGGGTACACCGACTGTACGAAAGGGAAAAGAAAGGAACATTGGTAATGCCGGCCATTAACGTAAATGATTCGGTGACCAAATCCAAGTTTGACAATAAGTATGGTTGTAAAGAATCCCTGGTAGATGCCATTCGCCGGGCTACCGATGTGATGATCGCAGGTAAAGTGGCAGTAGTTGGCGGTTATGGTGATGTAGGTAAAGGTTCAGCCCAATCCCTGCGGGGAGCAGGAGCAAGGGTGATCGTGACTGAAATAGACCCCATTTGTGCCTTGCAAGCGGCCATGGACGGATTTGAAGTGAAAAAGATGATCAATGCAGTAGCGGAAGCTGATATAGTGGTAACTGCAACCGGGAATAAAGACATCATCGGCGAAAAGCATTTCCGCAAGATGAAGGATAAGACCATCGTTTGTAATATCGGTCACTTCGATAACGAAATTGATGTTGCTTTCCTGGAAAAGAATTTTAAGAATTCCAAAATCGAGATCAAACCCCAGGTGGATAAGTATACCATCGATGGGAAGGATATTATTTTGCTGGCCCAGGGCCGTTTGGTAAACCTGGGTTGTGCTACCGGACACCCTTCATTTGTAATGTCCAATTCCTTTACCAATCAGACTCTTGCTCAGATTGAACTGTGGAAGAACAGCGATAATTACGAGAACAAGGTGTACACCCTACCCAAGCATCTGGATGAAAAAGTAGCCAAGCTACATTTGGAAAAAATCGGGGTAGAACTGGAGGAACTAAGTCAAGACCAGGCCGAATATATAGGGGTAACTGTGGAAGGCCCCTATAAGCCAGAGTACTACCGATATTAAAAAAATAGACTGATTATCATGAAGGCCGCCCCGACTAGTCGGGGCGGCCTTCTTAATTGTAGATATTCACATTGATCCCATCGAAGGAGGTTGAATAAGCTTGAAGTGGTTGCCTGGCAGGAGGACTGGTTACACTGCCATCCTGAAGGCTAAAGGAGGAAGAGCAGCAATTATCAGTAGCGGTTATATTGTTTGCATCTACCGATACTAAAGCACAGGTTTCGGAAGGACGGAAAGGGCAGTGGCGATCGTATGCCTGAAACTGATCCTGCCCGGAGCGAAAAACAATGATCCCCCGGGAACCCCCGGTAAGGTATTCCCAGCCTCCTACGGTCTGTAAATTACTGTAGGCAGGATCGTCTATACGAAAAGTAATATTCACCCCTACCAGGGGTATATTGCTTTGCTCATCATCCTTACAAGCAGAGAAGGATAAGATAAGTATAAAGATCAGGGGGTATTTAAGGAAATGAATCTTAGTTTTATCGTTCATAAGTAAATCTTACAACTGCAAAATGAAGAAAATTATTCTTTCAGGCATCATTCTTTTTTTATTCAGTGTCTTTAGTTCAAATGCATATGCACAATCTGGTAAGAAGGTTCAGAAAACCGTAGAGAAAAGGGAAGAGCAACTGGAAGATCAGAAAGAAAAGAAAGAGAAAAAACAGGAAGAAGAAATAGAGGAGCTTAAAGAGAAGCACATGGAAATGCAAACCAAGGAAGTGCAAAAAAGAATGAAAAAAAGCAGGAAGAAAGCAAAGCGGTACAACGATAGGAAAAAGGGATTTTTTCTCAGACGTTGGTTTCGCAAAGACTAAGCAAATGGTTTATAACGCTTTAAGAGTGCAGTTTAAGGGAAGGTTAAAGTTTGTTATTTTTTTCATTAATTGTATATCTTTACGCCCCTGTAGTTTTACGAGACGATTCAATTTAATATAAAACATCTATTATGCTAAGAAGGTTACTATTCGCTATAGCGATAGCACTAGGATGCGTATTCTCAGTTTCAGCCCAGGTAGGGCAGGGAACCATCAAGGGAAAGATTAAAAATGATGAGACCGGGGAGCCGGTACCTTTTGCTAACGTAACATTAATGAGTGGTTCAGAACAGATTCTTGGAACAACTACGGATTTTGACGGAAAGTATACCTTAAAGCCGATTCCTCCCGGAACTTATGATC
>CAZBIF010000003.1:5638-7622 GCA_964492055.1 uncultured Flavobacteriales bacterium
TCTGCAAGTTTCTTATGTAGGATTCCAGACCAAACGAATTACCGGAGTTGTGGTTTCCTCGGATCGTATTACCGATCAGGATGTGGGAATGACCCAGGGAATCGCCTTGAAGGAAGTGGAAATTGTTGAATACACCAAACCTTTATTTGAAAAGGACCAGACAACCGTTGGGGAAACCAAAACCAGGGAAGAAATTGAGCGCATGGCTGTTCGTTCTGCTACGGAAATTGCCAAAACTGCCGGGAACGGGGTTTTTTCACGGGACGATGGTACGAATGATCTAAATGTAAGGGGAGCACGCAGTGGTAACAATGTTACCTTTATTGATGGGGTTAAGATTATAGGAACTACAAGCTTGCCTAAAGCTGCCATTGAGGAGGTTACCGTGCAGGCCGGCGGTTTGTCTGCCCAATATGGAGACATGACCGGGGGAGTAACTTCCATAACAACCAGAGGAGCGTTTAAAGAATATTTTGGGGCAGCTGAGATCCTTACCTCTGGTTTTAAAACCGGTGATGAAAGTACTTTCGGCCTTGATAAATATGGATATAATTTATTTGGATTTAGTATCGGTGGGCCCATCATTACCAACAAAGATGAAGATGGAAGGGTAATTGACGCCCCACTTGGATTTCTAGTTACCTCAGAATACCGTAACATCCTGGATCCCCGGCCTGCTGCAGTAAGTATTTATACACCTAAAGACGATGTGGAAGAGGAATTAGCAACTGATCCCTTGTTTACTTTAGGCAATGCCCCAGGAGTGTTTAAAAAAGCGGAATTTTTACATGCTGACGATTTTGAGGAGATCAATTTCCAAAAGAATAGAAGAGAAGAGGAGATAGCCACTACCCTCAAACTCGATTATAAGATCAATGAGTTAAGTGCCCTTTCGGTGGGTGGTTCCTTTAATAGTAATACAAGCAATAGGGATGTGAGGGATGCATTAGGCGCCTTTCAGCTTTATAATTATTTTAATAATCCCTTCCGCTCTCAGCGTGATATTCGGGGTTACCTCCGCTATACCCAACGGTTTGCAAATGCTGAGTTGGAAGAAGGGGAGGAAAATAATTCCCTGGTTACCAATGCATTTTTTTCTTTACAAGCAGATTTTCAGCGGCAAAATATAGAGTTTGAGCATGAAAAATATCAGGATAACTTTTTTGAATATGGCTACTATGGGAAGTACATTACGGTCACAGAACCTTCCTTTGAATATTTTGGCCGACCAAATGCCGGCGGGGTGCCGCGGGGAATTTTACTGCCCGATGGACAATATTATGAAGGTTATTTCCTGACGGCTTTCAATAGCCCGGTTTCTTTTGCCTATCAACCAGCTGATCTCAACCCGGAGATGGCGAACTATGTATCCAGTTTTTATCAGACCGCAGGTAATAATCCCATGGTATATCCCACTCGTGAACAATTTGAAGGATTTGGGGGGTTGGTCAATGGTACTGCTATCCCCAATGAAGTTTATAACCTATGGAGCCATCCGGGAAGTATTTATAACCGATATTTTAAAATCGAGGAAAATCAATATCGCCTTACAGGAAGAGGTTCAGCAGACATAGGCGACCATGCCATTATGATCGGCTTTGAATACGAACAGCGCGTAGAACGCAGATATGACCTGCAACCATTGAGGTTATGGCAATTGGGCAGGGCCACTGTAAATAGTCATATAGAACAGATCGATAGTTCCAATTACTCAATTCTACAGGTAGGCGGATCTTTGCCCACCATAACTTTTGAACGGGCTAATGCAATAAATGCCAGAACGTTATTTGCCTATAATTTCAGAAGGGCCATAGGGTTAGATCCTAACGGTACTGATTATATTGATTTTGATTCTTACGACATCGGGACTTACGATATTGAATATTTCTCTGCTGATCAATTGATCAATCCCAATAACGGAGTTGGCTTGCAGTACCGGGGTTTTGATTACAAGGGAAATAAATTAAGCGGTAACCCTTCGTTG
>CAZBIF010000003.1:7632-9477 GCA_964492055.1 uncultured Flavobacteriales bacterium
ACTATTACCGATAATGTGGGCAATGAATTCAAAACCCGTCCTGTGGCTCCCTATCAACCTATTTATATAGCAGGTTATATAGAGGATAAGTTCTCTTATGAAGATCTGGTTTTCCGGCTAGGGTTACGTCTCGACCGTTTTGACGCCAACCAACCGGTTTTAAAAGACCAGTATTCTTTTTTCCCCACCGAGAATGCAGCTTTTGCTAAATCTCAAGGGGCAAGCATTCCGGAAAACATCGGGGACGATTATGTGGTCTATGTTTCGGATCTGGAAAACCCAAGTGTAGAAAACATTGTGGGCTATCGAAATCCAGATGATAATGTTTTCTATTCGGCAAACGGTGAAGAATTAGAAGATCCCTCCGTACTAGAAGGAGGTGGGGGGATTAATCCCTGGTTAAAGGACCCTTCTAAAACGGTTCCCTCAAGTGATATGACCTCGGAGTCCTTTGAGGATTATGATCCGCAATATACCCTGATGCCGAGGATTTCCTTCTCTTTCCCAATATCTGATGAAGCGACATTTTTTGCCAATTATGATATTCTTACCCAAAGGCCTACCGAAAATATTGCTCTTGATCCTATTGATATTATATATGTACAGAATCACAACCGGAGAATGAGTAATCCCAGCTTAAAGCCGACGAGAACCATAAGTTATGAGCTGGGATTCAAACAAAAATTATCTACCAATTCTGCCCTTACCCTATCAGCTTTTTACAGGGAACAACGGGATGAAGTTCAAATTGTACGTCTGGTAGGGGCTTTTCCTGAGAATTACCTCACCTTTGGTAACCGGGATTTTGGAACAGTAAAAGGATTTACCTTTAATTATGACCTTCGTAGGGTAAAGAATGTGATGCTTCGGGTGAACTACACGCTGCAATTTGCTTCAGGAACCGGTTCGGGTTCATTGACTGCCTTAAACCTGGTTAACACCGGTCAACCCAACTTAAGAACAATCTTCCCTTATAATTTTGACCGTCGTCACCAGATTACTGCAACCATCGATTATCGCTATCAAAGAGGTAGCCGATATAATGGGCCAAAAGTAGGTGGAAAGAATATCCTGGAGGATGCAGGGGTGAATCTTCAGATCATAGGAGGTTCAGGAACCCCCTTTACTGCACGGCAATTTGCTAATAATGTAGAAGATATGGATGGAGGGTTGCAGCGGGCACCCAATGACGGGGACCTTAATAGTAACCGTCTTCCATGGAGTTTACGTGTAGATGCGCGAATTGATAAAAATATACTAATCAAATGGGGCGATGCAAATGAAGCGAATCAGGAAGCCTGGGATAACGGTAAAAAGACTTCTATGCTAAACGTTTACTTGCAGATATTGAATTTACTTGATCAGCAAAATGTTCAGAATGTATATGGATATACGGGGAATGCAGATGATGATGGCTTCCTTACCGCTTCCCGTAACCAATTTTATATTGACAGCAGACTTGATCCTCAATCTTATCGTGACCACTATAGCTTCCGATTACAAAACATGTATAATTACGAATTACCACGCAGGATCAGATTAGGCCTGCAATTGAGTTTCTAAAGGTTTAAAGAAATGAGTGAGATGAAGAATATAATATTATTGATGGTTTTAGCTACTTCCATTGGAGTTGTCTCCGCCCGGGGGGTAGATAAGAAGAACGAAGAAGGTAAGAAAAGAGCTGAGTTGCCTCGTTTGGCCGCAGGGTGCAGCCCTCCTAATAAAGTTGTGTATTTGCAATACAACAATGTAAGGGCATTGATCGAAACCGGCGGATTATGGTGGAGAAACCGGGCAAATGGAACTGCCTCTTACGAAGTGCCCAAGGGCTCAGGTAAATTTGCT
>CAZBIF010000003.1:9535-16021 GCA_964492055.1 uncultured Flavobacteriales bacterium
GTAAACGGACAATTGAAGGCTGCCGCCACGACATTTGAGCCGGCAGATTACTGGACAGGACCACTGGATGTGGTGGGCACGGCTGAAATTAATGAGCAAACGTGTTTGGAATGGGATCAGTTTTTTGAAATAACCAAGAAGGAAGTGGAAGAGTTTGTGATCTGGAGCAATGCTTCGGATGAAGAAAGATTGGAGTTGTTTCCAGAAGGTTACCAGATTCCCCGTTCTATTAGGGAATGGCCTGCGAACGGTGACCCTACCAAGAATCAGGCAAATAAATTAGCGCCTTACGTGGATGTGAATAACGATAACTTTTATGATTACCGGGACGGAGATTATCATTTTTATGATTTAGGGGCAGCGCGTAATACCGCAATCGCAAATGATAGTGATCTGGTAGCTGCTGATGGCACTGTAAATTGCCGGGCACGCCGAACAGACAGAAGTGAAAGTGCAAGAAGGCCATTATTTGGGGATAAAACTTTCTGGTGGATATTTAATGATAAGGGGAACCTGCATACAGAAACCAACGCCCCTGCCATCGGTATGGAAATTCACGGTCAGGCGTTTGCCTTTGCTACCAATGATGCGGTTAATGATATGACCTTCTATAACTTTGAGTTGATCAACCGTTCCACTTTTACATTAACCGATACATACTTTGCCAGCTGGGTAGATCCGGATTTGGGGAATGCAGCTGATGACTATGTGGGTTGTGATGTAGAGAGGGGTTTTGGTTTTTGCTATAATGGGGACAACGTAGATGATCCATTTCAGGGACAACCAGGGTATGGTAATATTCCTCCGGTGATTGGGATTGACTTTTTCGAGGGCCCTTATCAGGATGCGGACAGTATCAATAACGAATATGGTATATTGGAAGGTCAGGCCTTGAATGGGTTAGGATATGCAAATGATCCCAACTCCCCGAATGAGGATACCATTATCGATAATGAACGTTTTGGCATGCGGCGCTTTGTTTATTATAATATTGGAGCAGGAGCTAATGGAGACCCTCAATTGGCCATTCATTTTTACAACTATATGCGGGGAATATGGCAGAATGGACAGCCTATGTTATTCGGAGGGGATGGACTCCGTTCTGAAGGAGTAGAAAGTCCTCCTATTCCCTGTGCATTCATGTTTCCGGGTACTTCAGATCCGATGAACTGGGGTACTACATTTGACAATGTAACAGTGGTACCGCAAAATAACAACTGGACGGAATACAATCCCGGAGCTGGTATAGATCCTAACCCTCCCGGAGACCGCCGCTTCCTGCAATCAGCCGGACCATTTACCCTTGAGCCAGGTAATGTGAACGACATTACAGTAGGGGTGGTGTTTGGTCAGGCTGAAACAGGTAATCGTTTTTCCTCTCTTGAAGCGGCTTATGCGGCTGATGATAAAGCGCAGGCCCTATTTGATAACTGCTTCAGGGTACTGAATGGACCTGACGCTCCTGACTTGACCATACAGGAGCTAGACAAGGAATTGATCATTTATTTAACCAATTCAGAATTATCTAATAATTATCTGGAGCAATATGAAGAACGTGATCCCAATATCATTACTCCGGAAGCTTTAGCAGATCAAGGACTATTTTACGATGATAAATATCGTTTTCAGGGATACCAGGTTTTCCAGGTTAGAAATGCAGAAGTTTCTATAAACGAAATTTATAATCCCACCCAGGCACGCCTGGTTTTCCAAGCAGACATAGTGGATGGGGACACTACCCTCGTTAATTATGCCTTCGACGAACAAATTCAAGCCAATATTCCACAGGTGATGGTACGGGGCAGGAATGAAGGTATCTCCAATAGTTTTGTGGTCAATCAGGATTTATTTGCAGAAGGGAATACGGAACTGGTAAATTATAAATCCTATTATTATATCGCTATTGCCTATGCAACCAATAATTTTAAACCGTATGCGCAGGATGTAGAGCCTGACCCTAGTCAACCATTTGCAGCGGCTTCCGATGGTCAAAAAATGCCTTATCTTGCCAGTCGTAGATCAGCAACCGGTGGTTCTGTAGCACCGGTGGTCGGCATTCCGCATAATCCTTTATACGAGGAAAATGGAACTGTTATTAACTCTACTTACGGGCAGTTGGTACAAATAAGCAGATATCAGGGTAGTGGCAATGGGGGGAATGCTTTATCCCTTACTGATCAAACAGTACAGCGTTTATTTGAGCAGGAGAATTGGAAAACCCCTCATGTTCCTATTAAGTTGGATTACGAAGTAGGAAGGGTTCCTATCAATGTAAAAGTGGTAGATCCGTTAAATGTGCAGGCGGGTAATTACGTAATAAAATTTTTGGATGAACTTGATGGAAATTCATCAATCTTACCAGATTCCACCCGATGGGTACTGATTAAGGATAATCAGGAAGAGTATTATTCGAACAATACAATTCGGGTAAATAGTGAGCAATTGTTCCTTGATCCGGTAAACCTTGGTATTTCGATAGAAGTCGGGCAGGCAGCTCTTCCCGGCAGAGGAGGCGAAACCAATGGGTATCTTGGATCTACTATTGAATTCAGGGGAGGAGATCCCTGGCTTACAGGTGTGATTGATGGAGATGGAAGTAGTATTTACAACTGGATCCGCGCAGGTAGTTCCTTGGGGGCGGAGATTGAGTCCGGGGATATTCGGGAAAGTGTTAACCCTACAGTGTTTAGGGATCCCAGACAAGATTTTGAGAATGTGCTTAGCGGAACTTTTGCCCCTTATGGATTACTGGCCTATGATAAAGAATTCCAGGGTACTCCGTTCCGGAACCGCTTAGGATTCAATGCCGCTGCTGTAAAGGGCTCTAGATTGCGGTACCTCAATTCGGTGCGATTGGTTATTACCAGGGATAAAAGCAAATGGACAAGGTGCCCCGTGGTTGAGACGCAGGAACAACTTATCAATTCTATTGATGAAACTCAATGGATGCACGTTCGCAGATCCCCTTCTATTGATAAAGATGGTAATTATTTTGATACAACTGGTCTATCAGGTTTGACGGAAAACCAGATTATTCGGGATTATCGCAGTAATGATCCCAATGACCCTGCATATATAAGTCCGCTCGGGATGGGATGGTTTCCCGGATACGCTATCAATATGGAAACCGGGGAACGCATGAATATGGCCTTCGGTGAAGATACCCGTTTAGGGGGTGATAATGGTTCAGATATGAAATGGAATCCTACCACTAACGAAAGAATAGGATCGAACAATGATCCGGTTTGGGGGGGTAAACATTATATCTATATTTTTAGAAGAACCACTGCGGATGAAAAGCGTTTGGAACCTGCTATACTTGATTCATTTCCTATTAGCCCTACCCGTACTTTATACTACGAAATGACAGGTTATGATGCAGGTAGACGACTCTTTACTATGTTGAGAGATAATGCTACACGCGAATTCGCCTGGAGGGCAGCGAGTTGGGCAGGAATACCCTTGCTTCAGGAGAATGAAAACCTCCTGCAGTCCGATGTGAGGATAAACCTGCAAGTAGCGCGTCCTTACGCGGTTTTTGCAACATATATTCCTGAACTATATGGATATCAAGATACAAATGATATCACCGACCCACAGGTTTTAAAAACCGTAAGGACGCAAATTCAAAACGATCAGGGAGTGCAACTTCTGGAAAATGAAGGTAGACCGGTATACACTTTCAATACCAATGGACTGGCTCCTTCCTTTGATCAAACAGAAGTCTTGAAAGATGGATTGGAAGGAATCGGAGTAGTACCAAACCCCTATTATGCTATATCCGAATATGAACAATCATCCCTAGATAATGTGGTGAAATTCATAAACCTACCGCGGGTTTGCAACATTAAGATTTACAATATGTCAGGCACTTTAATACGCAGTTATGCAAAAGTGGACCCCCAGAATTTCCTGGATTGGGATTTAAACAACCAGGTAGGCATACCCATTTCAAGCGGAGTATATGTTATTCACGTGGAAGTACCTGGAGTAGGAGAAAAAATTCTTAAATGGTTTGGCGTTATCAGACCGGTGGACTTAAATAACTTTTAATGGACAATAGAATCAGCATGAAGTCGACGCTATTATTAACGATAAGTATCTTTATACTAACATGTTCACTCCAGGCCGGTAATGAAGACCGTGCAGGGGAAGCGGGCGCCGGGGAATTATTGTTAAATCCCTGGGCCAGAAGTTCTGGTTGGGCGAGTGCCAATACATCAGGATCCATGGGAGTAGAGGCATTTCATTTAAATATTGCCGGTCTGGCTTATACCAGGGGTACACAGATATTATATACAAATACCAATTACCTTAGCGGCACCGATATCAATATTCATGCTCTGGGCCTGGGGCATCGGTTGGGTGAGTCAGGCGGCGTTTTAGGTGTTTCCATAATGTCTATGACGTTTGGTGAACTCGATGTTACCACTGTAGATAATCCTGAAGGTGGACTGGGAACTTTTGGCCCCAATTATTTTAATCTGGGACTTTCCTATTCTAAAAACTTTTCTAATACTATCAGCGGTGGTCTTGTGGTGAAACTGGTAACACAATCAATTGCCAATGTAAATGCCACCGGATTTGCACTTGATGCAGGGGTAAACTACGTAACTGGTGAATTTGACGAACTGAAATTTGGGATTACTTTGAGAAATGTAGGCCCTACTATGCAATATAGAGGAAATGGACTATCTGATGAGTTTCAAATACCCAATCAAGACAAAACCTTAACGGCCAATCAAAGAAGTGCGGATTTTGAACTTCCTTCCATGGTAAATATTGGTTTAACCTATGATTTCTTTTTGACAGATGTGGAAGAGTCAGAGGAAGAAGAAGGAACATTTATTGCCGATCATAGGGTAACTGTAGCCGGAACGTTCACCTCCAATTCTTTCACTAAGGATCAGGTTAAAGGAGGATTTGAATACGCATTCAGAGAAATGTTTATGGGCCGGTTTGGATTTCTCTACGAATCTGATATTACTGATGAAACCCTTAGCAGAACTGCCTACTCCGGTCCTACTTTCGGTGCCGGGCTGGTAATTCCACTGGGAAAGTCCGGTTCTACCATGGGTATCGACTATGCTTATCAAACTACTCACACTTTTGACGGTAATCATTTGATTGGTGTTAGATTAGATTTTTAAGAGAGAAAAAATTATTACTTTTGTTTTAAAGAGAACCCTTTCCGGGTTCTCTTTTTAATTCACAACTTTTTTAAACACATTTGAGATGGCAACCAGCTATTTTACCGAAGAAGGTCTTAGAAAACTGAAGGAAGAGTTAAAGCAATTAAAGACCGTTGAACGTCCTTCCATTTCCCAGCAAATTGCGGAAGCAAGGGATAAGGGTGACCTGTCAGAAAATGCAGAGTACGACGCTGCTAAAGAGGCTCAGGGACTGCTTGAAATGAAGATCAGCAAACTGGAAGACCTGATAGCCAATTCCCGGGTAGTGGATGAAAACGAACTGGATACTTCCAAGGTGTTGATCTTATCCAAAGTGAAGATTAAAAATGCAAACAATGGCGCTACCATGGAATATACCATTGTGTCTGAAAAAGAAGCCAATTTAAAAGAGAAGAAAATTTCTGTGGATTCCCCCATCGCGAAAGGCCTGCTGGGAAAAAAAGTAGGGGATGTTGCGGAAGTGAAAGTACCTAGCGGTACCATGAAACTTGAAATCCTGGAAATCGGCAGATAATGGCTTCTATCTTCACTAAAATCGTTAATGGAGAAATTCCGTGTCATAAGATATCCGAAACAGAAAACTGCCTGGCCTTTCTCGATATTCAGCCTTTAGTGGAAGGACATACCCTGGTTATCCCGAAGAGGGAGGTTAATTATATCTTTGATGTGGATAACGAGCTTTATACTGAGCTGTGGAATTTTGCCAGGGAAGTAGCCAGGAAGGTGGAAAGTAAAATTGATTGTGCACGCATTGGTGTGGCGGTGGTAGGCCTTGAAGTTCCGCATGCCCACATCCATCTTATACCTATCAATAGTGTAGCTGATATGGATTTTTCCAAACCCAAGCTGGATCTCAGTCAGGACCAATTGCGCCTGATCGCTGACAAAATAAATAGTTGATCAAATCTGTCGGCCGGGGTTCTGCTTTATAAACGCATCCCATCCCGAATAATTTTTGTTCGTGGTCAGTAGACTGTTTTTCTGAAAATGATGACAAACAGAAACAGCTAGGGCATCGGTAGCGTCAAGGAAGGAAGGGGTCTGATCTATGTGCATGAGATTGCTCAACATCGCTGCTACCTGTTCTTTAGAGGATGCCCCTTTACCGGTTATGGATTTTTTGATCTTTTTAGGGAGGTATTCTGTCACTGGGATATGGTTGGTAAGTGCTGCTGCCATAGCTACTCCCTGGGCTCGCCCCAGTTTTAACATGGATTGAGGGTTTTTTCCATAGAAAGGTGCTTCAATGGCCATTTCATCAGGTTTATATTCCTCAATTAAATAAGAGGTTCGC
>CAZBIF010000003.1:16031-17861 GCA_964492055.1 uncultured Flavobacteriales bacterium
CTTGAAATCCGTGATTAGCCCGTTTACCCGTTCAAAAATGCGTTTTAACTTATCAGCATGGGAATTCAATTTTCCCAGTTTTATTACTCCCATCGCGATCAATAGCATTTCTCCCTTTTGGATCCCCAAAATCCCATATCCCATTAAATTGGTTCCCGGATCTATTCCCAGGATGATTGTATCTGAATCCTTAATTTTATCAGCCATTGATGAAAGCAAAACTATTTAATTTACTGCTCAATCTTATTCTCCTTTCCATAATCATTTACGGAGTTTTACACTATGGAAGTCTTAACCCAGCAGTCTCTTTAACTAACCTATCCCCCTCATTCTCCACCTGGGCAGCTCTATTGGTAGTGATGCTGCTGATCCCCCTTAATTGGGGAATAGAAACCTTTAAGTGGAACCGCTTATTGCGACCCTATTTCAAAATGAATATCGTAGATAGCCTAAAATCTGTATTGGTTGGCGTAAGTACCAGTTTATTTACCCCCAACCGGATAGGGGAATTAGCCGGCAGGTTATACCGGGTTCCTGCACATCAAAAAGCGGCAACTTTATACATCAATTTGTATAATTCCTTTGCCCAGCAATTGGTCACTTGCTGCATCGGGCTGCTTTCTTTTCTTTGGATGTGGCCTGCAAATGACCTTTTGAGCATGGAGTCGATAAAAGGTAATTACTTGGTCTTTATTCTAATCGCTATTTTACTTTCTGCTTATTTGTTTTCCAATTGGTTAAACCGAAGAATGTCTTGGCTGTCAAAATTGCTGAAACAGTTAAGTCTCTTTAAGAACGAATCTTCACCGCAGGGTATGATCAGTTTACGAGACCGCCTGCAAGCCCTGGGCTTGTCTTTTTTGCGGTACCTGGTTTTTTCTGCCCAATTCATCATCCTGGCTCACTATGTTTTTCATGTAGAAATTTCAATTATCAATTTATTTTTCCTGCTTGCCCAGATTTATTTCATTCAGGCTATATTTCCCCTTCTTTGGCTGGGAGGCCTGTTTGCGCGTGTATCTGTAAGCTGGCTGGTATTTGAGTGGTATGGATCAAGTGGATGGGTGGGAGTAGAGATCAGCACGATACTCTGGATTTGTAATTTGTTCATCCCTGCCATAGCTGGATATTTCATCTACAATCCGGTAAAAAGGATTAATCGTCGGTTAAAATTTATCAGTGCTTGATCCCGATCGTTTTCTTTATCCTTATTGCGTATGTCTTCCTGCTGCTACTTTTTGCCTTTGTTGGGAATGCTGTTCCTTCCGGTAAATTGCATGAAACAGCCGAGGAGGTGTCCGTAATCATCCCCTTTCGAAATGAAGCAACTAATTTCCCTGTTCTGCTGCAAAGCCTGCATCAACAAGAAGGAAACATCAAGGTGGAATTTATATTCGTAGATGACCACAGCACGGATGAAGGTTTAAAATTACTACAGCAGGGAATTCAGGATTGGAAAAAACCGGTAAAGATCATCAAGCTACCGAAAGATGCCAGGGGCAAGAAACAAGCATTGGCTTTGGGTATTTCACAAAGCCGACATGCTAATATAATTACGATTGATGCAGATATGCAATTCAATCCACAATGGCTCCAAAGAATAGTAAGTAGTTTTAAGGAAAAGCAGTTGGTTATGGGTTCTGCCGGGATCATTACCCAATTGATCAGAAAGCAACCTGCATCTGTTTTTCAGCATATTGAAAATGCTTTGCTGATGAAATTAACCGCAGCTTCTGCAGCTTTGAATAAGCCCCTCTTAGCCAACGGTGCTAACCTGATCTTCAGCAGGGAAATCGCGGAAGCGGATATCCGGGATGACATTTCCAGTGG
>CAZBIF010000003.1:17871-24452 GCA_964492055.1 uncultured Flavobacteriales bacterium
GGGTTTATAGCTGATAAGGAATGTTTAGGCTATACATCCTCCATCACTAATTGGCAGCAATTGGTGGCGCAGCGGTTGCGGTGGAGCTCAAAAACAAAACATGTACTTGATCTACCCATTGTTTTAGCCGGTAGCGTAATTACCCTTTTAAATGTGGCGTATTTTATGGTCATTTTCCTTTTTATTTCTGCTCAATTGCCATTGACTCATTTGCTATGGTGGCTGGGAATCAAAGTAGGGGCAGAGCTTATTTTCCTCTGGCAGGCCCGGCCCTGGCTTTCCTTAAAAGGGGCTGCATTACTATTTCATGGTGTTGCTTTTAGCCTGTTTTACCCTTTTTATTTTATTGTAATGGCAACCTTATCTTTGTTTGCTAAACCCAAATGGAAAGGCAGGCCGATTGAAGTTTAAATCTTCCCCCACACTTTCGCCGGGACAAATAATCTGGCGACAATTCTTAAAAAATAAACCCGCACTTCTGGGCTTGTGTATCATTATAGCCTTCCTGCTTGTGGCTATATTGGGCCCCTTGATCCGTCCGGATGATTCTGCCAAGGCCAATCAGCAACACCTTGAACTGAGCCGCAAACAACCGGGATTTTCTGTAGAGATGCTGGAGATTGAAAATGAGCAAGAAGGGCAAACTGCCCTCTCTTACTGGTTATTTGGAGAACAGTCTGCGGAACGCACCATCCCTGTGCAGCAGTATAGCAAGAAAGAAGGTGAATTCCGTTATTTGTCCTATTCTAACTATTTGCAATCAAAAAGCGAGTGGGATACACTTAAGTATGCGGGGGACGAAGTTGAAAATTACAAACAGGTCTTTCTGCTGGGCACCGACCGCTATGGCAGGGATATGCTCAGCCGCCTGATGGCAGGCACCTGGATCTCATTTTCCGTAGGTTTGATCTCGGTCCTCATTTCGCTGATCATAGGTATCAGTCTGGGGGCAATGGCAGGCTATTTCAAAGGGAAGGTCGATGATTTCATTATGTGGCTGATCAACGTAGTCTGGTCTATACCTACTTTGTTGCTTGTAATTGCTATTACCCTGGCGCTGGGAAAAGGGTTTTGGCAGGTGTTTGTAGCAGTAGGGCTCACCATGTGGGTAGAAGTAGCCCGTGTGACCCGCGGGCAGGTGTTAAGTGCCAGGGAAAAGGAATATGTGGAGGCGGGAAAAGCTTTTGGTTACAGCAATGCGAGAGTGATATTCAGGCATATTTTACCCAATATTTCCGGGCCAATTATAGTCATTTCAGCCTCCAACTTTGCCGCAGCCATTCTGATTGAGGCCGGCTTGAGCTTTCTGGGGCTGGGAGCCCAACCTCCTCAAGCCACCTGGGGAAAAATGATCAGTGAACACAAAGGCTATATTATCACCGGTGATGCTTACCTGGCCATCCTGCCAGGCATTGCAATTTTTTTACTGGTACTTTCCTTTGTTTTGGTGGGAAATGGCCTGCGCGATGCATTTGACAGTAAAGGATCTGAAACCGTGAATCTTTAAAAAACAAGTAAAATACTCACAAAAACCACAGCTCCTATCAGCATAATCTGTAAGGTATAGGGAAGTATCTCTTTTGCCTTTAATCGGGTGATGCCCAATAAAGGTAAAGCCCAGAAAGGTTGCAACATGTTGGTAAGCTGGTCCCCATACGCAAGGGCGAGTATGCACTTTTCCAGGCGGATGCCGAGTTCATTGGCTGCCTGAATGATGATTGGCCCCTGTATGGCCCATTGCCCACCTCCGCTAGGTACAAAAACGTTTACGATCCCGGCACTGATCAAAGTGAAAATAGGAAAACTTTCAGGCGAAGAGATGGATATAAAAAAATCTGAAATCTGGTTGATGAGCCCGGAATATTTGATCATACCCATGATCCCGAAATAGAGTGGAAATTGTATAAGGATCCCTGCTGCCCCTTCTATGGCCTCTTGTATGGCATTTAAAAAACGATGGAAGCTTCCATGCAATAAAATTCCCAGGCCGAAAAGCGCGAAATTGATAAAATCGGGGGTAAGCCAGTTTAATTGCCAGGGATTGGGTTCGAGGCTGATCTTATATACGAAAAAGCAAAGGAACACTAAGCCGATCAGCAGGGGCAACCAGCGTTGATGATCCAGTTTTTCAGCTCCTTCCAGTTTAAACTTTTCAACCACTTGCCGGGAAGCTTCCAGCTGGGGAAATTGTACTAATCGGCTGTTTTTTCCCATCCAGTAAAAATAAAGGGGAAGCAGTATCAACAGGAGCAGGGCTGCTAGTATGTTCATATGGGAAAACACCGTGGCCGAGAGGGGGATTGCCTGGGGAAGTTCAGCTAATTGTGGTTCGGAGAAAATTCCCTGCATCAGGGAGTGCAAATGCCCGGGTTCTGCAATTTTAACCAGGGAAGAACCACTTAAACCTCCATGCCATACCATCAAACCACAATAACCCGCAGCTCCTACCAGGGCATAATTCAGGGGCTTTTGCCGTCGGGCAAATGCTTCCCCCATTTTGCGGCTTAAAATTGCCCCGAAAATCAGGCCCAGGCCCCAGTTGATATAAGCAACCAGCAGGGTGGACAAGGCCACAAGGGCGGCAGCTTTGGCGGTATTGCTTGCCAGGTTGCAAAGTGCATCGATCAGGCGTGAAAAAGGTGGGCTTAAGGCAAGCACATGGCCCAGCACCAGCATCAGCATCATTTGCAGGGCAAAAACCATCAGGCCTTTATCCCAGATACCCTGCTCCCAATAGCTCAGGATGTCGAAACCGTAGTTGATCAATGTAGCCTCTGCAGGTTTACTGAATAATAACGCCAGCAAAAAAGTGAAAATGGTCAGCAGGATGGCAATGGTGAAGGGGGTGGGTAAAAGATACTTGAACAGCCGGCTGTACTTATCAGTTAAATTCATGCGTTGAAGATAAAATTTATTTTCCCCATCGTATTTCTAAGGCCTATTTTTGAAGCAAAGTAATTTATGGACAAGCAGGAAGCCAAAGCCAGAATAGAGCAACTGACCGCCGAATTGCATCAGCACAATTATAACTATTATCAGCAAGATGCCCCCACCATCATCGATTATGAATTTGACATGCTATTGGAAGAACTGCAAAAGCTGGAAGCTGAATTTCCGGAATTTCAAAGTGAACATTCTCCTACCAAAAGAGTGGGAGGAGCCATTACCAAACATTTCCAAACCGTCAGGCATCAATATCCCATGCTCTCCTTATCCAATAGTTACAGTATGGAGGATATACGTGATTGGGAGGTACGGGTAAAAAAACTGACGGATGGAGAAGTACAGTATACCTGCGAGTTAAAATACGACGGAGTAGCCATCGGGGTGCGCTACAAAAATGGTAAATTGATCCAGGCCATTACCCGCGGTGACGGGGAGAAAGGGGATGATATTACCGAGAATGTGAAAACCATCCGCAGTATTCCCTTACAGATCAAAGGCGATTACCCCGAAGAATTTGAGATCCGGGGCGAGATTTTTTATCCTTTGAGTGTTTTTCAGGAGATCAACCGGCATAGGGTTGAAAATGATGAGGCCACCCTGGCAAATCCACGTAATGCAGCCTCCGGTACGTTAAAAATGCAGGATTCAAAAGTAGTAGCGCAACGGCAGCTGGATTGTTACCTGTATGATGTACTGGGTGAAAATTTACCTACCCATTCACATTATGAAAATATTAAGAAAGCCGGTGAATGGGGGTTTAAAATCCCGGAGCCTTCAAAAAATCTGCTGATGCGTACAGGCAGTACTGCAGAGGTGGAAAAGTTCATCGCCCACTGGAATGAACACCGGCATGAATTGAATTTTGAAATTGACGGTATCGTTCTAAAGGTTGACGATCAGCGCATGCAGCAGGAGCTGGGTTTTACCGCCAAAAGCCCACGCTGGGCGATTGCCTATAAATTCAAGGCCGAACAGGTGGAAACCAAACTGGAAAAGATCACCTATCAGGTGGGACGGACCGGCGCCATTACTCCGGTGGCGAACCTAAAACCGGTCTTGCTGGCTGGCACTACCGTAAAAAGGGCCTCCCTGCACAATGCCGATCAGATTGAAAAACTGGATATACGGGAGGGTGATACCGTAAAAGTTGAAAAGGGAGGTGAGATTATACCCAAAGTGATTGGAGTGAACCTGGATAAAAGAGAGAATACTTCTACTCCCACCCAATACATTTCCCATTGCCCGGAATGTGGTACCGAATTGCAGCGGGTGGAAGGGGAAGCCCTGCATTACTGTCCCAATGTGTGGGGTTGCCCCCCCCAGATCAAAGGCAAGATGGCCCACTTCATTTCCCGAAAGGCCATGGATATAGACGGTTTGGGGGAAGAAACCATTCATCAATTGTATGAAGGCGGCCTGATTAAAGATGCAGCTGAACTCTATAAATTGCAAAAGGAAGAGTTACTGCCACTGGAACGTCTGGCGGAAAAGTCTGTCAATAATTTACTGAAGGGAATAGAAGATTCAAAAAAACAACCCTTTGAGCGGGTGTTGTTTGCCATCGGCATTCGCTATGTGGGGGAAACGGTAGCTAAAAAACTCGCGCGATCACTCGGAGCTATGGAAAATATCCGGCGGGCAAGTTTTGAAGAACTGGTGGAGGTGGAAGAGATCGGGGAAAAGATTGCGGAAAGTGTACTGCAATTTTTCCGGGAACCGCAAAATGTAGCATTGGTGAATCGGCTGCGGGAGGCTGGCATACAAATGGAAATAAACGAAGCAGTTAAACCGAAATCAGATCATTTGGGCGGAAAAACGTTTGTGATCTCGGGCGTATTTGAAAATTACAGCCGTGATGAGCTCAAGCAATTGATTGAACAACATGGCGGGAAAAATGTGGGTTCCATATCCGGCAACACTGATTTTTTGGTCGCCGGAGAAAATATGGGACCAGCCAAAAAAGCCAAAGCAGAGAAGTTGGGCGTTAAAATCATTTCAGAACGAGAATTCAGGGCTTTACTTTAGGCCAATTTCTTCCTTTTTGTTTTTTCGGAGGGTATGATTATCAAGCAGGTACTCAATCACCGGAATGATCTTATTGGTTTTAAAACCTCTGACTCCCTTACATAATTCAGCGAGGGATAGGGGTTTCTCTAGCAGGGCAATCAATTGGGCTTTGATGTCTTCAAATTCGATGTCATTTACTTCCAGCTTATTTCTTTCCAGGCAGATATCGCAGATCCCACAGCGGTAGTTGTCAGTTTCCCCGAAGTAATTCAGCAATTGCTGACTGCGGCAAACTACCTTATTTTCAGCATAAGCGATTATGGCCTCTAATTTTCTTTCATCGGTTTTCTTCAGGCGGTGGTAATTTTCCGGCTGTATCCGTAGCCGTTTCTTTTCCACCCTTCCCTGTAAATAGGTAACTACTGGTAGCTCAGAGGAAGCTTCATAATTCAATACATTTAGTCTTTCCAGACGTCGTAAAAATGACTCCACTTTCTGTCGGCTGAGGTTCATGCGTTTTCCCAGAAGGGTCTCATCAATTTTTATGTATCCCTCGAATAATCCCCCGTAACTCCGCAACAACTCTTTGATAAAAGGGTCGTAGCCAGCTTGTTCTACCTGGAATTTATACAGATCAGTTTTACTCAGGGGGATATATATCTTGGAAGCTTCCTTGAAATTTTCAGCCAGTTCGAGGTAATTTTCTTTTTGCAGGTAATGCAAAGCATGGTAGACATCGTTAGCTTTAAAATTATAACGCTCGCAAAATTCGCCTATCCTAAGCGGATAGCTCTGCAATCCTCCTCCGTTCCTCGGGATTTGCAGGTAATTTCCCAGGGCATCATAGGTGTTTTTGATCATTTCAAGGGGGGGGTATTTTGCCCCCAACCTGCTCTCTGCATTCAGACGGAGTGCAGGCTGATAAATAATTACTGCATAAGCTTTTTTTCCGTCACGTCCTGCCCTTCCGGCCTCCTGGAAATATGCCTCTGGGGAAAATGGCAGTTCCAGGTGCACCACAAAACGTACGTTCGGTTTGTCTATGCCCATACCAAAAGCGTTGGTGGCTACCATGATTACCACTTTGTTTTCCAGCCATTCCTGCTGTTTCTTTTCCCTTTCTGCATACGGTAATCCCGCATGGTAGTAATGGGTTTTAATTCCTTGCACGTTCAGGAAGTTGGCCCAACGCACCGTGTTCTTTCTACTTTGCACATACACTATCCCGGAACCCTTTACCCCTTTGATGATCTTTAACAACTGCTTCTGCTGGTCTTCTTCGTAACTTACTACATAAGCCAGGTTCTTGCGCTCAAAGCTTTTTTGAATCAAATGGTTTTTGCGGAAGAGCAACTTCTCCTGTATGTCTTTAGCTACTTTAGGGGTAGCCGTGGCAGTGAGGGCTAGAAAAGGGATTTTCGGCAAGCTTTCCCGTAGGTTAGCAATTTGCAGATAAGCAGGCCGGAAATCATACCCCCACTGCGAAATGCAATGAGCTTCATCCACCGCGATAAAACTCACTTTGAATTTATTTAGTCGGGCCTGGAAAAGTTCTGATTGCAAGCGCTCCGGGGAGAGGTAGAGGAATTTATAATCACCATATGCCGCATTATCCAGGGTTATATCGA
>CAZBIF010000003.1:24462-42293 GCA_964492055.1 uncultured Flavobacteriales bacterium
TTTTTCATACCTGCGTGCACCGCCAGGGCTTTAATCCCCCGTTTTCTCAGGTTTTCTACCTGATCCTGCATCAGGGAGATCAAAGGGGTGATCACCAGACAAATGCCTTCCATAGCCAGGGCCGGTACCTGAAAGCAAATGGATTTTCCCCCGCCGGTGGGCAAAAGCGCCAGGGTATCTTCTCCCTCTATTACGGAAAGGATGATCTCTTCCTGTTTTTCCCGGAAGGAAGCATAGCCCCAGTATTGCAGTAAAATTTTCTTGATCTGCTCGGTAGACATAGGGAAATAAAAATAGCCGTTAATTACTTAACGGCTACCTTTAAAATTAAAATTAAGTGAATTACTGAGTTCGCTTAAAAACGTAGCGGGTAATGAAAATGCCGTTACCATCATCTTTTCCCGAGTCACTTTCCACCCCGCTCACTACGGTAAAAAGTTCCCAACCCTGACTTGACTGTTCCGTTAACATAGCCGACAATAGGGCATCATTGGAGGCAATATTCTGAAAATTAAGGCCCACTCCACTGTAGAAATTCAGCAGTTTGGTCTCGGAGAAATTATCAATTTTAAGGTCTTTTCGCCTTACTTCTCCCTGATCCGATTTCTTCCCGTCAGTTCTGTCGGTGGTAAATTCAGCGGTGCTCATTTCCTGATTTTCCTGAATGATACGGGAACGGCCTATTCCCATTGGAACAATGGATTCCACGGAAGTAATGACCTTGCTTTCAACCCATAACAAGTTCATAAAGAGGATCGCGCCAATAAGTGTTTTTTTCATTTTAGTTGGATTATTAGATTCCCGCAAAATTGGAACTTTTTTGGATTTTGAAAGAGTAACTTTGTACAGTTTTTCAGGAAGTTATGGTTACACAGGAGCAGATAAAAGAGTTGGATCGACGGGTAATGGAATTGCATGCTTACCTCAATATAGAAGACAAACTGATCGAGATCGAAGAGGAAGAGCAGCGCACCCAGCTGCCGGAGTTCTGGGATAATCCGAAGGAAGCCGAGAAGTTGTTGCGGCAGATCCGGAACAAAAAAGTATGGACAGAGGGGTATAAGCAATCCCGTACTGCCGTGGATGACCTGGAAGTATTGTATGATTTTTACAAGGAAAAAGGCGCTACGGAAGCAGAGGTAAAAGAAGCCTATCAAAAGGCTGAGGAAGTGATCGAGGACCTGGAATTCAAGAACATGTTGAGCTCTGAGGAGGATGCCTTGAGTGCGGTATTGCAGATCACTGCGGGTGCCGGGGGCACAGAGAGCTGCGACTGGGCTTCCATGCTGATGCGTATGTACTTGATGTGGGGAGAGAAGAACGGCATGAAAGTGAAAGAGCTTGACCTGCAGGAAGGGGATGTGGCTGGAGTAAAAACCGTAACCCTGGAATTTGAAGGGGAGTTTGCCTTCGGTTACCTGAAAGGTGAAAATGGAGTACACCGCCTGGTGCGCATTTCCCCATTTGACTCCAACGCCAAGCGACACACTTCCTTTGTCTCTGTATATGTCTATCCCCTGGTGGACGATACCATCAAAATTGAGATCAATCCCGCGGATATCAGCTGGGATACTTTCCGTTCCGGAGGGGCCGGGGGGCAGAATGTGAACAAGGTGGAAACCGGAGTGCGCCTGCACCACAAGCCTTCCGGGATTGTGATCGATAACACTGAATCCCGTTCTCAACTGGCCAACAAAGAAAAGGCCATGCAGTTGCTGAAATCCCAGTTGTTTGAAATAGAAATGCGCAAGAGGGAAGAAAAACGGGCAGAGATCGAGGCAGATAAGAAAAAGATCGAGTGGGGCTCACAAATCCGCAATTACGTGATGCACCCCTATAAAATGGTAAAAGATGTTCGCACCGGTCATGAAACTTCCAATGTAGATGCAGTAATGGATGGCGGACTGGATGAGTTTATCAAAGCTTTTCTGATGGAATACGGCTCAAACCAAACAACTTCCAAACAAAACCTGAACGCATGATCATTTACCACAATCCCCGTTGCCGAAAGAGCCGGGAAACCCTTGAAATAATTGAAAAGGCAGGAAAAGATGTGCAGGTCATTGAATACCTGAAGGAAACCCCTTCCGCAGAAGAATTAAGAGAACTGATCAATAAATTAGGCATCTCCGCTGAGGCTCTGCTGCGCAAAAATGAAGCGGCTTACAAGGAAAAATACAAGGGCAAAGAGCTGTCGGAAAAAGAATGGATCGCCGCTATGGTGCAAAATCCCAAACTGATCGAACGACCGATAGTGGTAAAAAATGATAAAGCCGTGATCTGCCGGCCCCCTGAAAGGGTCCGGAAATTGCTCTAATTGTTTCTAACCGTAGCAGTGTCTGGTTGCTTCTTTTTGAATTTCTCCATTACGTATTGAGTAATGGCATAAGGCAAAGCCACCGCACTGAGGAAAATCAACACCCAGAATGCCAGGGTGAAAATGGCCAAAAACAATAAAAAACCTCCGAGGAACATAGTTTCTGAATAAATTTCTCTGCAATTTTACGCAAATTTTTAGGATACTGCTAGTATCTATTTCAATGAATAAAGCTGAAACTTTAATTAAATAATGGAATATAGAATAGAAAAAGACACCATGGGCGAGGTGCAGGTACCCGCTGATAAATACTGGGGCGCCCAGACGGAACGTTCCCGGAACAATTTTAAAATAGGAGATGAAAAACAGCAAATGCCACTGGAGGTGGTGCGCGGTTTTGCCTATCTGAAAAAAGCTGCTGCCCATACCAACCACACCCTTGGGGTATTGGATGAAAAAAAGAAAGAATTGATCTCTAAGGTTTGCGATGAGATCCTGCAAGGCGGGCTGGACGATCAGTTTCCTCTGGTGATCTGGCAAACCGGTTCTGGTACCCAATCGAACATGAACGTAAATGAGGTGGTAGCCAACCGGGCCCATGTGCTGGAAGGAAATGAACTGGGCAAAGGGGAGCGTTTTATCCACCCTAATGACGATGTCAATAAATCTCAATCTTCTAACGATACCTTTCCCACCGGCATGCATATTGCCTGTTATAAATTGGTAGTAGAAACTACCATTCCGGGGGTGGAGAAACTACGGGATACTTTAAAGGAAAAAAGTCAGGCTTTCATGGAAGTGGTGAAGATCGGGCGTACCCATCTGATGGACGCCACCCCCCTGACTGTGGGACAGGAGTTCTCAGCTTACGTTTCCCAACTGGATCACGGCTTAAGAGCCCTGAAAAATACCTTGGAACATTTGTCAGAGATCGCCCTGGGCGGCACAGCAGTGGGTACCGGTATCAATACCCCGGAGGGTTATGCGGAGAAGGTAGCGGAAAAAATTGCCGAGTTCACCGGCCTGCCCTTTAAATCCGCCAAAAATAAATTCGAGGCCCTGGCGGCTCATGATGCTCTGGTGGAAACCCATGGTGCACTAAAGCAACTGGCCGTGAGCCTGATGAAGATCGCCAACGACATCCGCTTGCTCGCCTCGGGTCCGCGCTGCGGCATAGGGGAGATCATCATTCCCGCTAACGAACCCGGGAGTTCTATTATGCCGGGAAAAGTTAATCCCACTCAATGTGAAGCCATGACCATGGTTTGTGCCCAGGTGATGGGGAATGATGTAGCCCTGAGTGTAGGTGGCAGCAACGGGCATTTTCAATTGAATGTGTTCAAGCCTATGATGGCAAAAAACTTACTAGAATCTGCCCGCCTGATCGGGGATGCCTGTGTTTCTTTTAACGACCATTGTGCCGTGGGCATTGAGCCGAACAAAGAAAATATCAAAGAAAACCTCAATAATTCCCTGATGCTGGTAACCGCCCTGAATACCCATATCGGTTACGATAAGGCTTCCAAAATTGCCAAAACCGCCCATGAGAATGGCACTACTTTAAAAGAAGAAGCTATCAATCTCGGTTATCTAACAGAAGATGAATTTGATAAATGGGTGGATCCAGGTAAAATGATCGGGAAACTTCCAAGGAAGTAAGCTTTGTTAAGATTTGGTATAGGCTGTTTGCTCTGTTTTTGGATGAACTCAACCCTATTAGTCGCCCAAAAGGTCATTTTTACTGAGCAACCAAGTCCGACTACTGCAAGTATCCGCGGGATATCGGTACTTAATGACAGCATAGCCGCCTTGAGCGGAGCTAATAATACGCTTTTACTTACCAGCAACGGGGGAAGGAATTGGAAAAAGCAAAACCTACCCTTTCGGGACACTATGGATTTTCGGGATGTACATCCTTTTGATAAAGATCGCATAGCCCTTATGAGTGCGGGATATCCCTGCCGAATTTATCTGCTGGAGAATGGCAGATGGAACAGGGTTTATGAAAATACCGATAGTGCGGCTTTTTTAAATTCCATTTATTTCCGAGATTCCCTTCACGGGCTGGCATTCGGGGATGCCTTAAACGGTTATATACTTGTGCTTCGCACCCTGGATGGAGGCAAAAGCTGGCAACGGGTACCGAAGGGGAATTTGCCTGAAGAGGTAGCAGGGGAGCATGGTTTTGCAGCCAGTGGGTCATGTATAACCCATGATAAAAGCGATTATTATATTGCTTTACAATCCGGGTTTTTACAATCTTCGGATGGCTGGCAGTGGCAATTTCAAGCTACTCATAAACCATTTAAGGGGGGGAGACAGGGTTGGTATTCCATTAGCGACAATGCGAACGGGATAATAGCAGTTGGAGGGGATTACCGGCTTCCCAACCAGGGTTTTCCCGCCACTTTGATATTGGACGATGATGTGTGGGTGAGCAGTTCCGATCGTTTATCCGGTTATCGTTCCGTGGTGGATTGCGCAGATCATTTCCCTTTCTGTCTGGCTGCCGGTACCAATGGAGTGGATTTGAGTACCGATGGGGGAAATAGCTGGCAAAAGGTCAGCGATCTTAATCTCAATACCCTGCAATTTATACCTGCTTCCCTGATAGGATGGGCTGCGTCCGGATCAGGTAAGATTTATCAATTTGAAATTCAAATTGATAAATAGATACAAAGGTAGTTTTTAACCTTTTTTTAATTTCAAAGCCCTATTTTTGCCCTGCATGGGTCACCGCAAGTTAGCACATTTTTTTCTCTGTCTTTGTATGTTCTCCTTTATGGGGGAGAAAGGGATTACTTTTTCCCGCGAATTTAATCTGTTGCATATAGAGGACTCTGCCAATCACGAAGAAATTCCGGTACAGGAAGAGAAGGAGGAAGTGGAAAACAAAACGGAATTCTCCGAATCTTCCCTCGCTTCACTTGTTTTAGCGGATAATCGTCTTAGCGATATGGCTTTTCAATCTCATTTATTGCTTGCAGAAAGTGCTTTTAAAGAGGTTTTTACCCCACCTCCTGAGGCAAAACTGTTTTTCTACAGTTCAATTTTTCTTTCCTCTATACCCTAAAACATTAACATGAAACTTTTTAAAGAAGTTAAGCACGATATTCCTTCGAGTGTCGTCGTATTTTTCGTAGCCATCCCACTTTGTCTGGGCATCGCCCTGGCGAGTGGGGCTCCCTTATTTTCAGGACTAATTGCCGGTATTATCGGTGGAATTGTGGTTGGTTCTATCAGCGGATCCTCCCTTGGGGTAAGTGGCCCCGCTGCCGGACTGGCGGTTATTGTACTGAATGCCATTGACAGCCTTGGTGCTTATGATGTATTCTTGCTCGCCGTGGTGATAGCCGGTCTTATTCAGGTGATCCTCGGTATCGCCAAAGCCGGTATTATCGGATATTTTTTCCCTTCCTCTGTGATCAAAGGAATGCTTACCGGAATAGGGATCATCATCGTATTGAAACAGATTCCCCATGCCTTCGGCTATGATAAAGATTACGAAGGGGATCTAGACTTTGAACAACCGGATGGAGAGAATACCTTTTCGGAATTGTTTAATATGATCGACTACATTGAACCTGCCGCGGTTCTGGTTTCCGTATCTGCTTTATTGATCATGATCCTCTGGGAAAATGTATTGAGTAAAAAGGGGAGATTCTTTCAGATCATTCAAGGCCCCTTTGTGGTAGTGGTGCTTGGCATTCTTTATCAGTATTTTACCAGCAAAATGGCCCCGGCATGGTCTTTCGGACGTGAACACCTCGTAAATGTTCCGGTAGCGGAAGATTTTTCCGGATTCATTGGGCAGTTCAGTCTGCCTGACTTTTCAGCCTTGGGAGATTCCAGTGTATATGTGGTAGCTGTTACCATAGCAGTGGTGGCCAGTCTGGAAACCTTACTAAGTGTGGAAGCCACGGATAAACTCGATCCGCAGAAAAGGGTGACCCCTACCAACCGGGAATTGATCGCTCAGGGTGCGGGAAATTTCTTGGCCGGCCTTATCGGAGGACTTCCGGTAACACAAGTAATTGTGCGTAGTTCTGCCAACATACAGTCCGGGGCTAAGACAAAGTTATCCGGGATCTTGCATGGATTTTTGTTGCTTATTAGTGTAGCCCTCTTTCCGGGAGTGTTAAATTTTATCCCACTTTCAGTGTTGGCCGCTGTGCTTTTTGTTGTAGGATATAAGCTTGCCAAACCTGCTTTGTTCAAGAAGATGTATCAACTCGGAAGGAAGCAATTTCTCCCGTTCATTGTCACCATTCTGGGAGTGGTATTTACTGACCTGCTTACCGGAATCGGACTGGGATTAGTGGTAGCAATATTCATTATTTTGAGAAATAACCTTCAAAACTCTTACTTCCTGCATAAGGAAGTGGTGCATGATGGGCAGAATAAGATCCTGATGACCTTATCTGAGGAAGTAACTTTTCTCAACAAAGGGGCTATTTTAAATGAACTTAATAACGTGCCTGAAAATTCCCAGGTGGTGATTGATATGCGTAATTCCGTACGGATAGATTACGATGTATATGAGATCATCGCGAATTTCAAACGGCACAATGCCTCGCAGAGAAATATTGATGTGATTGTCAAAAGCAATAAGGAGTTTAATGTGGCAGATTACTGATCTGCTGCATTAAACATACTTCTCCCCTTTAGAGAGACGGATATCGGTGACAAACTGCTTGATCTTTTGCTCGTCCTCCTTGCGGCAAACAAGCAGGGTGTCATTTGATTCCACTACAATATAATCATCCAGACCCTGCAGAACCACTAATTTTTCTTTAGGCACACTCACTATGCAATTCTTTGAATCGTATAATAACGTGTTCTTACCGATGACGGCATTGCCACTTTCGTCCTGTTTCAATTGGGTATAAATAGAGCCCCAGGTACCCAGATCTGACCATCCTATGTCAGCGGAGATCACATACACATTATCTGCCTTTTCCATAATGCCATAATCAATACTTACACTTTTACTTACGGCATATATTTTTTGAATGGCACCTTTTTCAGCGGAAGTATTAAAAGTGTCTTTGTGTTCCCGGAAAAGACTGTTGATCTCAGGTAGGAGCTTTTCAAATGCCTGCTGAATACTATTTAAACTCCAGATGAACATCCCTGAATTCCAGCTGAATTCACCACTATCCAAAAATTGCTTGGCAAGTTCCAGATCGGGCTTTTCCGTAAAGGTCTTTACCTTCTTAATGTCACTCTCACCACTTTCGTCAAACTGAATGTAGCCATAGCCGGTATCGGGTCGGCTTGGTTTGATTCCCAGAGTGACCAGTGCATCGTTCTCAGAAGTATACTGCAAGGCTTTTTTCATCACTTCCAGAAATCGATCCTCCTTAAGGATCAAATGATCTGCCGGGGCTACCATGATATTGGCATCGGGGTTAATACCGGCTATTTTGTAATTGGCATAAGCGATGCAAGGTGCCGTATTTCGTCTACTCGGTTCGCATAGCACCTGATCTTCGGCAATGCCAACTTGTTCTATTACCAGTTCTTTGTAAGCCTCATTGGTCACCACATAGATGTTTTCTTTAGGTGCCAGTTTAACCAATCGTTCAAAAGTCTGTTGAATAAGGGTTTTTCCGGTACCCAGAATATCTATGAATTGTTTGGGATAGGAGCTTCGGCTCATGGGCCAGAAACGGCTTCCGATGCCGCCCGCCATGATCACGCAATAATTGTTTTTATTTTCCATAATTCGTTGGGGCTGCAAAAATATTCAATATGCCGGGGCATTAAAGATTGCGGCTGCTTTAATTTTCTAAAATAAGGATTTTCATTTTTTAATGGGAATAACTTCGGCATGACCGCTCACCAGATATAGCTTTTGATTTGATATATCCAGGCATTCGAATCTGCTTCTCCTTTTCATGCCTTTTTTAAACTTCCTTTTTTTACGAAGTTCAAAAAAATGCCCTTCGGGCAAATCTTCCAGAAAACAACTGGCAGAAGGGGGATCGTATTGCTTTAAGGCCCGGTATAGTGCCGGGTCGGAACAGCTGGAGGCAGCGGGATTATTTAGGTGTGCATTGATCTCATTAAGCAGCGGGGCGGGAAAATCTACCCTGAGCAACATGCGTTGCAACAGCTGGCAATAGATGAGTTTCCATTCTTTCCCGTGAGGAGATACCTTGCTGTGGTATTTATCCCAGCAAATGACATGGGCAACCTCATGGGTAAAGGTGATGAGAAAATGATAGGGATTGAGGTCCCCGTTTACTGAAATGCGGTGGGGCTTACCCGCGTGTGCCGGACGGAAATCCCCCAGTTTGGTCTGCCGGCTTTTGGTTATCCGCAAGTGGAACTTATACGCCTCGAACCACTTTCTCATCAGCGGCAGGGCAGTCTCCGGAACGTACTTTTGCAATATTCGGCTCATCCACTGAATAACTGGTAAACGATAAAGCTGCTGACGTAAGCCAGTAAGGCCATATATACCAATTGGATGACCGGCCATTTCCAACCTCCGGTTTCTTTCACTACAATGGCTACCGTAGCCATGCACTGCAAGGCGAAGGCATAAAATACCAGCAGGGAATAACCGGTGGCCCGGGTATAGACTTTTTCGCCGGTTTCGGCGTGCCGGGCATTATCCATTTTCTCCTTAATGGATAAATTGTTGTCATCGTCGCCTACACTGTAAAGCGTGGCCATGGTGCCCACGAAAACCTCGCGGGCGGCAAAAGAAGTAATGATGGCGATGCCAATTTTCCAGTCGAAACCAAGCGGACGGATCACCGGCTCAATAAAACGCCCTATATGCCCGGCATAAGAAGCTTCCAGTTTTTGTGAAGCAAGCACTTCTGCTTGTTCTATCTCATCTTGCTCATATTGTTGTTCAAGGCGTTCCATTTCACTACCCGGTCCGTAGGAGGATAGTACCCACAGTAATATGGATATGGCGATGATGATCTTACCCGCTTCGAATAAAAATACCTTTACTTTATTAATGATGGTGATGAGGATATTTTGCCAGCGTGGTGTACGGTAGATGGGCATTTCCATAATAAAATGACTGCTTTCACGGCTTTTTACCAGGTATTTCATCACCCAGGCGGTAACTATAGCAGCCAGAAATCCCAGGAGATAGAGGGCCATCATCACCAATCCTTGCAAATTAAACGACCATAGTTCTTTACCAGCAGGGATCACCAGGGCAATGAGCAAGGTATACACCGGCAGGCGAGCCGAACAACTGATCAGGGGAGTGACGAAAATGGTCAGCAACCGCTCTTTTTTATTGCTGATGGTACGCGCGCTCATGATGGCGGGAACCGCGCAGGCCGCACCTCCCAGCATAGGGATGATGGATTTGCCGTTCAGGCCAAAGCGTTTCAGTAAACCATCCATGAGGTAACTGACCCTAGCCAGATATCCGGTGTCTTCAAGAATAGCAATGAAGGTGAATAGTAAAGCGATTTGGGGGATGAAAATTATGATACCCCCCAAGCCAGCCAATACCCCTTCGATCAGAAGATCGCTTAAGGCACCTTCCGGCAGTATTTCACTCAGCCAGTTGCCGAAAACAAGAAAGCCGTTTTCGATCCAGTCCATGGGCCAGGTAGACCAGGAAAAAATAGCCTGGAACATGAGGAAAAGAATTAATAAAAAAATCACATAACCCAAAACTGGGTGCATCAGCAGGCGGTCAATCCGGCGGCTGATCTGACCGGTACGGTTTTCCCCTTCCATGGTTAAATGCCGATCTACAATCGTCTGGATCTTTTTATACCGTTGCACGGTTTGATCCAGAGCAAGTACTGCTTTCTTGTTATCAAGAAAGGTTTTAGTGGGATCGAAGCTAAAACTGCTTATAGTTTGTTTCAACTTATCTATACCCTTTCCTAAACGTGCGTTGATAGGCACCACGGGCAGCCCCAGACTGTTTTGCAGGCCTTGAAGATCGATTTGCTGTTTATTGCGCTCTACTATGTCCATCATGTTCAAGGCCAGGATGGTGGGTTTTTTCAGGTCGATCAGCTGGGTAGCCAGCAATAGGTTTTTTTTGAGGTTAGAGGCATCCGTGATCACGATGATCATTTCTTTTTTATCGGTGCGGTCCGATTGGTTCAGGTAATCAATGGTGATCTGTTCATCTTCCGAGCGGGGGGTTAGGCTATAGGTTCCGGGAAGGTCAACTATTTCCGCTTTTAGGTTGGGGTTTACTGAAAATTCACCAATCCGCTTTTCCACAGTAACTCCCGGGAAGTTACCCACGCGCTGGTTCAGACCGGTAAGGGCATTGAAAAGGGAGGATTTTCCCGAATTGGGATTCCCCACCAAGATTAAGCGCACCGTATCTTCTCCTGCTAAATATTGACTCATTTTTCCCGTACCATAATTAAATCCGTATCGGCTTTACGAATACTGACAAAGGTATGATTGAAAAGAATGATCAGGGGGTCCCCTAATAATGCAATGCGTTCAATACTGATAGTTTCCCCGGGCAGGCAGCCCATGTTGTACAATTGCAGGCTGAGGTCTTCATTTTCTATACTTACAAGTTCCACCTTTTGCCCTACGGGGCAATTGCTTAGTTTCATTATACAGTTCATTCAGCAACAGGCAAACGAGGTGAAATTGAGAGAATATTGATAACTCCAGGATGGACAGTCGCAATCTTTTTTCTTTCCTTTCTTAGGATAACGGCGATAAGATGAGGAAGCACATGAAGAAACCAATATTGCCATCAAAATAATTACTAGTGATTTTTTCATGGAGATTGCAAATTTACTCGGAAATTCAGCAGTAAGCCAATCGTAATAAGCAATTATAAAAAAACCTCACCGGTATACCGGTGAGGTTTCACACTTTAAACTCAAACAATTAAAAACCTAACCAATGATTAGCCGCACTTACTGTATCCGCAATCGGAACAGGTAAGGCAGCCTTCTTTAAACATCAATCCTTCGGCAGAGCTGCATTCAGGACATTCCTGTCCTTCCATTTTGGTGCCATCTGGAATATATCTTTTCAATGCACGCTGCACGCCATTTTTCCAGGTATTGAGGCTTTCGTCGCTCAGGTGCAGGTTGGCTACCATATCCACTACAAAAGCTATGGGCATTCCGTGGCGCAATACTCCGGAGATCAGTTTGGCATAGTTCCAGTATTCCTGATTAAAGGTTCGTGACAAGCCTTCAATAGTGGTTTTATAACCTTCGCGATCTTCGTACTGGAAGTCGTAACGGGCACGCCCGTCTTCAGTCTTATTGCGGATTACCCAGCCTTTGTCCACATGGCCTAGTATGGAAAAGGAGTCTTCGGCCCTGCCGGTGAAGATCTCATAAGGCCTTCCGTCAATGGTGCCTACTACAGCAATCCATTTTTCATGATTGTTATTGAACTTCACAATGTCCGCCTCCAGTACTTTCGGCCTGGTAGGCGCCTGTGTTTCCATGAATTTTACCGTTTCTTTTTTCTTTTTATCTTCATTGCTCACCAGCACACCTGATCGGGAACCGTCACGGTAAACGGTGATCCCTTTACAGCCGCTTTCCCAGCCGGTTACGTAGATCTTACCAACCATTTCTTCCGAAATATCTTCAGGAACATTAACGGTTACGCTAATGGAATGATCTACCCACTTCTGGATAGCGCCCTGCATTTTAACTTTATTCACCCAATCCACATCATTTGCCGTAGCCTTGTAGTATGGTGATTTGGAAATGATCTCATTCAATTCTTCTTCCGTGTAGGTAGCTACTTTATCCAGATCATATCCATTCACTTGCAGCCAGGTCTTGAAATTGTGATGGAATACGTGATACTCTTCCCAGGCATCGCCAACTTCATCTATAAAGTCTACCCGCACACTTTTATCATTAGGGTTTACCTTTCGGCGGCGCTTATAGGAAACCATAAATACCGGTTCAATACCGGAAGTGGTCTGGGTCATCAGGCTGGTAGTACCGGTAGGGGCAATGGTAAGCAAGGCAATGTTACGTCTACCGTATTTTACCATATCTTCATACAGACCTGGGTCAGCTTCCTTGATGCGGTTCACCATGGGGTTTTTCTCTTCTCGTATGGAATCATAAATAGGGAAGGAGCCTCTATCCTTCGCCATTTCAACGGAAGAACGGTAGGCTTCCATGGCTAAGGTTTTGTGCACCTTTACGGAAAAGTTGAGGGCTTCATCGGTTCCGTAGCGGTAATTCAAGGCAGCAAGCATATCGCCTTCGGCAGTAATGCCTACGCCGGTTCGGCGGCCTTCTATGCATTTTTGCTTGATCTTTTTCCAGAGGTTCAGTTCGGTACGCTTTACATCGATACTTTCCGGATCATCTTCGATCTTTTTAATGATGGTATCCACCTTTTCCATCTCCAGGTCCACAATATCATCCATGATCCGCTGGGCGTAGGCGGCATGCTTCTTAAATTTCTTCATGTTGAAGGTGGCCTTGTCAGTAAAGGGGTTCTCTACATAACTATATAGATTGATGGCCAGCAGGCGGCAGCTATCGTAGGGGCAAAGGGGAATTTCACCACAGGGATTGGTGGAAACGGTTTTAAAACCCAGATCTGCATAACAATCCGGAATGGATTCCCGGGTAACGGTATCCCAGAATAAAATACCGGGCTCTGCGGATTTCCAGGCATTGTGGATGATCTTATCCCAGAGTTTTTTGGCCTGAATGGTCTTTTCAAAATCCGGTTTGTCCCCATCCACCGGATACTGTTGAGTAAAATCCTTATCCTCAACCACCGCCTTCATGAACTCATCATTGATCTTAACCGAAACATTGGCCCCGGTGACCTTAGTGCCATCCATTTTGGCATCGATAAATCCTTCTGCATCCGGGTGTTTTACAGATACACTTAACATCAGGGCACCGCGCCGGCCATCTTGTGCCACCTCGCGGGTAGAATTGGAATAGCGTTCCATAAATGGTACAATTCCGGTAGAGGTGAGAGCGCTATTCATCACCGGGCTGCCTTTGGGACGAATGTGGGAAAGGTCGTGGCCCACGCCCCCTCTTCTTTTCATCAACTGCACCTGCTCCTCGTCAATTTTCATCACCCCACCGTATGAATCGGCATTTCCCTTATTGCCGATCACAAAACAATTAGATAAGGAAGCAATCTGGTATGGATTGCCAATGCCGGTCATTGGTCCACCCTGGGGCACTATGTATTTAAAGTCCTTCAATAACCCATATATTTCCTCTTCATTCAATGGATTTGGATATTTTTTTTCTATGCGGGCTATCTCCGATGAAAGCCGGCGGTGCATATCGTCCGGCGTTAGCTCGTAAATATTACCTGCCGAATCCTTCAGGGCGTATTTGTTTACCCAGACATTCGCTGCCAGTTCATCACCCTTGAAATAGGCGGTAGCTTTTTCCACTACCTCTTCATAACTATAGGTCATCATTTTTTCTTCATTTGGCTGGTTGGTCTGAGCGAAATTCACTTCCACTTCCTGATCGGTTTTTTCGGCTGTTTCTTTCATAATTGGGTTATTGGTATTTTGGAGCTACTAGGGATTAATAGAAAATTAACGTAGACCAAGGTAGGCATGCAACTTCTTCATTTCAACTTGATTCCTTTGCTTTTTTTAACAAACTAATTTTCATTTTTGCTGGCTTGTGATAGCCTGCGATTGATTAAAATTAGGAAGATTTTTATCAACAATTTATGAAAAGGGATTGCGAGAGTTTCAAATTAATTTTATGTGAAGGGGAGGTTAAGGATATACTAGAAATATAAAACAAAGAAAACATTATAATTGCCTAAGACTAATTAATCATAGTATATATACGACCCCGTAGGGGTCGTATATATCATGGTTATTAACCTTTACAAAGATGAGACCCTTTCAGGGTCTGCAACGGATTGATGGACGGCGCTTTTTTATTGCCCATAAATCCTGAAGGGATTAAATGTGTCTAAAAATGGCAATGAGAGATATGTATTCCGACCCCGAAAGGGTCGCATCTTCTTTTATAATCGATCAACCATTTCCGTACCTTCCTGATAAATCTTGCAGAGATCAGACCCTTTCAGGGTCTTTCACAGCATCAAAAGATAGTTGTAACATGACTATAGATCCGGTTGGGGTATTTGTCATCCTAATTATCTTCGACCTGCGACCCCTTCAGGGTCGCAGCTAGTATTAGTTAACGGATATTACAAATATTAGACCCTTTCAGGATCTTTATCGCAATCAAAAGCTAATTGTAACCTGACAATGGATCCCGTAGGGATCACATATATATAGGAATCGAATGCAACAGAAATGAACGACCCCGGAGGGGCCGCATAAAATATTTGTCAACGCCGTTTCTTTCTATCCCAAAAGCTATTACCACAATTAATATTATGCTAATTGCTTAATAGATCAAAGCATAAATCCGGAGAGATTTTATGTCTTTAGTATGACAATGTATGAAAATATACCGACCCCGACGGGGTCGTATCTTGCTAATGTTATTTTTTAGATTTAATATCACTGAGAGCGTTTATTCAATCCAATCAAAAAGATATTCATCCTTGTACTCAATTTGAAAATCCTTTAAAAAATCTCTGTATTCTTCTTTAAAGTTTTTTCTCTTGTGGTGCTTTTTTTGGTTTTGAATGTAGGTTATTACATTATTCAAAGCAGAGTGTGAATAGGAAAATGCCCCATAGCCTTCCTGCCATTGAAATTTAAAATCTGGAAATCCTTTTCGGTTTATAAATTCATTGGAAGATTTTTTGATCTCCCTGACCAGATCCGAAAGGCAACAAGATGGACGCATATTGATGAATATGTGGATATGGTCAGGCATGCCGTTAATGGCAAGTAGCTTTTGTTCTTTATTGGTAATAATTCCAGTTATGTATTTGTACAGCTCTTCTTCCCAGCTAGAAAGGATCATACTTTCCCTACCTTTAACGGCAAAGACTATCTGAATATAAATTTGTGAAAAGGTGCCTGATGTCTTTTTCATTTAAAGGTGTAAATCATGATTTTACTAATTAGCTTAAATTTTTCTAAAGGTAACCCATTTCTTTAATTTATGCGACCCCTCCGGGGTCGTACTTCGCCATAGTTGTGAACCTTACAGAGATGAGACCCTTTCAGGTTTTTTTACAGTTGACACGAAGGTGATTTTATTTGGCCTTAAATCCCGAAGGGATTAAATGTATATAGTAAGTAACGCAAGAAAATACATCGACCCCGAGGGGGTCGTATTTCCTCTATTATAAAACTCAATTGTAGAGTAAATAGATCAAGTTATCTTACATGGTTAATGCATTCGACCCCTTCAGGGTCGTACCTTATCTTGGAAATGAATCTTTATAGACATGAGACCATGAAAAGGTCTTTCATAGAACCAAAAGAGAATTGAAACATGATTATAGATCCCGTAGGGATCACATATAAATAGATTAGAATATATTAGTTACGTTTGACCCTGGAGGGGTCGCAAGTTCATTTACAAACGATCAACCTTTTCCGTACTTGGCTGACAAGTTAATCCTCAATTTCCCTCAAATCTTTCACCTTCAACTGCAAACTTACCTGCCCGTTCCATTCGTTTTCTTCTATGCCGAACACCACATCAAGCGGCTTCCCGCTGCGTATCAGTTCGTATTTTTCCGCAAGATTGAAGGCAATGGCAGGATAATAGATACCAGGCTTGTCTGGATCGTACAGTTCCAGTTTCAAATGCTTTTCCCCAACTATTCGGCCGAACCCCCTCTCCAGTAATCCTTTTGCCAGAAATAAGGGCTTCATATTACCCGGTCCGAAAGGGGCGAATTGCCTGAGCACACGATAGAATTTTGTAGTGATCTCTTCCAGCCGGATCTCACTGTCGATCTCTATTTCAGGGATCAATAACTCTTCAGCAATAGAGGCTGCTACCACCTCCTCAAAGCGTTGCTGGAAATCTTCGATCTGTTCTTTGCGCAGGGTCATGCCGGCGGCGTATTTATGCCCGCCGAACTGTTCCAGGCAATCCAGGCATTGCTCCAGGGCCTCATACACATCAAATCCTTTTACAGAACGGGCGGAGCCGGCAATTTTACCGTTGCTTTCCGTAAGGATAATGGTAGGGCGGTAATAAGTTTCTATACAACGGGAAGCTACAATGCCGATCACCCCTTTGTGCCAGTTTTGATTAAAAAGCACGGTGGTTTTTCGTGAGATCAATTTTTGGTCGGCCTCTATCATGCCGATAGCTTCCAGAGTAATGCTGCGGTCCAGTTCCTTGCGATCGGTATTGTGGCGATCGATGTAATTGCCTTTTTGTAAAGCTTCGTCTGATCTTTCCGCCAGCATCACTTCCACAGCCTTATTGCCACTTTCCAGTCTTCCGGCTGCATTGATACGGGGGGCAATGGTAAATACCAGGTCGGTAACGTTATAAGCTTTCTTCTTTAAATTGGCAATATCCAGCATGGCCCGAAAACCCGGCAGGGGATCGCTATTTATCTTTTGCAGTCCGAAATAGCACAAGATGCGGTTTTCCCCGGTAATGGGCACAATGTCGGCTGCTATACTAACGGCTAGTAAGTCTAGCTTGTCATACAAAGCCTGCTGGGGCCACTGCTCCTTTGTGTACCAGGCTTGTAATAACTTGAAGCCAACCCCGCAACCGCACAATTCTTTGTATGGATAATGGCAGTCTTTGCGTTTGGGATCCAATACCGCTACCGCTGCGGGCAACTTTTCACCCGGATTGTGGTGATCACAGATGATGAAGTCTATTCCCTTTTCGTTAGCATAACTTATTTTATCTAATGCCTTGATCCCGCAATCCAGTGCAATGATCAAATCAATAGCGTGTTCAGCTGCCCAATCAATTCCCGTTGTTGAAACCTTGTAACGGTCGGGGATATAATATTCCACCTCCCGATATTTTTCTTTGATAATGGAATAAACCAGTGTTACGGCGGTAGTGCCATCCACATCGTAATCGCCATATACTAAAATGCGCTCCTTTTTTTTTATCGCAGTCTGAAGGCGATTGACTGCCTTATCCATATCCTTCATTAAAAAGGGATCGTGCAATTGACTGAGTTGAGGCCGGAAAAAGTCTTTTGCCTTTTCAAAATCATCCACTCCCCGTTGCAGTAATAATTTACAAAGGGTGGGGGAGAGATCGTTCAGTTTATGAGACAACTCTGCGATCTGCTGTTCATCCACTTTATTTTTTACGGCCCACCTTTTTTGCATCCCCTCAAATTTGATTAAAATTACAAAAATGAAGTTTAAGGGAATTTTAGAAACGGTGATCTATTTCAGAGATCTGGAAAATAGCAGCCGGTTTTATAAGGATATACTGCAGTTACAAGTTTTTAGTGAAAAAAAAGGTGCGTTTACTTTTTTTAAACTGGGGCAAACCATGCTCTTGCTTTTCTCAGAAACCTATGCCCGGGAACAGCATAACCTACCCACTCATTTTGCCGTAGGGGATCAGCATTTTGCTTTTTCAGTCGGAAAGGAAGAGTATCTTCAATGGAAAAAATACCTTTCCGATGAAGTGGGGAT
>CAZBIF010000003.1:42303-46744 GCA_964492055.1 uncultured Flavobacteriales bacterium
CGAGCATGTGGAAGATTGGGGTTCAGGAGTGGAATCTTTTTATTTTCGCGATCCGGAAGGGAATGTACTGGAAATAGCCGGCCCCGGTTTATGGGGTATAGATCATGTAACAGGCTAGTTCGTATTTTTACGCACTATGGAAGGGAAGGTGGAACGGATAAGGGAACGGCTGGAGGCTTATAAGGCCAAAGATAAACAGCTGTTCGTTACTTCCTCTTTCCAATCCCACAGTATACCCTTATTACATATTATCAGCAGGATTGATAGCACGATTCCGGTTTATTATCTGAATACGGGTTATCTGTTTCCAAAAACGCTGGTTTTTAAGGATTATTTGTCTAAATTACTTGGCCTTCGATTTATTAGCCTGGAATCTTCAGTACCCAAAAGCCAGCAAAAAGATGCTCACAACCGTCTGCTTTTTACTTCAGATCCGGATTATTGCTGCTATCTCAACAAGATCCAACCGATGGAACCTATTCTGAGTAAGTTCGATGTGTGGATCAATGGGATCAGGGCAGAACAAAATTCAAACCGTGCAGGGATGAAAGTGGAGGAAATGACCCCTCAGGGTTGCCTGCGTTATCACCCTATGCTGGACTGGACTGCTAAAGAAATTTTTGATTATCGGAAAAAGTTTGAACTACCGTCCCATCCTATGGAAAGGGAAGGTTACCTAAGCATAGGATGTGAACCTTGTACCCAGAAAATGGATATGCAGGCAGATGAACGTAATGCCCGCTGGTTTGGTTTAAACAAGGTAGAGTGTGGATTACACGTAGATTTAGTAAAAAAGTAGGATTGTGAATATTTTAATAAGTGGTGGGGCCGGTTATATCGGCACTTCTTTAATTGAATTATTATCTACCCATAAAAAAGTAGAGCAGATCATCATTTATGATAACCTGAGCCGGGGTAACCGCAATTTATTTATCGGTCGGAAGAAATTAGAAGGTAAAATCCGTTTTATTCAGGGGGATATTCTCGATTCCAGAAAATTTAAAAAAGTTGTGGCTGAAGCTGATACGGTCATACATCTGGCCGCGAATGTGACCACTCCTTTTGCTGATCAGCACCCCCATTTGTTTGAGCAAGTGAATAACTGGGGTACTGCGGAGGTTGTTCACGCAGTGGAAGCATCAAAAGTCGACCATTTTATCTACCTGAGTAGTGTATCTGTATATGGTACTTCTTCAAATGAAGTTTCGGAAACCGACCCACTTAATCCCAGGACTTTTTACGGGATCAGCAAAATGAGAGGGGAAGAACATGTAGGACGCCTGATGGATAAATTAAAGCAAGTGCATATTATCCGGTGTGGAAATGTATATGGTTATAACCGCAGTATGCGGTTTGATGCGGTGATCAACCGCTTTATGTTTGAGGCCAATTACAGTAAACGCATCACTATAAATGGCACAGGCGAGCAGAGCCGGCCGTTTATTCATATTGATAAGGTCTGTGCCACCATTCGCCACCTATTGAAAAGAAAACTATCCAGTGGAACATACAACCTGGTAGATCAAAATCTGGCAGTAGGGCAAATAGTAGAGAGCCTCAGAAAACTGTATCCTGAACTGGAAATGCTTTTCGTGAACCAGCATATGAAAATGCGGGAACTTAAAGCCCGGCCAAATCCGGAAATTAATACCGCATTCCGGGACATGGAGCAAACTTTCGAAGAGGAATTGCGGGCATTTAAATCCCACTTTACTTTTTAGAATTTCCGGCCAGCACAATTACAAGCTCGCCTTTCAGGGTGTGGTTTTCGAAATATGTAATTACTTCAGAAATCAAGCCCCTAACTGTTTCTTCGTGCATTTTGGTCAATTCGCGACTCACGGAAACCTGACGGTCTCCCAGAAACTCCAACAATTGCCTTAGTGTTCTAAGGAGGCGATGGGGGGATTCATAAAATAGGATGGTTTTTTCTTCGTTTTCCAGGGCTTTGATCCGGCTTTGCCTGCCTTTTTTATGCGGGAGAAACCCTTCAAACACAAAACGGTATGCAGGAAGACCTGAGTTGACCAGGGCCGGGATGAGGGCGGTGGGGCCGGGCAGGCACTCTACTTTTAAATGTTCCTTCAGGCATTCACGTAACAGTAAGTAGCCGGGATCTGAAATGGCCGGGGTACCGGCATCGCTGATCAGCGCCATACTTTCTCCAGCCTGCATTCGTTCGACCAATTGAGTGGTTATTCTATGCTCATTGTGTTGATGGTAGGATTGCAGCTTATTTTGGATGTTGTAGTGATGCAAAAGTTTTCCGCTTGTACGGGTATCTTCGCATAAGATCAGATCCACTTCCTTTAAAACATCCAGTGCCCGCAGGGTGATGTCCTTTAAATTGCCAATAGGTGTGGGAACCAGATATAAGTGGATCATAATTGTCAAAAATAAGAGTTTGCGGATTGTACGTTAATTTGCAACATGCAAGTTAGGTTGTCGGTAGTGATCATCACCTATAATGAAGAACGCAATATTGAGCGATGTCTTGAATCGGTAAAGGAAGTAGCGGATGAGGTAGTAGTGGTGGATTCCTTTTCTATAGACAAAACAGAAGAAATTTGTAAGAAGCATGGGGTGAAATTTTTGACTCATGCTTTTGAAGGTCATATTGAGCAGAAAAATTGGGCTAAAAATCAGGCTACCTATAATTATATATTGTCCCTGGATGCCGATGAGGCATTGGATGAGGAATTAAAAAAATCCATTTTACACTGCAAAAGCAACTGGACTGCCGATGCTTACACTATGAATCGCCTGACCAATTATTGCGGAAAATGGATCAGGTACAGTGGGTGGTACCCGGATGTAAAAACCCGTTTGTTTGACCGGCGCAAAGGACATTGGGGTGGGCAGAATCCACACGATAAATATATACCGGAAAAAACAAGCCGCATTAAACATCTGCAAGGGGAACTGCTTCATTACTCCTATTATACCTTAGAGGAGCACCTGGCCCAGATTAGAAAATTTTCTACTATTGGAGCTGAAGCGTTATATCAGAAGGGCGTAGGATCGAATGGAATGAAAATGATCTTTAAGCCTGGTGCCAGATTTATAAAATCATATTTTATAAAGAGGGGTTTTCTGGACGGGCTAGCTGGATTGAGAATTGCCACCTATACTTCCTATTCTTCTTTTCTGAAATATTCAAAACTGCGAAAGCTTGAAAAATCAAAAAACCGGCAATCTGGAGACAAACCGGTGATCTTACACATCAGTACTGCCAAAAGCTGGAGGGGGGGAGAACAGCAACTAGCTTATTTACTTGAGGAAACATCCCGATCGTGTGAAAATTTGGTGATCTGCCGGTCAAAATCGGCCATGGAAGAATTCTGCCGCAGAAACAATATTTTTCATGTTTCCCTTTCGAAACATGGAGCTATCGATCCCTTTTTTGCTGCTAAAATCAAAAAGCTGTGCTCCCATCATGCTGTTGACATTTGCCATGCTCATGATTCGCACGCACACACCTTTGCGGTGCTGGCAGCAAGTCTTTGGGGTAACCAAACTCCTTTAATTGTAAGCCGCCGGGTGGATTTCCCGGTAAGCCGGTCAATCTTGTCCCGTTATAAATACAATCATCCATCAGTGGCAAAGATACTTTGTGTAAGTAAGGCAATTGCTAACATAACCGCGAATTCTATTCGCGATTCCTCAAAGATTGAAGTGGTACATTCTGGAATTGATGTAGAAAAATTTAATTCAACAGTTTCGCACTCCATCCGGCAGGAACTGGGGTTTTCTGAAAATACCTTATTGGTAGGAAACACTTCTGCTCTGGCGCCCCATAAGGACTATCCTACCTTTTTGAGTACGGCGCAGCAGGTAAAAGCGAAAGATCCCTCTATTAAGTTTTTAATTGTAGGAGAAGGGCCCCTCAGCAAGGAAATTGAAAGTCAGATCAGGCAGAAAGCTCTGGAAGAAACTGTATTCATGCTAGGTTTTAGAAAGGATATCGCCCAACTTCTACCTCAATTGGATATTTTTTTGATCAGTTCGAAAACAGAAGGTTTGGGCACTTCCATTCTGGATGCATTTGCAGCAGGAGTACCCGTGGTAGCTACCCGGGCAGGGGGCATTCCGGAACTTGTGCAGGAAGGTGAAACCGGTAAACTATGTGAGGTAGGTGATGCGCCTTGTTTAGCAAATGCTATTTTTCAACTTATCGAAGATGCTAATTTAAAACAAGAAATAACTAAAAGGGCGTTTGAAGCTGTCCATCGTTTTTCCAAATCGGCTACGGCTTCAAAGACCATGAAGATTTATTGGGAATTTTTGAAAGGGGGAGGCAATAGATAGAGAAATATAAAATTGAAAAATGCAAAAAAGGTCGCACCGGCTTGCGTTTCCAGCGTATCTTCGGTGAAGAAGGAAATACTAACCATTCCCAAAAAAATAAAATAAAGAGGATGAAGGGGGTATAATCGTAAAG
>CAZBIF010000004.1:0-636 GCA_964492055.1 uncultured Flavobacteriales bacterium
CTGCCCGCAAACAGATCAAGCACCGACTTACCTTCCAGCTCAAATTGGTTCCGCAGCAGATTGAATAATCCTTCCTTGGCGAAATCAGTAGTAGGACGAATGGGCAGGTTTTTGGGGGGATTGAACCGTCGCCCTTTCATGCTGCCCCCAACTATGCGCACAGGTATTGGTTAAATAGGGTGAAGTAATAATGTTCCGGCAGCTTGCTGAGAGGTTTTGAAAAACTAATATCCCTGTTGGATTCCATCAACACCGGGGTAAGTATGTATTTGTACAAAGCTTCGAAAATAGAAGACTGCCGGTCTATTTGTCCCGTTAAGTATACCTTGCCCTGTTCACGGGGAATCCCCAGTTGTTCCATCACGAAAAGTAAATAATAGATAAAATCCTCCGTGGTGTGAAAGGGAAAACTATTCAGGAATTGCAATTTTTTATGCTTGAAATAAACGATCTCAAAAACCTCCTGCCTTACATTCACGCAAAACAGTTCCTGGCTGTTCCTGGCTGGGTGGGCTGAAAGGGCCTCGAGCAGAAGGGCGTTGTTGTGAAAAAGTTGGAATGGGGGAAGGCTGTTTTTCAAAACCGATTCCAGGGCGTTCGGCATGGAGTAGATCAGCGCCATCTCCAATTCGTTGA
>CAZBIF010000004.1:646-1131 GCA_964492055.1 uncultured Flavobacteriales bacterium
TTTCTACCTCCGTATCTACTCCTAGGTTCAGTTGCAAATAATCTGGAGCGGCTTCTTCAGTAAACAAAGGCAACGGAACCGTGGTATAGGATTCATTCGCCAGGGTAACAACTATCCGCTGATATTTCTTGCTGAAAATATCCTTCTTCAATAAGTTTTCTACTTCCTGCCGGAATTGGTGGGGGTTGGGTTTTTCCTGAAATGAGTATTCAATAAAGCCTACATACCGATGGGCGGCAGGATCGAATAAGGCTGCCTGCAACTGCCAGTTGCTCAGTTGCAGGTAAAGTTGCAATTGTGCGGACTTGCTTAAATAGCTTTCGTCAAGCAATTGATTTTCAGAAATCTTAATCGAAGTGGCCAAAGAGTAGCCTACCAGTTTCCGGAAGTGATAGGTTCAGTCATGGAACCTACCTTTAACTCATCATCCAGGTCTACAGCCTCATTGCGGGTTTTCAGTCCCCGGTAAACATTCTCCAGTTTGG
>CAZBIF010000004.1:1156-6968 GCA_964492055.1 uncultured Flavobacteriales bacterium
ACTCACATTCACCTTGTTCTTTTCAATTACCCCGGATTTCATATTGAATTGTTTCCCTCCGCTGAAAGGCACAATCTTGAGGGAATCTACGTTTACATCTTCTTCAAAAACAGTACTGGCAGGCACCTTGGAAGTATCCCGGATCACAATACCTTGCTCTACTGCCTGTTGTTCCGTAAGGGTGTCAGGTACGTTTCCAATGGCTTTGATAATCGTGAGGGAATCGTGCTTAAGGAAATGCTCCAGCTCGGCAAAATTACCGGCATAGCGGCCTTTTTCCTGCTTGAATTGCTTCTGGGCGTCGACGATCTTAAGCAGTCGGTTCTGTACTACTTCGCGGCGTTGCGCTGCTTTTTCCTTAAAAACGATCTTCTGGTTCACCCCGTCGTAAATAAAGTAAGCAAGCACCAGTGCTACTATTACTAATCCAATTTGCAATACGATCTTCATACTATCTGAATTTTTACAGCCTTGGCAAATCTACCATTTTTTTAAATCTGCAAAAACCCGCAGAAGCTTTAGATTTAAGTTAAATTTGACTTTTGCCAAGCCCATCCCCTTGACGTTTTTAGAGCAGTTTTTCAGTTTTTTACCGGATGCCCCTACACCTGACCAGAAGGTGCTGGCCGAAAGACTGGAACGTTTTATCGCCATGCCCCAGGCGAGGGCGGCTTTCATTTTGCGGGGTTATGCCGGTACGGGCAAAACTACCGCCGTAGCTGCCCTGGTAAAAACCCTTCCTGCCCTGGGATTGAAATCGGTACTGCTGGCACCCACCGGACGGGCCGCCAAGGTAATGAGCAAATTCTCCGGTAAAACTGCCCTTACCATTCATAAAAAGATCTACCACAGCCAAGGTGCCGCCGGAGGAGGGATGAAATTCACCCTCGCCCACAACCGACATAAACATACTTTATTCATCGTGGATGAAGCCTCCATGATCAGCGGCAGGGACAAGCAAATTGTCAGGGGAGCGCGAAACCTACTGGAAGATCTCATCACCTATGTATACGATGGAAAAGGATGTCGTCTGTTGTTTATCGGCGATACGGCGCAGCTACCTCCGGTAGGGAGCGATATCAGCCCGGCATTGGACCCCAAACCGCTAAAAAATAGCTACCAGCTGAGTTTGAAAGGCGCTGAACTAAAAGCGGTATTGCGGCAGGCACAGGAATCCGGCATCCTGATCAATGCTACTCAATTGAGGCAGCAGGTGAATCAGGAATATCCGCACATCCGCTTTCAGCTGAGTGGCTATGCCGATATTCAGCCTTTGCAAGGCAATGATCTGGAAGAAGTGTTGCACGATTGCTACCGCCAATACGGGGAAGAAGAGACCATCATCTTATGCCGCTCGAACAAGCGGGCAAACTTATTTAATCAACAGATCAGAGTGCGGATAAAAGACCAGGAAAATGAAATTTCCAGCGGGGATTATATCATGGTGGTAAAGAATAATTATTTCTGGACAGAAGGGCAAACTGAAATAGGGTTTATCGCCAATGGGGATATTGCCGAAATTGAGCGGCTGGGCAGTGTGGAGGCACGCTATGGCTTCAGTTTCACAGATGCCGCCATCCGGCTGGTGGATTACCCCAATCAACCCTCACTGGAAGTCAAACTCATACTCGATGCCATCAATGTGGAATCTGCCTCCCTTACATCCACTCAGCAGCAGGCTTTATTTAACGCCCTCACCGAAGAGTACAGTAATATCAGTAGCAGATCAAAACGTTTACAAGCGATTAAGAAAGACCCCTATTTTAATGCCTTGCAGCTAAAGTTTGCCTATGCCATCACGTGCCATAAAGCGCAGGGGGGGCAGTGGAAAGCAGTGATCGTGGACCAGGGATATCTGACAGAGGAAATGATCGACCGGGAATATGCCCGCTGGTTGTATACCGCTGTAAGCCGTGCGACGGAGAAATTGTATTTATTAAATTTTCACCCCCGCTTTTTCAACGAAGTTCAGTCTTGACGTTAATATCAGAAAGTAAGGTTTTGTGCACCGGGCATTTATCGGCAATTTCCATTAATCTGCTCCTTTGCTTTTCATCCGTGATCCCTTCCAGTTCTATAATACGTTTAAACTCATCAATCCTGGCGGACTTATCTTCGCAATGTTCGCAGTCGGTGGCATAATTCTTTTGATGGGTGAGGAATACCTTGGCCGAGCGCAGGGGCCAGCCTTTTCGGCCGGCGTACATCTGCAGAGTCATAGTGGTGCAGGCGCCAAGAGCGGCAGATAGCAGATCGTAGGGGGTAGGGCCGAGATCGTCTCCACCCGCTTCCGCCGGTTCATCTGCAAGCAGGTGATGCCTGCCTGCCTGAATAAAGGTAGTGTAGTCCTCATCCCCGGTTTCTACTTTTACTTTGTAATTATTTTCAACTTGTTCCTTTTTGTCTGACTGTTCTTCTTGGCGCTCTTCTCTTACGTACCTTCTTACCCAGCTGGCAATCACATTTCCGACATATTCCGAATCCCGCCTTTCGGTCAGCAGGTGATTGGCGCCATCCAGGCTGATAAAGCTTTTGGGGTGACTGGCAGAATCATAGATCTGTTTGGCATTTTCAATATTGACGATCTCATCCTGGGGAGAATGGAGGATCAGCAAAGCTTTATTGAGTGCTGCCGAAGCTTTAGCGGCATCGTGGTTTTTGAGGTCTTCTACAAACTCTTGGGCAATGGTGAACTCCCGGCCCCCGATATCCACAGTAGCCTTTCCGCTGGCTTCAATTTCGTCGATTTTATCCGTTAATAGCTTGGTGACATGAAAAGGATCAAAAGGGCTGCCAATAGTAACCACAGCCTGTATGTATTCAAGCTGGGTAGCGGTAAATAGGGCAGCTGCGCCGCCCAGGCTATGTCCCATTAAGATGGAAGGTTTCTCGTAGTGCTCTCCCAGGTAGGCACAGGCAGCCATCAGGTCGTGAATGTTACCGGTAAAAGTGGTGGATTCAAAGGTGCCTTCACTTTCCCCCAGGCCCGTAAAGTCAAATAGGGCCACGGCCACCCCCTTGCTTGTCAGGGCCCGGCTGATATTTCGCACCGCGGTAAAATCCTTATTGCAGGTGAAACAATGGGCCATCACCGCATAGGCAAAAGGCTGCTTATCTACAGGCAGATCAAGCCTCCCGCTAAGGATATGGCCGCGGTTATTGGGAAAAGTAAACTTTTGTGTTCTCATTTTATCAGGTATTGAACTGATTTAAAAACCGGATGTTATATGCAAAAGTTTATTCATGAGCAATATAAAATTCAAAGGAGACCCCATAGAAGTAAGTGGACAAATTCCCTCGGTAGGGGATCAGTTAGATGATTTTACCTTCGTTACCACCGATCTGAAAGAAGCCAGTTTATCGGATTACGAAGGAAAGAAGAAGGTGATCCTCGCCGTGCCCAGCCTGGATACCGGCATCTGCCAGAAAGAAGCCCGGGCCTTCAATGAAAAGCTGGCCGGGCGCAATGATGTGATCGGCTTAGTGGTATCCAAAGACCTGCCCATGGCCATGAAGCGCTTTTGCGCCGCTGAGGGAATTGAAAATGTGATCAGTGCTTCCGATTACCGGTATAACGATTTTGGCAATCAGTATGGCCTGGAAATGACCAATGGTCCGCTGAAAGGATTGTTTGCCCGCGTGGTATTGATTGCGGATGAAGACAATAAAGTGATCTACAAGGAAGAAGTGGATGATATCACCCATGAACCGGATTACGATAAAGCCCTTGAGGCCATTAATAAATAAATTATTTATATAACCCCCGGCTTATTGAAAAGCCGGTAAAAATGGAACCAAATTTCTCTGAAATGAAAACACGATTACTAAGTATAGTTGTAAGCATTTGCTTTTCAGTAACCCAGTTAAGCGCCCAGAATGATGGGGAACGGATGTATAAAATCAATTGGAAATACGATGCCCCAATAACTTTGATCGGGGGTGGATTGACCGCTCTGGGCTTCAAACAGATCAGTGAACAAGATGGTGTGGATTCCGCCACACTTGTAAATCTGGACAAAAATGACATCAATGGATTTGATCGCTTTGCGGCAGATAATTACAGTCTGGATGCCGAGAAGGCTAGTGACTATTTATTCTTCGGTGCTTTTCCCTATGGATTAATTCTTCTTGCAGATAAGGAAGCGCGGGCAGAAGCGGGGACCATAGGTTTGCTGTATTTACAAGCCCTGTCACTTTCCTCAGCCGGGTATGCTATGGCGGCAGGTAATACCAGCCGGTACAGGCCGTATACCTATATTCAGGATCAACCAAATAATCAGGATTTGCAGGATGACCGGAAAAGTTTACACACCAGGAATTCCTTTTATGGAGGGCACCCGGCTACCGTGGCTGTTTCTACGGTTTTTGTGGCTAAGGTTTATAGTGACCTGAACCCGGACTCAGGACTCAAATATGCTTTCTGGGGCATTGCAGCCGGTGCTTCTTTGGGTTGTGCCTACCTGCGGCTTGAAGCAGGAAAGCATTTCCCTACAGACCTCATCACCGGATTGGCTATCTCATCTGCAGTCGGTTATCTGGTGCCTCATTTACATAAAACCAACCGGGGCAAGGAAACCAGTAGTTTACAGATTATGCCCTTTACCGGGAATGCCCACGGGATGCAGTTAACTTATACTTTCAAGGATAAAAACCGCACCATCAAGGATTTTAACTTATAAAAACAATACTAAAGAAGTAGTAAATCCCACATGCTTTAATTAGGCAGGTGGGATTTTTTATATCCAGGCACTTATCTGCTTGTTGATCTGTTCAGCATTATTGAAGATGGCATAATGCGTGGCCCCGGCAATGGTAATGGCATGATCGATATATTTAATCGGAAAGATAAGGTCTGCTGTACCATGCAAGTGAATATGGGGAGTGGTAATTTCCTTATCGAACTTCCACAAAGGGATCTGCTCCCAGCCCCAGCGGATGAATTCCAGGTCGGCCTCTGCCAGCATATCATTAAAAAGCTTCAACCCTTCCGGATTAGCTTTGCCATAAAATGGCTTTAGCAAGCGGCTGGCACTTACCGCAAATTTTGGCAATAACTGGTTTTTGGTAGGCAAGTGGCCGAGCCATTCCAGGCGATGGGGCATTTCCCTGCGGTTCTTAATGGTAGAAATGAGGATCAGCTTTTTTACTGGAAGCAATTCTGCAATTTCTATAGCGAGCATGCCCCCCAAAGAAACCCCAAGCAGGTAAACATCTTCCTTAACCGTTATTTTATCCATTAAACGGCTGGCATAAGTCGGTAAATTATCTCCTTTTTCACAGGGGATCCAATCCAGCGGAATAACCTCAGAAGATCTTATTACCCGGCTGACTCAACCTGATTTAGCTTTTTTTTTATTACCCTCCGATCTTCTTCCGTGGGTTTTTCAGGTTTTTCATTTTCCTCCGGATGATCCCCCAAGCGAAGATCAATGAAAATGGGAAAGTGATCTGACCCTACATACCCCAGACGCTTCATGGAAACCAACTTGAAATGATGGGAAGTGAAAATATGGTCCAGCGGCCAGCGGGCCCAGAATTTTTCAGCGTGAAAGGTGCTGAAAAAGCCCCTGCCTTTGCGGGGGTCAAGCATGCGACTGAGTTTCTGGAAAAGATTGGTCGTATAAGACCAGGCCACATCGTTCAGGTCGCCGGCCACGATCACTGGCATTTTCATGTCTTTTATCTCTTTGCCAACTTGTAAAATTTCCGCGTCCCGCTCTTCGGTGGTGGGGGACTGGGTAGGAAAAGGGGGTTCGGGATGCAGGCCGTAAAACTTCACCTTCGTTCCATCTTTTAAGGTGATATAGGTCTC
>CAZBIF010000004.1:6991-7249 GCA_964492055.1 uncultured Flavobacteriales bacterium
TACCGAATCCTTGATCCTGAATTTATATTCCGGTTCGGTAATTGGCAGCTTGGAATAGAACAGCATGCCATAAGTGTTATCGAGAGGGTAATGATGTACATACTGATAGGCCGCAGTAACTTCTTCCATCTCTTCTTTCCATACCTGATCGGTTTCCACCAGCATGATCACATCGGCTTGCTGGCTTTTTATCAACTCCCGCACCTTATCATACTGTTGGTTTTCCCATTAATGCTTTGGTAAATACTTTACCACCAA
>CAZBIF010000004.1:7259-9915 GCA_964492055.1 uncultured Flavobacteriales bacterium
TATACTAATATGTCCTTCCGCTATACGACTGTCCTTCATGGGCTTGCTTCCTAGTGGTGTATAGGGAAAAACTTTCACCACCAATAAGCCTTCAGCGATCAGAAAAACCCCGAGTAAAATATAAAATTTGAGATTGTATTGCTGGTTGAACAAAAGAAAACAGAGGAAGGAAACCGATAACAAAAGCAACAATTGCTTGCAGGGATAATCCCAGATTCGGATAATCCAGTATTCCCAATTGAGGAGGGGCAAAAAGGTTAGTAAACTAAATAAAATTACCAGAATGGCAAAGAAAGTTACCATGGATTCAAAAATAGTGCTTTAGTGGTTTTATATGCGTTTAGCATTGAACAAATTTCTACCAAAATGTTTTTTTGAAAAGCAATTATGGCAAAATATAAGGAAGTAGATCAGCTTAAGTGGAATTGAAATAACAGTACGGTTAGGGGACCGGTACTATCTTATTTAGAAAAGAAAACCAGCCGAAAAATTGATGGGGAAGAGATCACTAAAAAAGGCAGTAAGGAAAATCCGGCTTATTATATAAAACGGGAATCAGGAAACAAGGTGTTAAAGCTGTAAAGTGAGTTGAAAAAGGCCTGACCTTTTTCAACTCTATTCCGATTGTATTTTTTATTCTATGATACCATTCAGCGTATCACAAGGGCGCATGGCCGCTTTAACCTTGCTTACTTCCGGGAAGTAATATCCGTTTATATCTACCTTTTTGCCCTGTACCTCATTCAGATGAGCCACTATTTTGTCTGCAGACTCCTGCAATTGGGCAGCTAAGGTTTTGAACTGTTGCGCCAATTCTTTATCCTTATCCTGCTCAGCTAAAGCTTGTGCCCAATAGAGGGCGAGGTAAAAATGGCTGCCGCGGTTATCCAGTTCACCTACTTTCCTTGATGGAGACTTGCCTTCCTGCAAAAGCTTACCTGTGGCACTGTCCAGACAATCCGCCAGGATCAGCGCTTTTTCATTGCGCGTTTTCTCCCCCAGGTGTTCCAGGGAAACTGCCAGGGCCAGAAATTCCCCCAGGGAATCCCACCGCAGGTGGTTTTCTTCCAGAAACTGCTCCACATGTTTGGGAGCTGAACCTCCGGCACCGGTTTCAAATAAGCCTCCCCCGTTCATTAAAGGCACAATGGATAACATTTTGGCTGAGGTTCCCAGTTCGAGAATAGGGAAGAGGTCGGTCAGGTAATCCCGTAGTACGTTCCCCGTAACGGAAATGGTATTCTCCCCTTTTTTTACCCGCTCCAGGGTAAAGCGGGTAGCATCCGCCACGGACATGATATGCAGTTCGATATCGGAAGTATCCTCATCCTGCAGGTACGTTTTTACTTTTTCTATGAGTTGCGCATCATGGGCCCGGTCCTTGTCCAGCCAGAACACCGCCGGCCATTTGGTCGCTTTGGCGCGGTCTACCGCCAGTTGCACCCAGTTTTGTATGGCCGCATCTTTCACCTGGCACATCCGCCAGAGATCTCCCTCTTCCACCTGATGTTCCATAAGTACCTCACCCCCTTCATTGCGCACTTTTACGCAACCTTTTACCGGTATTTGAAAGGTTTTATCGTGCGAACCGTATTCTTCTGCTTTCTGGGCCATTAAGCCTACATTTGGTACTGTACCCATGGTAGTGGGGTCGAAAGCACCGTGCTCTTTACAAAAATCTATGGTTTCCTGGTACAGAGGTGCATAACTGCTATCCGGTATCACCGCCAGGGTATCCGCAGTTTTACCTTCCTTATCCCACATCTTACCTCCCTCACGGATCATGGCGGGCATGGAAGCATCAATGATCACATCGGAAGGGACATGCAGATTGGTGATGCCTTTATCGGAGTTCACCATGGCCAGGGCCGGGCCATTATCAATGGCCTTGGTTATGGCATTTTCAATCAATTTCCTTTTCTCTTCCGGTAACTCCTCTAACTGGGCAAGAATGTTTCCCAGACCGTCATTTGGATTGGCCCCCACACTTTTCAGTTCTGTTTCGTATTGATTAAATACTTCTTCAAAATAAATCTTTACTGCCTGTCCGAAAATGATGGGATCGGAAACTTTCATCATGGTGGCCTTCATGTGAAGGGAAAAAAGTACCCCTTTATCCTTTGCTTTCTGCAGTTGTTTTTTCAGAAAGTACCGCAAGGCGGTAAGGCTCATAAAAGTAGCATCCACTATTTCGCCCTGCTGTATGCTGATGCCTTTTTTCAAGGTGGTCACCTTTCCATCTTCCCCATGCAGCTCTATATCCACTACCTGTGCTTTTGGACTGGTAAGGGATTGCTCGTTGTCGTAAAAATCACCTTCCCCCATGGTAGCCACTTCGGTTTTGGAAGAGGAGTGCCATTCCCCCATGCGATGGGGGTTTTTGCGGGCGTATTCTTTTACGGCTTTGGGTGCCCGCCGGTCGGAATTCCCTTCCCTCAGCACCGGGTTCACCGCACTTCCCTTGATCTTGTCGTAGCGTTCTTTGATCTCTTTTTGTTCCTCCGTTTTCGCTTCTTCCGGATAGTCCGGCAAGTCGTAACCTTTGTTTTGCAATTCCTTGATGGCAGCCACCAATTGAGGGATGGACGCACTGATATTGGGCAGCTTGATGATGTTCGCTCCGGGCTCCTTGGCCATTCTGCCCAAAGTCGCGAGG
>CAZBIF010000004.1:9935-14260 GCA_964492055.1 uncultured Flavobacteriales bacterium
CCACGCGTTGCTCTTCTTTCAGGTAATCGGGAAATGCCGCCAATATCCTTCCCGCCAGGGAAATGTCCTTTAACTCAACCTCGATATTGGCTTTGGATAAGAAATTTTTGATGACTGGCAGAAGGGAGTAAGTAGCCAGCATGGGGGCCTCATCGGTTTTGGTATAGGTAATCTTTTGGCTCATATAGCGAATGTTTTAATTTAGATAAGTTTTTGTGTAGTGAAGCGGGCAAAGATAGCCGTTTAATAAACCTGACCCAAGGGGAAAAGTTTAATGAAGGAATAAGGAATAATTATCAGTTTCTTTTAACATTAAATATTCCCAATAAACTGCGACATACTGCAAAACAAAGACGGAGGCAATCTGCCTCCGCCTTTTCTATTTGATAAAGAAAAATTTTAATAGCCGAAAATCTCTTCCAGGGTCAGGGTTTTCACCGGCCCGTACTCTTTCAGGGCAGCCATATTCAGGCCGCTCTTTTTCCCGATCACCATGATGTTGTAATTTCCGTTTTTCACGTATTCTTCATGGAACTTTTTAAGGTCAGCCATGCTCATGTTAGGAATGGCTTCATAAATATCCTTTCGCAGGTCATAATCCACACCGCGCTTCAGGGCAGACTCGTAATTCCATAGCTTGGATGTTTTGGTAATACGCTCCGTTCGGATCTTCTCCATGGCTGCCTTTTTAGCCAGTTCGAAACTTTTCTCCGACTCCGGCATATTCTGCAGGAGCTCGTTCATTCCTGCCATGGCCTCTTTCAGCTTATCGGCCTGTGTGCCTATGTAAGCCAGCACATAGTGGGGCTTGGCAGAATCAGAGGGGGAAGTATAAGCTGAATAAACCGAATAAGCCAGGGCTTTGGATTCCCTCATTTCCTGAAATACAATAGAGCCCATGCCTCCACCAAAATATTCGTTATAAACCGCCGCTGCCGCTACAGTTTTGGGATTGTACATTTCCTTTTTGGACAACATCAGTATTTCCGCCTGTTTCATATCGTAATCTACCACGTATACCTTCGTTGCCTCGTTATCCTGTTCGGTGAAAGCGATAGGTTCCGGAAGATCTTTCAATTGCTTGGGTGCCTGATGATGTTCCGCCAGCATATCTTTGAGTTCTTCCTGCTCCAGGGGGCCGTAATACAATACCCGGTGCTCATAACTGTTAAGATCATGTATGACCTGGGTCAATTCTTCCGGCTTCAATTGCTTCAGTTCCTTTTCGGAAAGGATATTTTTAAAGGGGGAGTTAGGACCATACTGGGCAAAACTGTACATGGCTCCAAATAAGATATTCCCCTTAGAAAGTTTTGCATCCGACCGTTTTTTCAGCACATCAGAAACCAGGTTATCCAGCGCCTCAGGGTTCGGCTGGGCATTAGCCAATAAGTGTTCAAATAGCTTTAATCCTTTCTCAAAATTCTCATTCAAGCCGGTCATGTACACATATACCTGGTCATCACTGGCAAATACGTCAAAATCACAACCGATCTTATAGAATTCCTGCTGGATCTCCGCCGGGGAATATTTTGAAGTTCCCAGAAAAGGCAGGTAATCCAGGGCCATGTCCAGCTTGAGGTTGTGATTTTTACCCATATCAAAAACATAATAAAGGGTGAACAAGGCGTTGCTTTCATTTTTCACCGAGCGGATAACCACCCCATTCTCCATGGTAGTTTCTTTAATGTCTTCGGCATAATTTAAAAATCGCGGTTCTATCGGGCTGACTTCCATTTTACTAATGCCGGTCAGGAAAGGAGAGGCATCATCCCGGTTTACCTTCACCGGGGTGATCACTGGCTTCTCTACTGATTTTACAGTAGTATCCTCACCGGTACGCTTGTACACCACAACATAATTGTTCTTATAATGCTGATTGGCAAAGTCCACAATATCCGCTTTGGTATACTGACTTAAATCATCCAGGTCACCTACTTCATCAGCCCATTCCCGGCGCTGTATAAAAGCATCCACCATCATATCGGTACGTCCCCAGTTATTATCCAATTGTTTGATGCGGCTGAGTTTAAGATCATTGGGCAGCCAGTCGGGAAAGTTTCCGGCTTTCAGACTGTCGATCTGGGAGAGGATCAGCTTTTCAACTTCTTCAAGACTCTGTCCCTGCTTGGGTTTGCCGTTTAAAATATGAGCTGAATAGTCTGAAAGGATATAGGTGAACGAACTTGCATTGAGTACTTTTTGTTGCTGGTTCAGGTTGAGGTCGATCAATCCGGCAGTGGAATTTGCAAGGATCATATCGCACATGCGGATCAGGTCTGCTTCCCGGCTGCCGGCCCCTTCAAAACGATAGCCCATATATATCATTTCTGCATCGGGGCCAACTACTTCTTTTCTCACAATTTCATTCAAAGGAGCTTCTTCAGTAACTGAAAATTCAGGGACTTCCCCTCTTTCCATACTGCCAAAATTTTCCCTGATCATTTCAATCACTTTATCAGGATCAAAATCCCCGGCCAGCATGATGGCCATATTATTGGGAACATAGTAATTGTTGTAGTACTTTTTGATCTCGGTAAGGGAAGGATTTTTCAAATGATCAATGGTGCCAATAGTGGTTTGCTGCCCGTATTGGTGATTGGGAAATAAACCATCCAGTAAAGCATAAAATACCTTTCTGAAATCATTATCAAGTGTACGGTTCTTTTCCTCATACACGGCTTCCAGTTCAGTGTGAAATAATCGCAACTGGGGATTGCGGAACCGTTCCGTTTCCACTTCCAGCCATTTCTCCAATTGGTTGGTAGGTATATCATTGATGTAAACCGTGCGTTCCTGCGAGGTGTAGGCATTGGTGCCCTTAGCGCCCATTTCACTTACCATTTTATCGTATTCATTGGCAATGGCATACTGACTGGCTTCTTGCGAGAGGCTGTCGATTTTGGCGTATAAAATCTTGCGTTTTTTCTCCTCTTTGGTTTGGCGGTATACTTCATACAGGCTATCGATCTGATCAAGCAAGGGGGATTCTTTGGCATAATCCAGGGTACCGTACTTATCGGTTCCTTTGAATAACATGTGCTCCAGGTAGTGGGCCAGGCCGGTAGCCGTTGCCGGGTCATTTTTGCTACCTGCCCTTACCGCAATAGCGGTTTGCACCCGGGGGGCTTCCTCGTTTACGGAAAGGTAAACTTTTAATCCATTATCCAGGGTATAAATACGGGTGCCTGATGGGTCATTTTCAACGGTTTCATAGTCTTGTTTTTTACTTTGATTATTCGCTTCATTTCCTGTATCATTTCCATTGCCGCAGGCAAAACCAAATAATACCAGACCTGCAAACAGGCCCTTAAAGTAGTTGGGGGTTCTCATAGTAGGGGAATAGATGTATAAAATTTAAGGGGCTAATATATAAAAACTTGCACAGTTGGAAAGAAAATTTATGATGTGTGGTTTTTGAGGGTTTATTGCTTGCAAATTTATCCTGGCTAACGGTCGTTTAGATTAGTAAGCCAGCCTCCCTCAGATAAAATCCAGGTCAAGTTCCTGCTTCAGTTTTAATAAAAGTGGATTCTTTTCCGCCATTTTCATAAATTTCTCTTCCTGGGTATAGGCTTTTCGCTCTTTCGGGTTTTTCTGTAAAATGACTTCCAGCTCAAGTGCACCATTACGTAACTTTTTTCGCAGGTACTCAAGCAGGTCGCTTTTAACCATATTGAGTTCCTCCTGCTGGGCCTTATTGTCTACTAGCAATTCTATTTTGGCATTTTCCTTCAGCGAAGGGGGGTACATGCTCAAGGCCGCATACACGATGGTATTGGTCCCTTTTTTTTCAGGATCAAAGTCTGTTTTCAGTGCCTCCCAAACCTCTTGCAGGTTTTCTTCATCGATCTTTTCCCTGAGATCAGAGGTGTATTCCGCTTTTTCCTGTTCTTTCTCTTCCTGCTTTTGCATCAGGTGGTTCAGTGAAAGCCGGCGGCTTCGGAGTTTTTCCAGATTGGGGTTGGTGGTTTTGCCCGGGCTAGGTTCCCTAACTTCAGCTATTGGCTCCGGCTTAGCAGTCGATTGTTCAGTTTCTTTCGCCGTACTTTTTTCTGGTTTTACAGGAGGGATTGTGTTTTCAATTTTCCCTGAAGTAACCGGCTGGGTATCAGGTTCAGCAGCTTTGTCAGCATCAGAGGCTCCCTGATTTAATTCTTCATGGGGTTTGATGTAGGGCTTTTTTTTTTCTGGCCGAACGGAATTTTCAGTGGGGAGGGAGGCGAGTTGCATCAGGCCCAGTTCCACCAGCAGACGCTGATTTTTACTGCCTTTGTACTGTACATCGCACTGCCGGCAGATCTCCAGGGCTTGCAAAAGAAGGT
>CAZBIF010000004.1:14326-16339 GCA_964492055.1 uncultured Flavobacteriales bacterium
GCCGGTAATAGCGCTCCTTGATGGAGGGGCCTACTTCGAGCAATTGTATAGTATCCTTGTGTTTGCTAACTAGTAAATCCCTGAAATGTGAGGCCAGTCCATTGATGAAATGGTGGCCGTCGAAACCGTGTTTTAAAATATCATCAAAAAGATTCAGGCAAGCGGGTATATCCCCGAATAGAATAGCATCTGTGGCTTTGAAGTAATAATCATAGTCAAGGATATTCAAACTGCTGATCACCTTTTCATAAGTCAGCTCATCACCTGAAAAACTTACCAGCTGATCAAACATGGACAGGGCATCCCGCAAGGCTCCATCGGCTTTCTGGGCGATCACATGTAAGGCTTCCGGTTCAGCATTTACTTTTTCCTTTCCTGCAATTTCCTCCAGCTGCTTACTGATATCCTCCACCGAGATGCGGTTAAAGTCAAAGATCTGACAACGGGAGAGAATTGTAGGAATGATCTTGTGCTTTTCCGTGGTGGCCAGGATAAAAATAGCATGGGCAGGGGGTTCCTCCAGGGTTTTCAAAAAGGCATTGAAAGCGGCCTGGGTGAGCATGTGCACCTCATCAATAATGTACACCTTATGCGTGCCGATCTGGGGGGCAAAGCGCACCTGGTCGGTAAGGGCCCGCATTTCATCCACCCCATTGTTGGATGCAGCATCCATTTCAAGAATGTTCAGGGAAGCCCCTTCGTTAAATGATTTGCAGGAATCGCATTCATTGCAGGCTTCCACGTTTTCTGTACGATTGGTACAGTTGATGGTCTTCGCCAGAATGCGGGCACAGGTAGTTTTGCCCACCCCGCGGGAACCGCAAAATAAAAAAGCCTGGGCCAGATGGCCGGTTTTAATGGCATTTTTCAGGGTGGAAGTGATGGCCGATTGCCCCACCACACTGTCGAAGGTGGAGGGCCTGTATTTGCGGGCGGAAACGATGTACGGTTCGGTGGACATTCACACAAAAGTAATTGATTTCCACAGTACCTTTGCGGTAACTTTTCAACAAGCTGTGAATGAAGACCAGCCGGAGTTCTTAAAAAACTGACTTAAACAGTTTTACAGAAAGGAAGAAAATAGTATTTTTGCCGCCCCAATTTTGGGACAAATTAATTAAAACTATTTTGCAATGAGTAATCATTATGAGACTGTTTTCATTGTAACTCCCGTTTTGTCTGCCGAGCAGGCAAAGGAAACAGTCGAAAAGTTCAGGCAAATGCTCAAGGATGCGCAAGCAAAGATCCACAATGAAGAGCATTGGGGCATGAAAAAATTAGCCTACCCCATTCAGAAGAAATCCACCGGATTTTATCAGTTGTTCCAGTATGAAGTAGAAGGTGATTTTATCGCCAAGCTGGAACTGGCCTTCAAACGCGATGAGCGCATCATGCGTTTTCTTACCGTAAAGCTGGATAAGCATGCGGTGGAGTATGCCAAGCGCCGCATTGAAAAGAGAAAGTCTGCCAAAGCAGATAAAAATTAATTATTGCATTAAAAGACTAGATCATGGCAGAAAATTCATCAGAAATAAGATACCTTAACCCTCCTTCAATAGAGGTTAAGAAAGAGAAATATTGCCGGTTTAAGAAAAACCGCATCAAGTATATTGACTTTAAGGATCCCGACTTCCTGTTGCAGTTTGTGAACGAGCAGGGAAAATTATTGCCCCGCCGCATCACCGGTACCTCGTTGAAATACCAGCGCAAAGTAGCACAGGCGGTTAAGCGTGCCCGTCATCTGGGCCTTATGCCTTACGTAGCTGACTTACTTAAATAATCAGGAGGAACAGACATGGATATTATATTAAAAGAAGATATAGAGAACCTGGGCTTCAAGGATGAAATGGTAAACGTAAAGCCCGGCTTTGCCCGCAATTTCCTGATCCCTCAGGGTAAGGCTTTGGCGGCCACTCCTTCCAACCGCAAGGTATGGGAAGAAAACATGAGGCAGCGTAGCCACAAGGAATCCAAATTGAAGGAAGATGCTGAAAAAACGGCAAAAGCACTAAA
>CAZBIF010000004.1:16378-17087 GCA_964492055.1 uncultured Flavobacteriales bacterium
GGTTCCGTGAACACCATTCAATTGGCTGACGCGATCAATAAGCAAGGTTACAACGTGGATAAAAAGAACATCAAAATACTCGGTTCACAGATCAAGGAAGTGGGAACTTACCAGGCTGAGATCAGGTTGCACCGGGACGTAAGCACTACGATCGAATTTGAGGTAGTAGCCGAATAGATAGTTTATAGTTTTTGAATTTTAGGTTATTGTAAACCCCGATGGTCACTGAGCGGAGTCGAAGTGCCATTGGGGTTTTCTATTCCTCCTTCACTTACCCATTGATTTATTTTTACTCATCGGCACTTCGACAATCTCTGTGCAGCCCTCTCCGGGCAACGCATAGCTACATTTCCCTTTAATTATATCCCGATAATCTTCACCTCCAACTCATCCAGATAAACCCTCCGTTTTTCCACACTCCACAGGTATATTTTTAAGTTGGTATTGGGTTGAATAGCATGAAGCGGAATCACCTGCTCCATGTTTACCGGCCACCAGTGCGCAAATGTTTTGAGCATACCTTCCACACTTTTTCCCTGCCAGAGATAATTCGCTTCAGGGTTATCAAGACTGACTACAAGTTTAAGGAGAGTGGATTCTTCAGTAAATACCTGTCCTTTCACTCTGATGATGAGATAACTTAAACTGGAGTCGATTAACGAATCAAGCGGTAATAACAAGGTGGCGGAATACTCGTAGATAATATTGC
>CAZBIF010000004.1:17097-19932 GCA_964492055.1 uncultured Flavobacteriales bacterium
TTTTCTGTAGTCAGTATATCACTTCTTCCGCTCCAGGTTTCCACAGCTCCCTCAAAGTCATTTTTCATTGACCAAATCAGCTTTCCCTCTTTTTCGGGGTCGATCAATTCATTCACACGATAAATGGAAGCACCTATGATAGAATCCGTAGCTAACGGCTGCTGCTCCAGGGTTTGTTTTACGTAAAAAGGATAATCCCCCTCCTGATGAAAAGATTGAAACCGCGTATGCCAGTTTTGCAGCAGATATGTCGGTTTTCGCGAAACTTCATAAACCGTGGAATCATCGTAGGCATAAAAAGCTAAGCCATTTTCCCTGAATTCGTTCCAGTAGGGTCCAATGTTCGCCATCACCGGATCAGAAATAATTATTTTGGGTTGATTGTCCGCTAGTAACTGGGCTCTAACAAATTCTTTCTGGCGTTGGTATTGCAAATCCCGCGCATTGAGGGTCAACTGATATGGCAGGTAGGCCAGGGTAAGTATTAGCAGGCTTAAGGCCAAAGGCTTATACTTCTGATAGAATGAACTCAATAGAAATAAGCTCAAGCCAATCCCTACCGGCAAATAATACCAATTGAAGGCCTGATCCTCATTCCGATAGCTGAGTACCGAAATGATCAAAAGGCTGATAATGAGCAATAGATTTCTCCAGCCAAAGCGTTGGGCCTGCTGTAAATAAATCCCTGCCGCAATCCCGGACAGGGGGATGAGATAAAGGTAATGCCGGATGTCCAGGCACATGGGATTGTAGGAAGTAGGGGATATACTCATGAAGTTTGAAGCCGCCAACATAAGGAGACTGCTCATCAGGAAAAAATGCAAGGGGGTGGTCAGGCGAAATAACCCTTTTCGGATTTCAAACAAGGCTACTAAGGCTATGATACTGAAAGTATAAAGCAGGGTATCAATGCGCAGCATACGCAAAAAATCCACACTCAGCCGTTTTAATAAAATACGGCTGGATTGCTCGGCGTAGCTGCAGCGATTGAGGTAAGAGTTGGCAAACAGGGCTTCGAACCGGCTGCTCATATCCCCGGTCAATAGGTAGATCAAGACAAAGTAAAAAAAGGATAAGAAAACCATACCGATCAACACAAAAAGCCAGAACTGCCGGTTCCGTTTTTGCCACAGATCCAATAACAGGAAATACGCAAAGAGAGGGAGGCTTAAGATCACAGTACCTTTGGCCAGAAAGGCATAAAACAGCAAGACAGTAAACCCCAGCGCGTTGCCTTTGGAGGCGGAAGGAAATTGAAATCGCTGACGGTAATAGAAATAAACAGCACCAATGATTCCCATGCATAAATGGATATCCGGCATCAGCTTATCACTGTAGAAAAGGTACCAATGCGAAAAGAGGGTAAACCCCAGGGCAATAATCAAGGTGGTGAATGCTTCCCTTTTCAGCATTTGATAGATAAAAAAAAGTATTACCATACTTGCCAGCATGGCCGGCAGGGAAGAGGCCCAGTCATTTACACCGAACAATAAATAAAAGAGTGCTGTAGGCAAAACCACCGCAAATCGGTAGGCAAAGTGATCTTCGGCAGGAAAATTACCCTCCCTAATGGCATGGGCAATAGCGGCATACTGCATATCGTCATAGCCGAAATGACCTACGTAGCCCAGTAAATGGGAAATAAGCAGACAAAATACAAAGGAAAGCAAGACTAGAACGCGTTTATTTACCATCAGTCTATTCGTATCGCAAGGATTCTATAGGATCAAGCTTTGCCGCTTTGGAAGCCGGGTATATTCCACTGAGCAAACCCACTAGCAGACATAGACCCACGCCCAAGAACATCCAGTCCCAGGGAACAATGAATTCACTGCCAATTAAATTACCTACCAGGTTGCCTATGACTATACCTAGCAATATCCCCAATAATCCCCCCAATTGACAAATAACGATGGCTTCGATCAGGAATTGATTGCGAATGATTGAAGCACTGGCACCAATGGCTTTGCGTACCCCGATCTCCCGGGTGCGTTCGGTTACCGATACCAGCATGATGTTCATTAGCCCAATGGCCGCCCCCAGCAAGGTAATAAAACCAATGATGGTGGCTGAAAGCGTAACCATGCTTAGGTTTTCCATCAGCATTTCCGCGACCTTATCGCTTTTAGCTATTTCAAAGCTTTCTTCTTTTCCCGGCTTGTCGCCGCGTATGGTTCGAAAAAGCCCGGTAGCTTCCCCTATGGCATTTTCCATGATTTCCGGCTGATCCACCATCACCTGCACCATATAGGTAGGTTGCGCCTGGGGAAAGTTCTTTCTGGCCGTGGTAATTGTGATAAAGGCATTGCGGTCGCCACTGAAACCCATGGTGCTGCCTTTCGGTTTGGTCACACCGATTACCCGGAACTTATTCGCACCGATTGAGATGAGTTTATCAAGGGGGTCGGTTTTGGGGAAAAGGGTCTTGGCGATCTCATCACCCAGGATCACCAATGCGCTGCCCGAGTAGATCTCATGCGCACTAAATTTCCGGCCTTTGGCAAGCTCATAGCCGGAAGTTTGCAGGTAATTTTCGTCAATGCCGAAAACGAAAATGTTGGGGTTGGTTTTTTCTTCCCGGTATTTTAAGGTGGCCAGTGCCGAGGCACGCACGCTAACGGAAACCGTGGCTGGAAAAGCATACTTCTCTTTGAAGTCCATAGCCTCATCAAAGGAAATACTGGGATAGACTTTTCGCTTTTTACCTCCTTTTCCCACATGAATATTCATACCGCGGTTTTGCAGGGAAAATGTACTGGCTCCCATGCTGGAGAAATTACTGCTCAGCGAACTGCTGATGGAGTCAATCGAGGTGAGGATACCCACCAGGGCCAT
>CAZBIF010000004.1:19942-33048 GCA_964492055.1 uncultured Flavobacteriales bacterium
GACTACGCACTGATTTAAGCGCTTCCCGGATATTTTCCCGAATGATGCCTACCATGGAGCAAGTTTACGAAAACTATATACCCCTAAAAGCAGTTACTTATAAACGGTAGACATTTCATGCGCTAATGTTTAATTTTGCCGTCCACTCAAAAAAATTTAAACTGAAGACCCATGGCATTTGATATAGAGATGATTAAAAAAGTGTATGCTGAACTTGATGAGAAGATCGAGGCTGCACGAAATGTACTGAAGCGACCGCTTACGCTTACGGAGAAAATCCTTTATTCCCATCTGGATCAGGGAAAGGCCACTGCAGAACTGGAGCGGGCGAAAGCTTATGTGGACTTCAAACCCGACCGGGTAGCCATGCAGGACGCCACTGCCCAGATGGCCTTACTGCAATTTATGCAGGCGGGGAAAGACAAAGTGGCCGTACCATCTACCGTACATTGCGATCACCTCATTCAGGCCAAAGTAGGGGCAGAAAAAGACTTACAGACAGCTCTGGACACCAATAAAGAAGTGTATGATTTTCTCAGTTCCGTTTCCAATAAATACGGAGTGGGATTCTGGAAACCCGGAGCAGGCATCATTCATCAGGTAGTTTTGGAAAATTATGCTTTCCCCGGAGGAATGATGATCGGGACTGACAGTCATACCGTAAATGCCGGAGGGCTGGGTATGGTAGCTATTGGCGTGGGTGGCGCTGATGCAGTAGACGTAATGGCCGGTATGCCCTGGGAACTGAAAATGCCCAAATTGATCGGCGTAAAATTAACCGGGAAACTTAGTGGGTGGACAGCTTCTAAAGACGTGATCCTGAAAGTGGCTGGTATACTAACCGTTAAAGGAGGTACCGGTGCCATTCTGGAATATTTCGGGGAAGGGGCTAAAAACCTTTCCTGTACCGGAAAAGGAACCATCTGCAATATGGGTGCTGAAATTGGTGCCACTACTTCCACCTTCGGCTATGATAAGAGCATGAAGGAATACCTGGAAGGCACTGACCGTGCCGATGTGGCAGCACTTGCTGAAGAAGTGAAAGAACACCTGACAGGAGACAAGGAAGTATATGAAAATCCGGAGAAGTATTTCGATCAGGTGATCGAGATCAACCTTTCGGAACTGGAACCCCATATTAACGGGCCTTTTACCCCTGACCTGGCTACACCTATTTCGGAATTTGCTAAAGCCGTAAAAGAGCATGACTGGCCGCAAAAACTGGAGGTGGGGCTGATCGGTTCCTGCACCAACTCCTCTTACGAAGATATTACCCGGGCGGCTTCCGTGGCCAAACAAGCCCTGGATAAGCACCTGAAAGTAAAATCCGAATTTACTGTAACCCCCGGTTCAGAAATGGTGCGCTATACCGTAGAGCGGGATGGCTATCTGGACACTTTTGAAGAGATTGGCGGGGTAGTTCTTGCCAATGCTTGCGGTCCTTGCATTGGTCAGTGGGCCAGGCATGGGGCCGAAAAAAAGGAGAAGAACAGCATCATTACTTCCTTCAACCGCAATTTTGCCAAGCGAAATGACGGCAACCCCAATACCCACGGTTTTGTAGCCTCTCCTGAACTGGTCACCGCCATGGCCATTGCCGGCGACCTGACCTTTAATCCATTGACCGATACCCTTACCAATGAGAACGGGGAAGAAGTGCGGCTGGAAGAACCGCAGGGAATCGAATTCCCGGTGAAAGGCTATGCCGTGGAAGATAACGGTTACCAGGCCCCGGCCGAAGATGGTAGTGATGTGGAAGTGAAAGTAGACAAAGAAAGTGACCGATTGCAAATCCTTACGCCTTTTGAGCCGTGGGATGGCAACAACAAACACGGAGTAAAATTGCTGATCAAAGCCAAAGGGAAATGTACTACCGACCACATTTCCATGGCAGGTCCCTGGCTGAAGTACCGGGGCCATCTCGACAATATTTCCAATAACATGCTTACCGGAGCTATCAATTATTATAATGATAAGGCAGATAAGGTGAAAAACCAGTTGACCGGTGATTACGATTCAGTTCCGAATGTGCAACGGGCTTATAAGGCAGACGGAATACCAACCCTGGTGGTAGGGGATGAAAACTACGGGGAAGGTTCTTCCCGGGAGCATGCGGCTATGGAGCCGCGCCATTTGGGTGTGTTTGCGGTGCTAGTTCGTTCCTTTGCACGGATACATGAAACCAACCTGAAAAAACAGGGCATGCTGGGTATCACTTTTGCTGATCCGGCAGATTATGATAAGATACAGGAAGATGATACCTTTGATTTTATCGATCTGGAAGATTTTGCACCCAATAAACAATTGACCATCCGTATAAACCACCAGGATGGCAGTTCGGAAGAGATCAAGGTTAACCATACCTACAATGAAAATCAGATTGAATGGTTTAAGGCTGGTTCAGCCCTGAACATGATCCGCAAGCAGTTTGAAGATAATTGATTGAAAACAATAATTTTTAAAAATCCCTCCTGACTAAGTCAGGAGGGATTTTTTTTTGCAATGACATAAATTTTAACTATTGGCCGGACAGGCGTCATTCAAGTAAACTTTTTAAAAGAATGACCCCACACTTACTACTTTAGAAATCTAAGGAAATTTTTTGTAAATATCTTCTCGTTTTGCAATCAAAATCAGATCAATAGTTTTCTGATTAATTAATTTAAAACCAATCCTATAATTACCTATTCGATATCGATAGTAGCTGGGATGGGTTTTGATGGATTTTATTGAAGTTAGTTCATGTATACTTTGAGCTTCTTTTAGCTTTTTAATAAGTTTCGGAATAGCTTTTTTTAGCATTGGATTCAATTCTTTTTTCAAAGACTTTTAAAAACTCTTATTAAATATTACTTTCAATCGCCTTCAAGTAATTTATAAATTTTATCTTCTGAAACATATTCCCCCGTTTCTTCCTTGAGCATCATTTGGGCAAATATCAAATCTTCCTTTTCATCTGCTGCTAACTTTACCACCTTGACCCCAAGTTTTTTTGCCAGCTCAATCAGTAGTTTTGCGTTTTCATTTAAAGCGTCATCCAGAAGCAAAGTAGCCATTCTATTCGTTTTTATCAAAAATACAATTTTATTTATCCAGTACAATTATAAATTATACGGTAGTTAAGACAAATTAGTACAGCTTGGAATAAACTAAAAACCTAAGTCCAAAATACACTTGTCCCGATACTATTTCATGCCATTAATATCTATACTTTAAGCGTTAATTTATTCATCAATAATTTTCAGGTTGAATATTTATTTTTACTTTCGGTACAATCTTTGAAAAAACTGCTGAAAATTAAATTATGAAACAAATAGCCTTACTTACTAACTGCTTGCTTCTCATTACTGTACTAACTGCCCAGACCAACTTAGTCCCTAATCCCAGTTTTGAAGAGGTGGAGGGCAAGTTAAAACAAGGCGGGCAGGTAGACCTGGCTGCACCCTGGCGTTCCATTACTATGAACCCGGTGGATCTGTATTCTGCTGAAACCAAGGATGATGAATACGGGGTGCCGGAAAACAAATACGGAGCTGAAAAAGCACGCACCGGTAACAATTACGCCGGGGTTTCTTTTTTTGGTTACCGGGGCCGCCTACCTCGTACCTACCTTGGTACACAACTCATCAAACCTCTGGAGGCTGGTAAGGAGTATTGCTTTAAATTTCATGTAAGCCTGGCCGATCGCTCTAAATATGCGGTAAATAATTTGGGCCTATATGTGACTAAAGACTCAATAGTGGAAATGTCAGAAAGTAATCTCTCATTTACACCTCAAATAAAGAGTATTACGAACCGAATTTTTGAACAGCAATATTTGTGGGAAGCGATATGTGGAACTTACAAAGCGGAAGGCGGAGAGCAATTTATTATCATCGGCAATTTTAATTCAGATGATGAAACCGATCAGGAAACCTTACGCATGTCACGAGAGTTTTCAGGCAGGCAAAACTATGATGCCTATTATTTCATCGATGATGTAACCGTCACGCCTAAAGATGAGTTAGGGGAAAAGGATTGCATTTGCGACAAGATCGCCGGCGGAAACCTGGAAGTGGAGTACAAATCTTTCGGTTCAGACAAGGAGGAAAGTAAAAAAGCCAACAAAACTTACATCGTAAACTCCGATGGCAGTCAGGCGGATGCCACTATTGCCAAGGGTAATGCGATGGATTCTGAAAAACTGGAGGGAGGCATGGAAGAAGCTGCCCAGGAATACAGCCCGGGGAATGTGGAAATTTTCTTTGATTCTAAAGCTTTTGAACCAAAGGCCGCAGAAAATAATAAGCTGGAAAACCTCGGCGAATACCTACGTGAAAATCCTACTGTAAATGTGGAAATCGTTGGCCATGAAGATCCCTCCGAAGCCGATGAGAACATCCTTTCCCGTCGACGTGCTTTTTATATAAAAAGTCAACTGGTAGGTCAGGGAGTTGCTAAGGAACGCCTTACTATTGCCTCCAAAGGGACTGAACAACCCAAAGCAAAAGGTAAACCGGAGATGAATCAGCGGGTGACTTTTGTTATAAAATAGAACCATTGAGGAAGTTATTTTTCTTCCTTTTTTTACTTACAAATTACACCGCTTTTTCCCAGCTGAATGAAAGCGTGGTAGAATCCGCTTTTGTCCAGGCCTTAAATGAATTCCGGGAACAGCAGGGTCTAACTGTTTTGGAGCGTCAAGCAGATCTGGATGCCGTTGCTTTTGATCAGGCAGAATACATGTTAAAAGCCGGCAGACTGGTACATGAGCAGGATAATTCCAAAAAAGCTAAATTAAACGATCGCCTGCTTTATTATTCTGCCTTTTATGCAGAAGCCGGGGAAAACATCGCAGAACTAAGCCTTGGTGGTAAATTGCCGGTGGAACCCGCCGGGCAGAAGGTCCCGATCAATTCTCCCGAGCAGGTAGCGGCCGCCGTACTCACCGAATGGCGCAATGAGGAAGAGAGTAAACTTAACCTGATCGATCCCCATTACCGGCATTTTGGCCTCTCCTTTCTGGAGGAAGAGGGAAAGGTCTATTCCGTGCTGATCATGGCCGGCTTACCCTATGATTTATCTGATGATAAGGGGTTAAAGGATGTTCAAGGACTTGAACCTTATAAAAAGGAGATCTGTGATAAATTCATTGATGAACATCCAACTTTTCCTGAACTATTTTCAGATGTGCTTACGCAAGAAGGGAATGAGGTATTTCTTGAATTGAATAACCTCGCTTATGTGGAAGCCTTGCTGGCCGGCGCAGGTGATGCCCTTGCTGTAGATGTAATTTGTAATGAACAGTTTCACTGTGGGGAACCCAACCGCCTATTTCCCGGCGGCATTAGTGATGGGTATTTGATGTCTCCCATCAAAAAGGGGAAATTGGCTGTACTCAATTTGCGCAAGGAGCAAGGAGAGGTAAAGGTAAGTATGGGCAAACTCCCCGACTTATACCAGGGGGATCATTGCGAATTAAACCTGATTTCGATCAAAGAGGGACATCATTGTCAGACGGCCCGTTTTAATAAAGTTGTTACAACTACAGAGCAGTGGTTTGACCTTCCTTTTTTGTTAATTGGGGATAGTGTGGGGGAAACCATGAGCTGGATTGATACTTCGGCTTACAGCATTGCACTGAATAATTCCGTTGAAACAATTAAAGAAGAAATAGATGCCCTTGCCCATAATTTAAAGAAACTTAACTACCAGGCGAAAAGTGTAAGCATTACAATCAAATCCTCCCCCATTCAAAACACCTCTGTTATAGAAGAGATCAGTTCCTATCTGCTATCCACTCTAAAACCTGCCCTGAATTACCAAAGCGAGATTAGCATTTCCAATTCAATCGACTGGAAAGCTTATGGGAAATTCCAGGAGAATACGTTTTATCAATTGGAGACCCGCGGCCTGGATACAGCGGGTATAATAGCTTATTTAAATAAAACAGCTAAAGACGATAATAAATTAAACACCTTTCTGGATAGTTTGAATATGCTCACCATTCACTACCGGGGAGAGGCAAACTTACCCCTGGATGGACTCGGCGCGGAATATGAGAAAATTTTTACTTTTTTACGCCAATCCGGTAAGCAGAAAGAGGCGCTGAATCTTCAGAAAACCTATATAGAAAAGGGACATGGTAAATTAGCTGAAAATTATTTTCAACAGCGAAAAAAGCAACTTCCCTTCATCAGTAATAACATAGCTGCCCATGCAGAAAGCGGTGCTGATTCCTATGATGGCAATACCATTTACAAAGCATTCCTGGAATTGTTCCTGATCAACTCAAGCCTGCCGCAATTGAGATACAATACTTTGATAGCCCAGTTGAAGGACTGGGTAAACGGGCAGAAAATCAATAATGTGGATGATTGGGAGGATGAGTTCAATAAACTGAACGGACAGATCGATAAAACGGTTTTTAACCGGGCGATGATGAATTACCAAGCAGTAGCCGCTGATCATTACTTTGATAAAAAACAATTTGCTGAGCGCAAGAAAGCATTTGACGACCTGGTAAAAAGGCAAAGGGCTGCCAATCTGGCCCCGGTAGACGCCCTGCACCTCGCCCGCTACCTAAGCTTACAGGATCAATTTTCCAAAGCCGCCGAGGTATTGAAACCCTATATTAGAACCGAAAATCCTCCTGCTGAACTGCTCTCTTATTACCTTCAAATTGCAATATATGACCGGGAAGTGAACCCGGAAAAACTTTACCGGGAAAGCCTGGATAAACTGGCCAGCTTGTACCCTCAGGAATATTGTCGTCTTTTCAGTAAAGAAAAAATGGGAATACAATCCTTGAAAGATTATTCAATCAAAGCGAAATATTGCGAGGTTTGCCAATAAAGTAAAAGTATGGAACCCACTTCAGTCAATCGCCGCGTAATTAATGCCTGGGCGTTTTATGATTGGGCAAATTCCGTTTATCCTCTTGTAATTACCACCGCGATTTTTCCCATGTTTTATGAAGCTGTGACCACCACCACTGCTCTTGACGGTAAGGTTATTTCCGATATGGTAAAATTCTGGGGATTTACCTTTAAGAATACAGAGCTCTATTCCTATGTAAGTGCCGCCTCCTTCCTTGTCGTTTCTATTATTTCCCCTATTCTCTCCGGTATAGCGGATTATAGCCGAAGTAAAAAACGCATGTTGCAATTTTTTTGCTACCTGGGGGCCCTATCCTGTGCAGCCTTATTCTTCTTTGATGTGGATCATCTGGAATGGAGTATGTTGCCGGTGTTTTTAGCCAGCATCGGTTTCTGGGGAAGTATTGTTTTTTATAACGCCTTTCTGCCGCAGATCGCCCCGCCGGAACAGCACGATCGCATTTCCGCCAAAGGTTATGCCCTGGGATATGTGGGTAGCTCTCTTTTATTGATCATCAACCTGGTGATGATCATGGTCTTCGACATACCTGCCCGGTACGCCTTTCTTACGGTAGCCATATGGTGGGTGTTGTTCAGTCAATATACCTACAAGCATTTGCCCGAAGCAGTGGTAAATGATCAACCGGATGACGATTTGCTTATCCGTGGCTGGAAAGAATTACAGGGCGTTTGGTTACAACTGAAGAACATGCGCACCCTCAGCCGATATCTGCTTTCTTTTTTTGTTTTCAGTATGGGAGTACAGACAGTAATGCTTATGGCTACCCTTTTTGCAGCCAAGGAAATTGATTGGGGAACGGATGGAGCTAAAACCGGCCTGATCGTTTCGGTACTGATCATACAATTTGTGGCCATCGGAGGTGCTTATCTCTGGAGCTGGTTATCCTCCCGTCTGGGAAATATCAAAGCCTTGCTGTTCACCCTTCTGATCTGGATCGGCATATGTATTGCCGCTTATTTTATACACACCCCTTTAGAATTTTACCTGATTGCCGGAGTTGTAGGACTGGTCATGGGAGGCATACAGTCCTTGTCCCGTTCTACTTATTCCAAACTCGTGCCCACCCAAACTGAAGACTATGCTTCCTTCTTCAGTTTTTATGATGTTCTTGAAAAGCTTGGTATCGTTATAGGTACTTTTAGTTATGGTCTGATTGAAGGGCTTACCGGTAGCATGCGTAACTCAATTATTGCCCTTATTATTTTTTTTATTGTGGGGCTTATTTTATTGCTAAGGGTTCCAAAAAAGCAAGTTTTATCTCCATATCCCCCCCTGCAAGCTTAATTTTGAGCCTATTTTAATTTATGGAGGAGAAGATTTATGATGTGGCGATCGTGGGCGGCGGAATTGTGGGAGCAGCTACTATGTACCGTTTACAGGAACGCTTTCCTGAGCTAAGCATTCTTATTCTGGAGAAAGAAAACGAACTGGCACCGCATCAGACCGGGCATAATTCAGGAGTGATCCATTCCGGCTTGTATTATAAACCCGGTAGCAAGAAGGCCATAAACTGTGTTAAGGGGCGTAGGGCTTTAGTGAAATTTGCCGCTGAGCACAATGTACCACATGAGGTATGTGGCAAAGTAGTAGTTGCTACTGATGAGGCGGAATTACCTTACCTGGACAAGATCTTTCAAAATGGGCTGGCCAACGATACAGAAGGGATCGAAAAGATCAGTGGAGAGCAGGTGAAGGAAATTGAACCATACTGTAAAGGCATAGCCGGCATACGGGTGCCCTGTACCGGTATTATCGATTTTGTAGCAGCCACAAAAAAAATGGTGGAGCTTGTTCTGGCTATGAATCCGAAAAGCGAATTACGTCTCGGTGAATCATTTGAAAAAGCCTTGCATTTTTCCGGGCACAGTGAGATACTTACCGATAAAGGTTCGGTAAAAGCGCGTCATCTTATTTTTTGCGGTGGTTTACAGTCTGACCGTCTGGCTAAATTAGATGGGGTCCGGGCTCCTATGCAAATTGTCGGATTTCGGGGTGATTATTACGAATTGGAAGAGCATGCTAAACAAAAGGTAAAACATTTGATCTATCCGGTACCCAATCCTGCATTTCCTTTCCTGGGAGTGCACTTTACCCGCATGACCAATGGGGAGATTGAATGTGGTCCCAATGCAGTCTTTACTTTTAAACGGGAAGGCTACGGCAAAACCGATTTTGATTTGCGCGACAGCATGGATGCCCTGGGATATGTTGGTACCTGGAAATTATTTGCCAAGCATTGGCGGTTTGGATTGGATGAATACAAGCGGGCTTTCAGTAAAAAATTATTCCTGGATCGTTTACAGCGTCTTATTCCAAGCCTGAAAATGAGTGATATCCGCCCGGGAAGAGCTGGTGTAAGGGCTATGGCCCTCGGGCCCGATGGGGAAATGATCGATGATTTCGAGATAGCTTATCGTGAAAATAGCATACATGTACTGAATGCCCCCTCCCCGGCAGCAACTGCCTGCCTTGCTATAGGGGAAGATATTGTGAAAATGGCGACCGAAAAATTCGGTCTGGGAAGTTGATCATTCGATCAGTTGATACTCTTTCTGAACTTGCTCCCAATTATATAAAAAGAGACCCATGGCTTCATCCAGCCGTTTGAGAAAAAGGGGGTTGGGTGCATTCATGTTGCGGAAATAATCTTCCTGGTACTGTCCCAGCTCATATTTGAAAAACAAGGCTTTGGACATCGCATATAAATTGTTGTTTGAAGGATGGTTTACCCGGCTAAGGTAGCTTTGGTAATCCCTTAGTATGCCTTCAAGTTTATCAAATTCCACATCAAAAACCGATGATAATTTAGTGATGATAAGGTTGATGAGCCGGTTGTCCTGGTGGGCGCTCAGATGGCGGGGGATCTCTTTTAAATTAGCTGCCAGAACGATCAACATGAATTTACTGTCATTCTCCACACTCATTTTTGGTTCCACAATAAACTCCGGCGAATCCTTCACCAGCCCGACTACATCGGGAAAGCCATCTTCCACTGCTTTAAGTGTAGAGTTGACAAAGATATTCGCGAGCTTATCTTCTTTTAACTTTTTCTTTCCGAAGATCTTGGTAAGCATTGGTATCTATGGCTTTTGATTATTTCATCCAAAGGTAGAACATATCAAAACCCTCAAAAGGAACCACTTAAATTCCTTATCAACAAAGTTATTAACTAAATAAAAGAATTGTTAATAACCTAATTGTGAACAAGCATGGAAGCGTGGGCAACCTTTTATTTTTAAGTAATTTATAACAATACTGAATCCACTTAATATAAGGATGGATAGGGCTTTTAAACAACTTATTAATAAATTATGAAGTATAGGGCCGGTTTTAAAATAGCTGATAGATGAGTGCTTTTTCAGAACCACTTTTTACTCTTGAAAAACACCAGCATGCCAACAGCTATGGTCATTATCAGCACCCAGAAAAGGGGGTAGGCCCAGGGTTCATCAAGCTCGGGCATATGTTCAAAGTTCATTCCGTAAATTCCCGCTACAAAGGTGATTGGGATAAATATGGTGGACATGATGGTGAGCACTTTCATGATCTCGTTCATGCGGTTACTGCTGATGTTCATGTAGAGGTCCATCACACTGCTGTGCAGGTCACGGTATGTTTCCAAGGATTCTATTACCTGTATGGTATGGTCGTAGACATCAGTGAAGAAACGTTCGGTTTCCTTGTTGATGAGTGAAGATTCACTTTTCAGGATGTAGTTTATGCTTTCCCGCAAGGGATAAATGGAGCGTCGCAGGTAGATGCTTTCCTTACGCACTGTTTGGAGTTTATGCAGGGTCTGGGTGTTGGGGTTTTCCATTACTTCATCTTCTAACTCCTCCAGCTTCTGGGCGATTTTATCCAGCACCAGGAAGTAGTTATCAATGATGGTATCAATGAAGCGGTAGAATAAATAATCAGCCCCTTTGGTTCGAATACGGCCGTAAGAGTTGATCAGCCGCTCGCGGATGAGGTCAAATATGTCCTTTTCGTTCTCCTGAAAGGAGAGGATCACATTTTTTCCGAGCACAAAGCTCACGTGTTCGTACTCAATCCCCTTTTCAGTTTGTTCATGGAACATTTTGATGGTGAAGAAGAGGTAATTGCCGAAATCTTCGGTTTTCGGCCGTTGATCCACTTGTAAAATATCTTCAAGGAGAAGAGGATGCAATTCATAGCGCTTTCCTACCGCTTCTATTAAAGACTCCTGATGCAGACCGGCAATGTTTACCCAGTTGGTCCGCTCTTCTGAAAACTTTTCCTGTACCCCATCCAGCTCTTTGGAAGCAATGGTTTCCAGCTCGGTTTCATTGTAGCTGAAGATCTCCAGGGTAGGCACATGTCCTACTTTTTTCCCGGTATAGATCAAGGTGCCGGGGGCCTGGCCTACTACCTTGTCAGCCTTACTTTTTTCGGAGAACCGCCTGAAACTAACTTTCGGTAGGGGGACTTTCAGCTTTCTTCTCATCTTTATATACTATGGTACGGTTTTATCTCCACTATAAACAGTAACATGAGGGAAAGGTATTTCTATGCCTTCCGCATCAAACCTGGCTTTAATGGATTGGAACAATTCGGTTTTCATAATAAACCCTTCTATGGGGTCAGCAGCCCAGGGGTATGCCCGCAGATTAACTGATGAATCCCCGAAACCGATCAGGCGCACCACAACCTTATGCTCTCCTTGGTTAAGCTGGTCCTGATTACGGCGGTCAATGCATTTGGGATGTTTTTCTGCTTCTTCCCGCATGATCTTCATGGCCAGGTCCACATCGCTATCGTAGCTGATGCCCATTTCCAGGAACACACAACTTTCCAGCTCCCCTATGGAGGCATTTAAAATGGTTTCTGCACTGATCACCGAATTGGGCATCATATACCGTTCGTTCTGAAAGCTTTTGATCACCGTATGTCTCAAGGTAATATCTTCTACCATTCCCCAGTTAAAATTTCCCACTTTGATCATGTCCCCGATGCGGAAGGGTTTAAAAATGACAATAAAGATCCCGCTAATGATATTGGAAAAAGCCTGCTGGGAAGCAAGCCCCAGTACGGCAGCAATAATACCCGCACTGGCAAAGAGGGTGAGACCGAGGGCCCGCAGGGCTGGAATGGAATAAAAGATCAGGATGAGGCCCAGAAGGAAGAAAACGAAATTGATCCCGTTGGTCAGAAACAGGTAATTGGTACGGTCGGGGTTGTTTTTTTCTGCATGTTTTTCAAAATACCCCCTCAGTAAAATGTGAAATAATTTGGCCAACAACACCATGAACACAACGATCACTATGCTGCTGATTATAAATCGTGCTTCCCACAAGAGGGGATATTGATTAAACCAGTTCTGAATTTTATCCATCATTACAGCAATTCTTCTTTTTTGATCAGGCCTTGTTTGAGGAATTCTTTGATCACCATTTCGGTCATATCACTTTGAAATGCAAATTCGTAGCGAATATCTGAAACATATGCTTTCAAGCGCATTTTCAGGTACGAACGTTTCTCTTTTACTTCATTAAAAAACAAAACGGCTATGGGCTTATTGAGGTAAATAAAACGGCTTACCTGGGCAGCCTCCATGGCAATTTGCCTGGCGGCATTGGTGTCAATATCTATGGGTAAATAAATTTCTGCCACCACCTGGCAATTTGCTTCTCCACTATTGGAATTGGAAACTGCTTTATTGACCACTTCCGCATTGGGTACCGAGACCAGGGAATCATCTTTGGTAACGATGCGGGTGGAACGCAGTCCAATCTCCTTTACCTCTCCATAGTGCTCCCCAACCTGGATTTTGTCACCTACCTGAAACGGCCGGTCGAAGAGGATCATGATGCCGCCGAAAATATTCTTCAGAATATCCTGGGCAGCAAAACCTATGGCGATGCCTACCGATGCCATTACCGCAAAAATGGTCTCTACCGGGGGCTGAAAAATTCCTTCAACAATAATGAAGAGCACCAGCAACCAGCCGATGATCTTTACGAAAGGAGCAATACTTTTCAGGATAAACCGGTAATTGGTGCTTCGCTCCGCGAATCGCTCAATAATAATGGTGGCGATGCGAATGAGAAAGTAGGAAATGATGAGGAAAACGAGGGCCCAGAATATCTTACCCGGGGAAAATATTTCCCCGATCGCATCCATGCCGCGTTTGCCCTCCTCTTTTAGGGAAGCCGGGAGGTTTTCCATGCGTATGGTATCGTGGATGGGAAAACGGATGGTATCAATGA
>CAZBIF010000004.1:33058-35038 GCA_964492055.1 uncultured Flavobacteriales bacterium
TCCGGAAGGTGATGCAGGGAATCTTCCTTGGGATACAGGTGCTCAGGCACATAGCTCAACTGGGCCAGGCTGTCTGCCGCGATCATCCAGAAAAGCAGCAGGTATATATATCGGAGCAGATTTTCCACTAATGAAGTATATTACGGTTTCTTAATACATTCACCACCTGACGGTATAGCAAGCGGTTGATGGTGTATCTACCTGCTTTCTGGTTTAAAATACCATTGTCTTCCAGTACCATGAGGATGCGTTTACTCTGATCTTCTGAATAATTGAATAATTCGGCATGTTCGGCCAAACTCAAGCTGTCGTGTAATAATAATGCATGCAAGGTAAAAATACTTTCATTTCCCATGCGGGAGAGAAATTCGAATTTCATATCGCGCAAAATGCCCACGTATATGGTATTATTGGTTACTTCCAGGGTGGAGCGCAACCAGTAGAGCAAGGCCAGGCTGATATTGCTTTGGGCAAACTGGTTGAGGCTGTTAAAAAACTTTTCCTGCAGGTAAAGTTGTTGCTCTCCTTCATTGAGCCGGCTGAGCTTTTTAAGTTCTGTTTTGGAGGGAAAGGTAGCTACGAACTGAAGGCGATACCCACTCACTTTATGCCGCTTCATGATCAGGTTCACAATCTGGTTGTTACGCAATGAACTTAAAGGAATATGGTATTTGAAATAGGCGCTGATGGTATGGGTTTTCTGTAGGTAATTCCACGCATATTCGGTAAATTCCACAATCCAGAAGATGTTTCCGGAGGTGGCAGAAATGAGCTCAAAAAGCATTTTCAGGGCTTCAAAACCTCCGATCCGTTTCAGGTAAATTTGCTGGGTATCTTCCAGTATAATCACGGTAGGAGGAAGTTGTTTAAATGTTTCAATGACGGCATCCTGATCAGTAAATTCTTTGGTTTCCAGTGCCTGCCCCTCAAGCAATTGGTTTGCAAAGGCAAAAAAATCTTCCTTGCTGAAACTGATCTCTTCCAGGGTGTAACGGATAATATGATCGTTGGCACATCGCCTGGTAAAGAAATTCAATAAGCTGCTGGTGCCACTGCCTTTTTCCCCGTAAATCGCACAGGCAGAAAATCCGCCGGTTTTCCATTTGCGGTAGGCATTTTCCAGCAATTCAATTTCCCGCTCCCTCCCTTCGAAGAATAGTTCATCATTCAGCGGTTTTACCTGAAACAAACGCTTGTAGACGTACGGCAACTTATCTACTGCTTCATCGGTTTTCAATAGAAATTCCGATAGTTCGGCAGTAAGTTTTTTGTCCTTATCTGCTAGGCCGAATTCAACCAGGTACTTATTGCCTAACTGCACCCCCTTTTTAAAGCGGCTCATAAACCTGCCATACAAAGCCGGTACCTGCTCGCGAAAGACGACGTTCAGTTTTTGCCGCAAGCCCTGGGTTTTATCCATGGCGCGGGCAGTTGCAAGTTTCAGCCGCAGGTTGATAATGTTTTCATTGATGGTAAGCTTTACCAGTTCTTCGTTCATTTTGTGAAGGGCATCCTGTAGTTTGCTTTCAATCAGTTGATTGAGCTTTAACAACTCTTCACTAATGGCTTTGGTCTTTGCTTTGGTACGGGCAATACCTTCATTGGCGATAGACTTAACCACCGACAGTTCGTCGTTTTCACTGGATGAATTGATCGCCGAGTCAAGATTGTAATCGATGATATTGGAGAGTTCACTCAGGTCATTCTCAAGTTTTTCCAATTGCTGTACTACGGCAGTTTTGGTCTTGTCCACTACCGCAGAGAAATGAGAAAAAATATCAATATGTACCAGCTCCCTGGGGTTGAAGTGCGAGAGTTCACTGCGGTTGATAGGGGTGGTGTAGTTGCCGCTGGAATAGATCAACCGCTCGGGCTTCATATCGTTAACCTGCTCTTCTATCTTATATTTCAGGCGATCGAGCAAGTTGGGCAGGTCCTGGTTGTAAATGGCATCAATGGCATTGGGGATTACAATGCGTT
>CAZBIF010000005.1:0-2801 GCA_964492055.1 uncultured Flavobacteriales bacterium
TCGCATTTTACCACCACTACTTCCATACCAGCCATTACTGCACTTGCCGGATTGGTACCATGAGCTGATGAAGGAATCAAGGCTACGGTGCGGTCCTTATCGCCGTTGGCCAGGTGATATGCCCGGATCACCATGAGGCCCGCATATTCCCCCTGGGCGCCTGAATTGGGTTGCAGGGAGGTTTTATAAAAACCTGTGATCTCAGAAAGGTCATTCTCCAGTTCATTGAGCATTTCCCGGTATCCTTTTACCTGCTCGGCGGGGGCAAAGGGGTGGATCTGTCCAAACTCAGGCCAGCTTAACGGGATCAACTGCGTGGCGGCATTTAACTTCATGGTGCAGGACCCCAGGGGGATCATGCCATGGACCAGGGAAAAATCTTTATTCTCCAGACGCTTGATATAGCGCATGATCTCGGTTTCCGTGTGGTATTGATTGAATACTTCATGGGTGAGGTAATCGCTCTTTCTTTTAAGGCCTTCAGCGATACAAAATTCTTCCTTTACTTCATTTAAACTTTCTATCTTTTGGCTTTTGTAATCTGCAAAGAGGTTTCTCAAATTATTTAAGTCGGGGATCTCCACTGTTTCATTCAGGCTGATACTTATATGCTCCCCGTCTATCAACCGAAGATTGATCTCTTTTTGCAAAGCCAGTTCATACACTTTTTTAGCTTCGCCCTGAGCTAATTTTACAGTCAGGGTATCAAAGAAAGTTTGATTGAGCACCTCATAGCCAAGTTTTTCTAACGTTTGTTTTAAATTAAGCGTACAGGCATGTATGGAGACAGCGATCTTGCGAATGCCCTTTTTGCCGTGAAATACCGCGTACATTCCTGCCATTACTGCCAATAATACCTGGGCGGTGCAAATATTGGAAGTAGCGCGGTCGCGCTTGATATGTTGCTCGCGGGTTTGTAAAGCCATGCGTAAGGCAGGATCCCCATTAGCATCGACCGTAAGTCCGATAATGCGGCCCGGTATATTTCGTTTGTATTCTTCTTTGGTGGCAAAATAGGCTGCATGTGGCCCCCCATAACCTAGAGGAATACCTAAACGCTGGGTAGTTCCGATCACCACATCGGCACCCCATTCCCCGGGAGGCACAAGCAGTGCCAGACTCAATATATCAGCTGCAACCCCTACTTTCACCTCCTGCGCTTTGGCGGATTCTACCAAGGAGCGATAATCGTTTGCTTCACCAAACTCATTGGGATACTGCAATAACATTCCGAAAAATTGGTCATCCGCGTTGAATTCATCAGGCTTGCCAAACACCAACTCGATTCCCAGTGGTTCACTTCGGGTGATCAAAACCGACTTAGTCTGGGGGAATATATCTTCGGCCACGAAAAACCGGTTGACACCATCTTTAACCTGTTGCCTGGAGCGCAAGTTATAAAACATGGTCATGGCCTCTGCGGCCGCCGTAGCTTCATCAAGTAATGAAGCGTTAGCGATTTCCATTCCGGTCAGGTCCATGATCATAGTCTGGAAGTTGAGCAATGCTTCCAGCCTTCCCTGGGAGATCTCTGCCTGATAAGGTGTATAGGCTGTATACCAGCCCGGATTTTCAAAAATATTCCTCAGGATCACGGAGGGCACTTTATTTTCGTGGTATCCGAGGCCTATGTAATTTTTAAATACTTTATTCTTGTTAGCCAGGCTTTTGATGTGGGCGAGGTACTGGTATTCGCTCATCGGCTCGGAAAGCTCCATTTTTTTCTCCAACCGGATATCCGCAGGTATGGTTTTTTCCACCAGTCGCTCTACGCTTTCAGCACCAATCGCTTCCAGCATAGTCTTTATGTCATTATCATTGATACCAATATGTCGTTCACTGAAAGGGGTAGATGTCATATTATGAAATTTTTGCGGCTGCAAATATACTGAGAATGCAAGCATCTTTATGCTTACCTTTCCCGCCGGTTTTATGGAATATTGCTGAAATAAACATGAAGATAATTACTCTAGTTGCGGGCGTACTTGGCCTGTTTTTTTTAACCATTCAATCACAGGCGCAGGATAGCTTGAAATTGTTGAACGGAAGGATATTAAACGTCAAGATACAGCGGGTGACCCCGGAGGCTATTTATTATGAACATACCTCCAATAACAGATCTTTTGAACATCATCGGGAGCTGCCTTTGGTATTCAGCTATCAGAAAAGTGGAAGTGAGCCTATTCAGGTATATCAGCACAATCCTGAAATTGGGAATGTGTATACGGTTCCCGAAATGAAATTATACATGCAAGGTGAAAGGGATGCTTACGCCAATTATAAATCTGTACCCTGGAATATTGCGTCAGCTGCAGGTGGGCTGGCAGCAGGGTATTATTTGAACGAAGGCGACCTTGCCATGATCGCTTATCCCTTGGTTTTCCCGGCCCTGTCTATATTAACCGGTACTAAAATCCGGCTGGAGGATGTCTCCAAACCCAAATTGATCACCGACCCCTCCTACCGGGACGGATATAAACGCGTAGCCAAAAGTAAAAAATTCATCAGTAACCTGAAATTTTCCGTATTCGGTTTCCTGGCGGGATTTGGCATATCCAAAATCATCGAAGATTAGCCGCCTGCTACTGAACCTGGTGTATGGCAATTATTTAACCGCTTTGGTAGCGGTCAGCCTGCTGGCTTTTTCCTGTTTGTTCTATGGACTTCCCTTTAGCACTGATCTTATCATCTTGTTGATTTTTATTGGAACAGCTACCTACTTTAGCTACGGCTGGCAACGAAAAATGGGGATTTCCCTGTATCAGCATCCTTCTTCCCCTAACCCTTCTTCCCTTGCGGAA
>CAZBIF010000005.1:2860-14508 GCA_964492055.1 uncultured Flavobacteriales bacterium
CATAGCAGCTGTAACTTCTTTGATTTTTCTTCCCCCCGCTGTTTTGTGCATGGTGTTACCGGCAGCTATTTTATCCATCTGGTACATCCTCAAACCCCCCTTTTTTAAACCGCTGCGGCAGTATCCGTTGGTAAAATCTTTTACCATCGCTTTGGTGTGGGCTTTGACTATCTGGGGTTTGCCCGGCATGTTAATTTTTAATGAAGTTGCCGGGCTATTTACGCTAAGATATTTAGGGTTTTTTGGGGCTTTGTTTTTTCTTTTTCTCAGCGAAGCCATCACCTTTGACCTACGTGATCTGGAAATAGACTGGCAAGTGGTTAGAACCATTCCCGCCATCCTGGGAAAAACCCAAACTATTCTCTTGATCATGTGCCTGCTGATTTCCTCTTTGGTATGCATGATACTTGCCAAACCTCAACTGCCTTTTTTAATTGCCTGGTTGATCACTATCAGCTATTATTTCATTTTTTACTTTGGACTTATTAGAAACCGTTCACATTGGTATTATTCCCTATGGCTGGATGCGGGCTTATTTCTACCCTTTTTAAGCTATTGGTCTTTCACTATTTTAATAGAGCTGTAACTCCCCTTATCTTTGAAGGCTAAATAAACAATATGACCTTCGAAAATTCGCAAGATTTTGCCAGGCAATTAGATGACCAAGATCCCCTGAAGTCGTTTCGCTCCCGCTTTATTTTTCCCCAGGGGGAAAGCCGTGAAAAACTTTATTTCACAGGTAATTCCCTTGGCCTGCAACCTAAAGGGAGTCGGGAAGCCCTCATGCAAGAGCTGGAAGACTGGGCTACCTACGGCGTAGAAGGGCATTTTGAAGCAAAACATCCCTGGTTTTCTTACCATGAGCCCTTCAAACCTTTATTAGCGGAGGTTTTGGGGGCCAAACCCATAGAGGTAACCGCAATGGGGAGCCTTACAGCCAACTTGCATTTTTTGATGGCTTCCTTTTTTCAACCCAAAGGCAAACGAACAAAAATCCTTTGTGAAGCCAAGGCTTTTCCCTCAGATCAATACGCTTTGGAAACCCAACTGAAATTTCACGGGCTATCACCGGCAGAACACCTGATCGAAGTGCACCCCAGGGATAATGAACACACCATCCGGGAAGCCGATATTTTCGATGCCCTTGAAAAATATGCTGAAGAAATAGCCCTCGTTATGATCGGCGGGGTAAACTATTATACCGGACAGGTATTCCCTATGAAAGAAATTAGCCGGGCCGCTCATAAAGCAGGAGCCTTCGTGGGGTTTGACCTGGCCCATGCCGCCGGTAATGTAGAGTTGAAATTGCATGAATGGGAAGTTGATTTTGCCGCCTGGTGCTCTTACAAATACCTCAACTCCGGGCCAGGTAGTGTAGGCGGCATATTTGTACATGAAAAACACAGTCTACGGCAAGATCTTCCCCGCCTGGCAGGCTGGTGGGGCACCCCGGCCTCTGAGCGCTTTCAAATGAAAAAGGGGTTTGTGCCCGCCCCCGGTGCTGATGCCTGGCAATTAAGCAATGCGCCGGTATTTTCAATGGCTGTGCATCGTGAGGCCCTGGAATTACATTTAGAAGCAGGAATGGAACAACTATTCCAAAAACGGGATCAGTTGACTGCTTATCTGGACTTTATTTTGAAGGATATTTCTACTAAATCCGATCAGGTAAAGTTTGAAATTATTACCCCCGGGAAAAGAGGCTCCCAACTCAGCATCCTCACTCACGGGCAAGGAAAGGCACTATTCGATAAACTAACGGCAGCCGATGTTGTTGCAGACTGGAGGGAACCGAATGTGATCCGACTGGCACCGGTACCTCTATACAATTCCTTTGAGGATGTTTATAGATTGGGAGAAATAATAAATAATTCATTGTAAGAGCGTGGAGAAAATAGTAATCGTTGGTGCAGGCCTGGTGGGTTCACTTCAGGCTATATTTATGGCCCGCAAAGGGTATAAGGTGGAAGTTTATGAACGCCGGGCTGATATGCGTACGCAAGAAATGTCAGCTGGACGATCTATAAACCTGGCACTTTCCATGCGTGGCTGGAAGGCACTTTCCCTAGCAGAGGTAGATGAAAAGGTAAAGCAAACCGCTATCCCCATGTATGGCCGGATCATGCACGATGAAAAAGGAAAAACCACCTTCCAACCTTACGGTACCGAAGACCAGGCGATCTATTCCGTGAGCCGGGGTGGACTCAACCAAACCTTGATGAATTGTGCCGAAGCTTATGAAAATGTAAGCTTTCACTTTGATCACCGCTGTGTCTCGGTAGGCCTAAAAGAAAACCGCCTTGATTTTAAAGATAAGAAAGGGGATAAAATCACGGTAGAGGCAGACCGTATTTTCGCTACTGACGGTGCTTTTTCCGCGGTCAGAAACCGTATGCAAAGGCAGGATCGATTTGATTTTCAGCAATTCTACCTACCCCATGGTTATAAAGAACTGACCATACCTGCCGGCCCAAATGGCAAACACCTGATCGATAAAAATGCTTTGCATATATGGCCCCGGGGAAATTATATGTTGATTGCTTTAGCGAACGAAGATGGCAGTTTTACCTGTACTTTATTTTTCCCATTTGAAGGAAAAAATTCTTTTTCCGCCATTCAAGATGAGCAACAACTCAACACTTTTTTCAAGGAAATTTTTCCGGATGCCTACGCGCTCATGCCTGAACTTACCACCGACTATTTTGAAAACCCTACCTCCTCCCTGGTTACTATTCGTTGCTATCCTTACCATTATGAAGATAAAGTGCTGCTGATGGGTGATGCGGGGCATGCCATTGTGCCTTTTTATGGACAAGGGATGAACTCCGGTTTTGAAGACTGTACTTTGTTTGATCGGATCTTTGAAGAAGAGAACCGTAACTGGGAAAGTGCTTTTAGTCGCTTTTCTACAGAGCGAAAAGCCGATGCGGATGCGATCTCTGAACTTGCCATTCAGAACTTTATTGAAATGAGGGATAAAGTAGCGGATCCGCAATTTCTGCTGAGAAAAAAGATAGAGAAGAAACTGCATACCCAATACCCGGATCTATGGGTACCGCAATATTCCCAGGTAACCTTTAGCCATATTCCCTATGCCAAAGCTTTGGAAAATGGGCGCAAACAGGAAAAAATCATGGATGAGATCATGGCTATGGATAATATTGATAAAAAATGGGATTCTACAGAAGTGGAGCAAAAGGCTATTTCCTTATGGAAAAATAGTATGCTATTAATTCTGCTATGCTTCAGCTTTTTTAATTCGACTGTGCAGGCACAGTCGGGCAAGGATATCTTTCCCTTAAGCAGGGAATATAAAAACGGCTTTTTTTACCTGGCCCCCTCCCTTACCTACACTATACCTACAGCAGCAGATTTTTTTGAGGGAGAAGCCAGATTTTTGGTTCCCACTGAAGGATTAGCCAACCGCGAAGGTTCCCACACAGGTAAGTTCGGTTATGGTCTGGAGCTTGGCTGGTACCACTCTTTTGAGCAGCGGTATTTTTTTAACTGGCTGGAGGCAGGTGTCGCTTATCGCATGTTTGCCGGCGAGGCTGATCTGGAAACAGGTGACCCCACCAATGCCCTGGCTGCTACTACCTCAGCGCAAACCTCATTTAACTCCCATCAAGGTGTGGCTGTTCTACGTGCTATACGTGCTGATCAACTGGGAAAATTTACTTTTCTGACCACGGGATTGGGAATTAACGGAAACTACGTCTTTAGCGAATCCTTTGATCGTGATCCGGATTATGCCCCGTTTGCTGAACCTGTGCAGGACGATATTTTTGGACAAGTGCATTTCCAATTGGGTGTAGGTTTTCGCATGGCAGAGAAACTGCTCCTTATTCCATCAGTGGAAGTACCTGTGGTAAATGTCTACCCTGACTTCAGAAGCCCTACATTAACTTATTTCAATGGGGAGTATTTACCCCTGATCTTTAGCCTGAGGTTTATGTTCTTAAGGAATGACCCCCTCAATTGCAATGCTCCGGTATATGAAGGTTTCCCTACCAGTAATTAATTCAGGAAGGGGTTATTCTCTTTTTCATGACCTATGGTGGTAGGAATGCCATGGCCCGGATATACTTTATAATCATCGTCAAGCTTCCACAGCTTCTCCCGGATAGCATTAAGCAGTTGTTGATGATTGCCTCCAGGCAGGTCGGTGCGCCCGATGCTCTCCCGAAACAACACATCCCCTCCTATTAGCTGTTTGCTATCGTGGTGGACTAATACCACATGACCGGGTGCGTGCCCGGGTACATGTAAAACTTCCCATACCGTTTCCCCTATCTCTACATTTTCATCTTCATTCAGCTTCACTTCTGCTTCTGGGGAAGGGTTATAATGGAGATCATACATCTGTGCCATCCGCTCACCGGCCGCAAGAATAGGTTCATCAGCAGCATGCAAGTGCAACTTTAACTGATAAGTATCAGCAACAAATCTATTCCCGAAAATATGATCGATATGGGCGTGGGTATTGATCAGTTTGACAGGTTCCAGCTTGTTCTTTTCAATATACTGATGCAACATCTTCTCTTCATCACGGTTATAACAGCCCGGGTCAATGATGGCACATTTTTTATTAGGGTCAATGATTAAATATGTATTTTCCTGAAATGGATTAAAGGTAAAAGTTTTAATTTGCATGCTATGTTTCATCTCAGGCAAAAGTACGGGCATGCATTAAATAAGTACTTTTATTTGCGGTTAAATTCCTGATGTTTTCAATTAAGAATATAAAATCGACTGCCCTGTTCGGGCTACTTTTCATTAGCTTAAACAGCTTTGGTCAATTTTACAATGGCACCCAGACTGATTTTGGTAAAAACCGGGTTCAGTACGATGATTTTAACTGGCAATTTTATCGTTTTCCCGGTTTTGAAACTTATTTCTACACCGGGGGAAAAGAATTAGCGGTACACACGGCCAAGTACGTGCACCAGCGCATTCCGCAACTGGAAAAGTACCTGGATTTTTATTTGAATGAGAAAATTCAGTTTATCATTTACAACAAGCAATCTCATTTTCGGCAAAGCAACATAGGCTTAAGTACGGAAAACAATTTTAACATTGGCGGGGTAAATCGGATTGTAGGATCCAAGGTTTTCATATACTTCGAAGGGGACTATGCTAAATTTAACCGGCAGATCGATGCGGGAATTCTTCGGGTATTGGTCTACCAGATGGTATTTGGCGGTAACTGGCGGGAAGTCTTGCGAAATTCTGCCTTGCTTCACCTGCCGGAATGGTATATTGAAGGGTTGATCTCCTATCTGGCCAATCCGGATGATGCCAGTGTTTATGCCCGCATCGAGGATGGGGTGCTTCACCAGGATTTCAAACGCTTCAATACGTTGACCAATGAAGATGCCCGCATGGCCGGCCATGCCATGTGGCATTATATCGCCGATACTTACGGGGAAAAGGTGATCGCCAATATTCTTTATATGACCCGGATCACCCGGGAGGTGGATGATGGATTTTTATATATCATAGGAGTTTCTTTTGAAGACCTTTATGAAAATGTGATCACTTATTATAAAAACCTATTTCAAAAGCAAAACCAGTTAAATCCAGAGGCGAACGTAGTCCCTACTGATATTAAGATCAAAAAACGCATGCACTACGAAAATTTTTCCCTCTCCCCTGACGGTCAACGCTATGCATATAACACCAACCGCCTTGGTCAATATAAAATTTACATCTACGATCCCGCTACCGGTAAGCGTAAAAAAATATTTAAAAAGGAACATAAACTCGATCGTATCCAGGATTATTCCTACCCCATCCTGGGCTGGCACCCCAGCGGAAAGTTATTGAGTTTTATTATTGAAGATAAGGGTGATGTATTACTTTACAGTTACAACTTAGAGGAGGAAGAATTAAATGTAAAACCAATCCTGCGGATGGAAAAGGTGCTTGATTTTGACTACGATCAGACTGGCAGGCGGATGATTTTTTCCGGTGTATTTGAAGGGCAATCTGACCTTTACTTATATAATGTATTGGGAAATACCCAACAAAATCTTACTCAGGATCAATACGATGATCTTCAGCCGGTTTTTGGCGATAATGATGAAGCAATATTCTTCATATCCAACCGGCCCAACCTGGATCAGGATACCACTTTTGAAACCGGATGGGACAAGCTCGATAAGGATGTTTTTAAATACCAACTGGAAACAGATGAGATCAGTTCGGTGACCACCACACCAGGGCAGGATGAATTGAACCCCATATTTGTCGACCGTCCGCATTTCCTGGTAAATAACCAGGGGTTTGTGGAGCGATATAGTGCCACCTATGACAGCAGTATCCTTCGGATTGATACAGCTATACATTATGAATATTATTATAAACCCAATAAAGAAGTAGTTCCTGACCGAAACATACTGGATCATCAAAGCAATGGGAATAAAATAGCACAAACGATCTTCAAGGATGGTAAATACCAACTAACCCTGCAATCGGACAGCATGCTTGCCGACTCCCCTAAATCCTTCCCCTCCCCCGTGTTTGAAGACGACAATTACCTCCGAAATTACCGGGAATTGAAACGTATACCTATAACACCAGTACAAACGGAAGTTGATTTTAGAAACTATACTTTTGACAATGAGGTTTCCGGCAAGGAAGGAAGTAAACCGGAGGCCACTACCACTCAAGCCGATACTTCAGAACTTGAATTTCCTACCCAACGATTATATCGCCTGAATTTCCGCCCGGACAATACGGTCTTGCAACTCAATAATATGTTCCTGAATGGGCAGTACCAATTATTTAACGGGGGACCGTACATCAATGCCGGGGTGGGCGTAAATACGAAAATTGGCATTGTAGATCTGATGGAAGATCATCGCATTTATGGAGGATTTCGATTTTCCGGGGATCTGATTGAATATTCCCTGAGCTACCAGAACCTGGAAAAAAGACTGGATAAGGAATACATTGTAACCCGAACCCGACAACGCTTATCCAATGCCTTCAACGCAGTGGACGTTAAAACCTTGCAAGCGGCTTTAAGTCTTCGATGGCCATTCAGTGAAGTTACCAGCATCCGGGGGGTGATCAATGTGCGGAATGACCGTATCATTCCCCTTTCGGTAAATGAGTTCAACCTAAGATTGCCAATCAATAATGAATACTGGGGCGTATTAAAAGCTGCTTATGTATTTGATAACACCCGGGAGATTGCTTTAAATATACGCTATGGGACCCGCTTTAAGTTCTTTGCGGAATACTATAAGCAAGTATATAATGAACAGGAAACGGAAATGAATGAAGACCTTACGGTATTGGGATTTGATGTGAGGCATTATCAAAAGATACACCGGGAATTTATTTTGGTGAGCCGTTTGGCAGGTAGCACTTCCTTTGGCAGCACACCGCTCATCTATTATCTGGGGGGCGTGGACGAACTCTGGAAAGCCGATCAGTTTAACGAAAATACCCCTATCGATCTAAGTCAAAATTACCGTTACCAGGCCCTGGCGGCCAATATGCGGGGTTTTCTTCAAAACATACGTAACGGAAGCAGTTTTGCGGTATGGAATAACGAATTGCGTTTGCCGGTATTCAGCTACTTTATTCACCGGCCTATTCAATCGAGTTTTATCCGCAACTTTCAAATTGTGGGATTTGCAGATGTGGGAACAGCCTGGGTGGGGGAATCGCCCCTCTCCGATGATAATCCCATTCGGAATGAAACCATTTCAACCGGCCAGATCACTGTGACCTACGAAGATATTAATCAACCGGTAGTGGCAGGCATCGGAGGCGGGCTCCGCACCACTTTACTGGGTTACTTTGTACGGGCGGACTGGGGATGGGGTATAGAAAATGGGGCCATTGCCGACAAGCCGTTATTCATGTTTTCCTTAAGTTTAGATATTTAATGCAAATGAGTATAGCAACCCTTTTGATATTATTGATGATCGGCCTGCTGGCCGGAATCTTAAGTGGCCTGGTGGGGGTAGGCGGGGGTATCATTGTGGTGCCTGCACTGGTTTACTTTCTGGGGCTCAGCCAACACAGCGCTCAAGGTACCAGCCTGGCTTTAATGCTACCGCCGATAGGTATCCTGGCAGCTATGAATTACTACAAAGCCGGTGCCCTCAATATCAAATATGCCCTGATCATTGCAGTAGCTTTTATCATTGGGGGCTATCTGGGTTCTAAGATCTCCATTACTTATATTGATGAAGCATTGATGAAAAAGATCTTTGGGATCATCATGATGGTGGCCGCCATCAAACTTGTCTTTTTTTCCCGCTAAATGGAGTTAAAACAAAAGATACAGTCCTTGGGTAGCAAGTATTTTCCTGAGGTGAAACGAATCCGGGAGTACCTGCATGCCCATCCCGAACTTTCCTTCGAAGAGGAACAAACTTCATCTTATCTGAAGGAGGAATTAAGAAAGAAGGGTATTGCCATCGATAAAAACTGGGTTAAAACAGGTTTTACAGCGGTAATAGGTAAAGCTGACTCAGAAGATACCCTGCTGCTGAGAGCAGATATTGATGCATTGCCCATAACTGAAAAAAATAATGTATCCTATAAATCGAAAAACGAGGGCATTATGCACGCCTGTGGGCATGACGTACATGCCGCTTGTTTGTTAGGTGCCGCTACCATTTTAAAGGAACTGGAAGATGATATTCCGGGCCGGATCATTTTATTTTTCCAGGCCGGGGAAGAGAAATTACCGGGAGGGGCCAAACTGGCCATTGAAGAAGGCCTATTAAAAACCTATCAACCGAAAATAATGCTTGCCCAGCACGTCTATCCTGAATTTGAAGTAGGGAATGTGGGCTTCCGGGAAGGCATGTACATGGCCTCCACCGATGAAATCTACTTAACCGTAAAAGGCAAAGGAGGCCATGCCGCTTTGCCCCATAAACTGGTGGATCCCATAGTAATCGCCGCCAATATCATTTTACAGCTTCAACAACTCAGCAGCCGCTTTGCCCCGCCTGATTTGCCAACTGTACTTTCCTTTGGCCGGATCGAAGGGTTAGGTGCAACCAACGTTATTCCGGAAGAAGTTAAATTGCAAGGCACCTTGCGTACATTTAATGAAGAATGGAGGGGGAAATTTCACAAACGCCTCAAACAGATGGCGGAAGGCATAGCCCAAGCAGCCGGCGGCCAATGTGAAGTAGAAATAAAAACCGGGTACCCCAACCTGATTAATGATCCTGAATTAACTCAGGGGAGTAAACAGTGCGCCATAGAGTATCTGGGAGAAAATCGGGTGCATGATCTTGATCTCCGCATGACGGCCGAAGATTTTGCTTATTTCTCCCAATCAGGCAAAGTTTGTTTTTACCGTCTGGGGGTAGGCAATCAAGCAAAAGGAATAACCGCGGGTGTGCATAATCCTCATTTCGATATTGATGAGGAAGCACTCTCAATCGGTTCCGGGCTGATGGCCTATCTGGCAATCAGTCAGCTGAAGAAGATCAGTCAATCACAATAACCAGGTAGCGGGAGGCCTCCCAGAAAGCCTTCGGATCTTTAATGATCAGACTGTCGATCTTATCATCATCCCCTTTAAATTCATAAGAATTCTTGGGATGAGTGGTGATCAATTCAGCATTATCGGCGTAGATCAAAAAGGATTTTTGCTTACGGATATCTATTTTGCTGAAATAATCCCGGTTAAAGTTATTCTTGAGTTGTTCCTCCTTGCCTAAACCGAGGAAACCTCCTTCCTTGGTGAGCACATTTTTCTCTTTCAATTCTTTATAGGTGCCGTATGCATAGTAAGCCACATTCATTTCATCTACCTGTTGCTCAATGGTTTCTTCTTTCTGCTTATTGGAAAAATTTAGACTATCCACCTTAAAATATAGCACGCCCAGTTCCTGATTTTTTGATTCCAATACCTGGTTCAATTCGGCAATTTCCTGGTTTTTAAAATCGATTTGCTGGTTTAGGCTGTTGATCAGTTTTCTGAATTCCTGCATTTTACGATCCGATTCCCCTGCCTGGCGTTGGGCCTGCTTTAATTGACTTTGCAGCTTTTCTATTAAAACCTCGTTTTCCTTCATTAAGGAGTTAATGGTTTCAATATCCGCCAGAATATTGTCGGCCACATCACCTTCACCTTCCACTTCATCCGCACTGTTGATCTTGATCACCCCTTCCCTACGTTTAATCTCGTTTAAATTTTCCTGAATTTCATTGAAAGAGGATAGCATTAAGGTGATGGAAGAATCCCGCTCATCCAATTGTGAATTCAATTCCTCGTTTTCCTGATCCAGTTTTTCCATTTCTTCCAGATTGCAGGAAAAAACCAATAAAGCCGACAATAATGTAATTAGGAAAGTGTATTTATTCATAACGGATTGGTGTTTGTAATACAGCGTCAAAATTTGCAACTAATTTCGCACAAAATTTTAGTTTATGAAACGTTTATTGTTTTTTATATTTTTTGTACAATTCATGAGGATATCGGCTCAGGATACCACTAAAGTCATCCAGTATTCCCCGGATACTATTCACTTTTATTACTATGAAAATCACCCCTTTGCTTATTCTGAAAATGGAGAATTAAAGGGTATTGAGGTTGATATTATCAATTATTTCAAAGAATGGTTGAATGAAGAAAAAGGTATTCAGACTAACCTAAAGCCCCGAAAGTATATTTATTTCGATCGTTTTTTACTTGAACTCTACACAGCACAAGAAAATACCATAGGGGCAGGCTCAATCGCCATTGAAGAGGAAAGAAGAGAAAAACTAGACTTTACTTCCCCCTATCTGCAGAACATTTCCGTTTTAATCTCTTCAGGGAAAGCCCCTACCCTTTTAGATATGAATAAAGCAAAAGAGATCTTCGGTGATATGAGGCCGGTAACTGTAAAAGGGAGCATCCATGAAGAACATTTGCGTAAACTAGGACAACGCTCTGCCAATAACGACCTGATCATTTACGTGGAAAACCAGGATGAGATTTTTAAGCTGATCGAAGAAAATGAAGACTATTACGGCTATGTAGATGTAATTGCTTACTGGAAGTATTTAAAAAATACCGATACCTATCTGCGCATGCATTCCCTGGTCAACAAAGCAGAGGAAAAGTTTGCTTTCGCCCTGCCTAAAAATTCAAAATTAAAACCTTTGTTTGATGAGTTCTTCGATAAAGGATTTGGTTTTACCGCCACCAAAGATTACCACAAGATCCTTGAAAAATACCTGGGATATGAAATCCTAAATAAAGTAGAGATCGACTACTAACAAAAAGCCCCACCGATTGAGTCGGTGGGGCTTTTTGTTTTTTATCGGAATACGTTATTTCAAATTGAATTTTACCGGTACGGTATACTGCACCCGCACAGGTTTACCGCGCTGCTTACCGGGTTTCATTTTAGGTATGGATTCTATTACCCTTACCGCTTCGTTATCCAGGGCTTTCCCGCCGGATACACCACGAAGTACCTCCACATTAGCTACTTCCCCCTTTTCGTTGATCAGATAGCGAATATATACTGTACCGCTAACCCCTGCATCCTTGGCCATAGGTGGATATTTGGTATTCTGAGCTATGTATTTATATATTTCAGCATTCGTGCAATTCTGAATTTCTTCTTTGGAACCTGCACCTTCGCAACCCGGAAAAACAGGCATATCCTCCACAA
>CAZBIF010000005.1:14518-21572 GCA_964492055.1 uncultured Flavobacteriales bacterium
TCACTTCTTCCGGCTGTTCGAATATTTCAGTATCCATATCAGCTTCCGCGTCCTGTATCTCTACTTCCTCTTCTATCTCTTTATCATCTTCCACGATCTCTAATATTTCCTGGGGGGGAGGGGGCGGCGGTGGTGGAGGCGGGGGCGGCTGGTTTTGCTGGGTTATGGGGATGATCTCTTCCTCCATGTCTTCCATTTGCAATTGTCCCAGGGTAGATGGGCCTTCTTCGTAGGTTTTCCACTCAAATGCAAGCAAGGTCAATCCAAGGGACACCACCAGACCTATCAAAAAGAAGGTGGTTCTTTTTCCCGTTAAATCGGCTTTTGGGTTCTTTTTAGGTTCCATTCTTTCAAAAGACTTTAAATTTTAAAGGTCATAATACCTCGTATTATGACAGATACAAATATAGTTTTTAATCTAAACAATCGATAAGCAAGAACAAGAGAAATCGCAGTATAATGTCTTATTTCAAGTTGAATTTTACCGGCACCCTATATTGTACCCTCACCGGTGAACCCCTTTGTTTCCCGGGTTTCATAACAGGTAAGGAACTTACGACCCTTATTGCTTCTTTTTCCAATGCATTTCCATTGACAACACCATGTAAGATCTCTACGTCCTCGACTTTACCGCTTGCATTAATAATATATTGTACAACTACCACACCACTAATGCCTGCATCCTTGGCGATAGCAGGATATGTGGTGTTTTCAATAATGTATTTATACATTTTTAGATTTGAACAATCTGCTATTTCTGTAGGACTTCCGGCAGTTTCACAGCCGGGGAATACCGGCATTTCTTCCACGACGGTGAAAAAATTTGGCTCCTCAAATTTTTCTTCAGGCTCGGGTATATCCACATCCAGGGGTTCAGTCACCACGGGAGTTTTTTCAACTTCTATAATTTCGGGAACAGTATTGTCCACTACCTTTATCACATCCTCAATCACTGGCTTGGGAGGGGGTGGCGGTGGAGGTACAGCTTTATTGACGAAAGTGATAGGGATTATCTCTTCTTCGGTTTCTATAATTACATCTCTCTCCAATTCCGGGGCGGGGTAATCATATGTTTTCCATTCGAAGGCTACTAATGTTAAACTTAGAGCTATAACCAATCCCAACAAAAAATAGGTAAATCTGTTTTTTTTCAAGTCTGCCGAAGGATGCTTCTTTAATTCCATATCCGAAGTATTTTTTAAGTGTACTAAATAAATGTTCTTTAACACTTATTAACCTTTCATTTATAAAAACTTCAGTTCGGAAAAAATATTGCCCTTTGAGAGATCTCTACTTAGCAAATCTCTTTTTCAAAACAATAAACAGGCATAGCAATCCCAGGCAATTCGCAATAAAATCCCCCCACTCTCCATACCGATTGAGTATAAAGTAATGTTGGATCAGTTCAGTGAAGGCAGAAAAGATTACCGCCAATCCTGAAACTAATTTAAATTGATTAAAGGAATTTCTTGTGGGTACATAAATTAGCCATTCCAGCAGGGCATACATACCAACGTGCGCCAGTTTATCGGCAGCATGGAACTGAGGCAGACTTACCTTCTCCAAAGGCGTGAAACTCATAAAACAAATGGCAATAACCCAGGCCGAGACCGGCAGCCATTTCAGCATGGTGAATCAGCTTATTTCTGACTGATATGCTTCAGCAGTAAGTAATTCTTCGAATTCAGCCGGATCATCTACCTTAATCTTGATCATCCATCCTTTTTCATAAGGATCATTGTTGATACTCTCCGGCTCATTTTCTATGGCATCATTCACTTCCACCACTTCCCCACTCAAGGGCATAAACAGATCAGAAACGGTTTTTACCGCTTCTACAGTTCCAAATACCTCTCCCTTGGACAATTTTTCCCCCTGGGTTTCAATTTCTACATACACCACATCGCCAAGTTCACCCTGGGCATAATCGGTAACACCTACAGTGGCAATATCGCCCTCTAGCTTTACCCATTCATGATCGGACGTATACCTTAGATTGGAAGGAACATTCATATGTTATTTATTTTTTTGGTGCTCAAAAGTAAGGCTTCTGCTTTTACTGTGAAAGAGTAAAACGCAAACTTATTCCGGCATTGGTATTGGCCGTGGGGAAAGTGGTAGAGATCAGTGGGGTATTGGCCACGCGATCATAGAAAAGACGTACATTCAACTTACTGCTGAGTCGGTAATCGGCGGTAAACTTGATCGAAAAGATACGTTGACCGGCAGTCAATTCATTCCGGTTCTCCACTATCCGTCTGATGATGGTAGTGTTATCCCGCATACTTAGGTCAGCCCGTAAATCCAGGTCACTGGTACGCTCTACCCTCCCGATCTTGAAAGGCAATTTCAAATTGGTGATGCGGTAGCCCAGTCCCAGTATATATTCTTTTCCCTTTATTTCAGTGATCTGATTGTTATTAAAACTCATTGACATATTCCTGTCCTGACGCAGTTCCAGCCTGGTGATGAGGCTGTTCTTCCAGGTCATATCCACATTAATAAGCGGGCTGAATTGTTCAGATATTGTTGCAGTACCGTATTGCCTTTCCAGAATAAAATTGCCTTGCACATCCCTTACAGAGGGTGCGCCGTTCTCTGTTGTATACAAAGGGTTTCGCGTAAAAGAACCGATATTGAAGGTAGAGCGGTAACCGTGGTTGAGGGTAATGGTGCGGAAGTATTTTTTAAAAAACTCAATTTTAGATAAACCATCATAGGTAATCATCCAGTTAGGCATAGGTATCTGCCGGGTAATATCTCCGAGGTCAAAATTTGCAGGGTCATCGTCCTGGTAAGCAGCTAAAAAAGAATAGAGCAGTACCTCCTGGGAGTTAAGGCCATAACCCTCAGCAAATTCACCCCCAAGACTGTCTACAAGAAACTGGGTTGAGTTGATATTTCTTTCACCTAACCGCCTGCTGATCACCTGCCGGTTTTCCCGTAAAGTCTGAAAAGTTTCGTTATCGAACGTTTTATCATCGTCTGAAACAAAAGCTGTATTGAAACTGATAATGGACATGCTGTAACTACCACTAACAATTAAGGGTGCTAGGGCATTGTAACTTCCCAGGGTATCATCATAAAAGAAGAAGCGGCTTACATTCTGGCTTTCACTTTTATTAGCTGTCAGTTGAATGCGCAAACCGTTTACGGGTCGGATGGTCGCCCTGAAGCTTAATTGTTTGTTATAATTCCTGGTAAAATCACCGCTTACAAAAACATCATTTACCAGCCAGCCATCGGGATCATCCAGGGCGCGCTGTAAAAATTGATCGCCTTCCTCCTGAAAACCGGATACAAATTGCCAGCCGGGCTTGCTGAAATTCGGGTTCATACCCAGAATTTCAGAGCGGGGGGCATAATTTGGCAAAACCGTTCCCTCCGTTTCTGAATAGTTTACCGAAAAGGTCTTCAGGCTCATCAAAGCGAAAATGGCATTGTCAAGGATCAACCGTTGACCTATGAATTTCTTCACTCTAAAAGTATCCGGTTCTTCCTCTGGGTTGGCAGGTTTGCCTCTATTGGTGGTATTCACTGCCTGTTCAGGGTCTTCTAAAGTTTCCTGATTCTGTTCACCTTCCTGAGCTTCCTCTTCTTCTTTCCCTTCCTTTTTTTCCTTAATAATATAACGGTTGTCCACTTTTGGATCGGTTAGGTCCCTGAAATATTTGATCTTATTAAAAAGGGTTTCCATATTGAAACTCGCCTGTATATTCTTTGTATTGCTGTTCCGAATCGTAGCTCCCAGGCTATCTTCCGGATTGCCTACCAGATCCCAGGCATAGGTCCCCGAGTAACGGGCAGAGGAATTAATAAAGTCCATACCGGGGATCTTATCAAGCGGTAAGCGGTAATTAAAATCGAAATTGTGATTATAGTTAGTGTTATCACCAAAATCCTGAATACTGTTCCACACTTCGGTTTTAAATTTCTCGTATTGATCTTCATTTCGCCGGTCTACTTCCCCTTCAGGCTCCAGGATCAGCGCCCGGTTGGTGGCATTAAAATTAAAGGTCAGGGACTTGGTAAAGTTGTTCCTTAGGGTATAGATCCTCGTCCAGTTAAATGATTTTTGGTAATAGGTGGGTAGTTCAAAATTGAAGGTAGTCCCCCCGGCTAAGGTTATATTTCTCGCTTTTTGTTCCTGGTACCTGCGATCAAATAAATTTTGTACACTGATCTGTGAGGGAACAAAATTTAAATTAAAGTCTTGGATCAATTGGAATGCTTTTCGTTTCTTGAAGAATTCTAGCTCTTTAAATGGTTCTATACTTTTTTCCTTTCCGGAAAAATTATAATTAATGGCCCCCCGGTAATTTTCTTGTTTATTAAAAACCGTATTGATGTCGCGCCTGAATATTTCCGAATAAGCATAGGTAAAGGAAAGATTTTCCACATCGTAAAAATTGGATTTCTTTTTATTGCGACCTGGTAGCTTCCTAACATTTGTAAAGTTGATACTACGCCTTCTGGTATAATCATCTGTGATTTGTCGTATGGAATCTTTGTAGTTCTGATCCAGTTCATCGGAGCGTAAAAATTCATTTAATTTAACGTCCGGATCCAGGGGGGAAAATTCAGGGCGTACAATGGCTTCTGAAACTGAATAGTACATAGGGATGCTGACATTTGCCCTTTCCGGTAAAAATTTGGATAATTCTATACTGGTGGAAAGATCGTATTGTCTTCTGGTTTCGCGCTGCCGTTCATTGAGTTTCTGCTCCAGGCTCCCCCAGCCGGGTGTACTCATGGCACCGGATAGGTTAGCCGTACCCAGATCCGCCAATTTAGCATTTACCCGGGCCTGAGCTGCCCAGCCTCCATCGTTGTTAAAATCTGACAGCCTCAATTCATTCACCCAAACTTCAGCACATTTGGGTAGGCCATCATTTGTAAAATTAACCGGCCCACCCCTGCGGTTCCTTACCCCAAGCATAATAACCCGTACCTCCGCCAGGTTGGGGTTACCCTTTACACGTATTATATTTTCCCCATCTTCCGTTTCGTAGACGCCTGCTACGGTTGTCCCAGTTGAAGGACTCACGGTACTGCGGTTTCTCCCAAGTTTGGCATCAATAAACTTCTGCAATTGTAAGTCTATTTCATTACTTGCCGGCCAGACTTGTTCCGGACTGTTTTCCCCAGGTAAGGTCACTTCCAGGGGCACTTCGTATTCATAATAGTTATTTTCGAAGTCAGTTCCCAAACGCATAACGATGGAGATATCTCCGTCTTTTAATACCTCATCGGGATTGCCAGCCTCGGCATGGGTAAACATTTTAATACGCTCGTATTGCCTGATATCGAGGTCCAGGTAACGGAAGGCAAATTTGGTATACCCATCCTGCAGATCGCAGACATCCAATACTAGTGATTGCTCATTTAACTGCCGCAGGTTAGTGGTACCGAAATCAATCTCCCGGTTGATATCCGGGGGAATGGTATAATTAATTGGCACCCGATTGGAATTTTCCTCCACATTAACCGCTGCAATGTTAAAAGTAGCTGTACCTGGTTCACTGCCAACCACATCCCCCGGGGGTACTTCTTCCCGGTTATAGGTTCTCCATTCCCCTCTCACCAGACCCAGGCGGGCAAAACGGATGACCACTTCTTCGTTGAAATCTTTCAGGAACATTCGCATAAATCGGATGGATTTGAAATCACGAATATTACCTACGACTCTTTCCGGTTGCCTGATAGGAATTTTAAATTGATACCAGTTTACATTTTTAACATCCCCGTTGACGGTTTTAGTAGCCTGCACCACATCGGTAATGTAATTCTTTCCTACATTTTCCGGTTGCAGCATTTCAGGGCTCAGGCGCACCCGGTACTGGTAATAAGTCTCCGTGCGGTCCAGATTGAAGTTGCGGTTCACATCCTCTACATCCGGTAAGGTGGTGGCGGCCGTAGGATAAGATTCGGAAGATTGCTCAGCAGTGGGTGAATTGCCTTCATGACCGTTAAATTCTTTGTACCTTTCCAGAATAGTAAGTTGGGCTGCATCGTAATCACTTCCCCGATAATAGTGAAAGTTATCATTGGATGGGTCTGCCTGGAATTCAGTAATTACCGAAGGGTCTACGACACTACCCAGGGAATCCAGGTAAGAGCGGAAAAAGACCTGCTCGTAAGTATCTGACAATCCATCTAAACCGATATCCTGAAATGCCCGTGAGGAGGGATTATTATCGAAGGCATTCACAACTGATTGTACGGTAGGCACCCGACCCCAGTCGGTAGTATCAGTATTGGCCGCATCAACTGAAGCGTCCGTTACCGGATAACCATTTTCGAAAGCTTTACGGGAATCTTTAAGCACATCTTCTGAAACAGATCCAATATTAAAATACAAATCCCCCCCGTCATGATTGGGATTACCATCATCTTCGTTAAAGGGGTCCATGATCCAAAACTGAATGAATTCAACATTAGAGGCTTCAAAGTCACTGGATTGAATCTCACGGGTGATACCTCCCCAACGGGATCGAGGATTGGCTAAGCTACCATCCCGGTTCAGACCAGCTGAAATTCCCCCCATACCTCTCAAATCGTAATTATAGGGCCCTCTTTCATTGGGATAAAAAGCCAGGTCAAGGGTAGGAAGGTTGTTTATAAGTCCCGGCTCCGGGTCTTTATTGGGGAATACTTCTGTTTCCAGTACTTCCCGCGAAAAGTTATTCGATTGACTGGCGGAATTTCTAATATGATCAGGGGTACGTGAATCGTTTCGATAAAATAATGGATCAATGGTATACCAGGCCAGGTTAGCACGGTTAAATCCGTTTGCCACGTTATTATTAAGTAAGCCTTCCGGAAATAGATCCGGCTGACCTTCCGGGGTGCTGGCAAGGTACCAGGCATTGGCTGTGCGAATATCGATCACGGTCTGGCTGCCTTCAAAATCATCAATATAAGCTATGCCACTTTTGGTAATAGCTCGTGAATTACCGGGTATTAAACGGGCTACTTCACCGGTTACCGTAAGCATGGATTGGTCTTTGGTGGAATAAAAGGGCAACATATCCAATGCCTGGGTAATGATAGG
>CAZBIF010000005.1:21582-30153 GCA_964492055.1 uncultured Flavobacteriales bacterium
CCCTACTACTGTATTGCTAATGGGTTCATCCCCTATATTGATCTTTCTGGTAAGAGGGCGCTCGGTAAGGTTCAGGATGGTACCGCCAATGTTGATGTCATCCGACACCCGGTAATCAAAGCGGGAACCGATAAGGGTTTTGGTTTGTATATTGAAAAGGGAGTTGCTGCCAAGCGAAACCTTGATCGGTTGCCCGGAGGCCAGTATGCCTTCATTTAATATCCTCACCCTACCTAAATTATAATCTACGGTATAATCCACATTTTCAGTTAGCTGTGCCCCCCCGGCAGTAACAGTTACAGACCCCTGGGGAATATTGAATGCATTGAGTGATATTTCGGAACCGGAGCTGGATTGATACTGACCGCGGAAAGTATAGCGGTTATGGTCCACATCCTGTTGGGCCAGTATGCGGGTAGTTTCATAAAGGGAGTCGAAGGCATACTTTTCCGCTAATTGGGGGTTGGCGAATTGTTCCTTCAGGTAATCCCCAAAAGGTTCCAAAACAGGAAAATAAAGTCGTCCGTTTTGTGGGTTGATAGTAATATTCGGAATAAAATCAAATTGCCCATCCGGGCTGTTTTCATTATTTACTGTGATGCGGTCAAGAGCAAGCACATTAGTCAATGGCAAACGTGCCGCAGCTCCTTCAGGAAAATATGGGATTTCAACCCCGGTTTCTTCATTCAGATACCAGATATTGAATTGAAAGTTTTCAGGGCTGACATTAAAGGCATCCAGGGAATAAACGTTTTTCATCATCAGGTCCCAGTTGGGCAGTGTAGGATCAATAATAGCGCCTTTCAATAGTTTCAGATAAAGCGCCTGCTGCCCATCAATTCCATCAGTGGAAAGGTCACCCACCTGATAGGTCTGACCATTATATGTATAGCGATAGGATACAGCAAGTACATCCTGGGGGTTTAAGGTTCGGTTCAAAGAGATATACCCCAATTGGGTGTTGAGGGTATATTCACTAGGCGAAAGCAAGATGGCATTTTCCAGGCGTTCATAATCCGAACCGCTCTCAAAACCCTCGCCTTGCAGCGCCTGATCTGCATTGTTGAAATTACGTACCAGCTGATTGGCGGAAAATTGCTCATACAGGTTGTTGGCCCTATTATCTGCCGCCGGCACTCCGGGGTTTATGGTAATTTCATCAGGAGATAATAAATTGTTTTTTTTGACCGTACCCAGATCCTGGAAACCGATGATATTCCGTGTGTTATTGAAAGTTCCCTGGGTATTGGTAATATAAACCTCTACCGCAAGTATATTAATCCGGGAAGTGATGCGGGGGGGGCTGGATAAATTTGATTCATACTGGCTGCGAAAAAAATGAGACAGGAAGTAGTGCTTGTTCTCTTCGTATTCCGCCGCAGATTTCTCAAATTCCTGAATCTGGGCACCGCCGGTAATATTGATCTCTTTTTTCTCCCCCTTTTCCTGGGAAAAGATGGATGTCACGCGCATGCGTCCAAACTGCAATTCTGTTTTTACACCAAACAAGGTTTGTGAACCCGTGATCAGGGAGCTTTGCAAGGGTAGGGAAACGTTTCCCGCCTCAATCTTTTTGATGATCTCATCCTCGTAACCGGTGTATTCCAGCTTCATCTGGTTTTCAAAATCGAAGGTAGCCTCTGTATTGTAATTCATTTGCAAACGAAGCTTTTCCCCGATATTGCCGATTACGTTCAACTGGATCTTCTGGTTGAAATCAAAGGTACTGGTGCGACGCTGACGTTCCGGTAAAATAGGGTTTTCCCGCTTGGCGATGTTCACCCCGAAACTCAATTCCGCTGAGCCCTGCGGACGGATATCAATGGTATTTCCCCCGAAAATGCGGTCAAAAAGTTCTCCTTTCACGTTGATCTGGGGCCGAAACCCCTCCGATTCATTTAAGGTTTCTGCCGCAGATTTCTGACGCCAGAAATCCCGCTGGCTTTTTTCCATATCGTATTCCAGGTATTCCTCCAGGCTCATGTAAGTTGGGCGGCGGTAATCGTCATCGCCCATTCGCTGATAATAATTGTATTGATCCGTTTCCGGATCGTATTCAAATTCCTTCTTTACATTCGCGGGATCTTCCAGGTAAAGGGGGCTATTGGATTCGTTCAGCCCTTCATTACTGCGGTCATCAAAAGGGTAGATCAGGTCAATATCAGCTGAATCGTCTTCGGTAGAATCCAGCGGCAGCAGAGGATACGCCAGTTGGTCCCATTCTTCTGAAGCATGGGGGCTACCAGCGACCACTGAGCCGACAAAAATGCCGATCAAGCTCCACGGTATAAGCAGCTTACTTATATTAGTAGTAGTAAGTATCAAAATTAGTTGGCTCTACAAGCCTTTCAATGCGTTTTTTATTACCTCTTCAACACCCATATCTCTCTGTCCTTTGAGGATTTTATCGATGGTTTTGCTGGCTTGATTGCGGTTAAATCCTAAGGCGACCAGCGCAGATAACGCCTCATCCTTAATGGTATTGTCTGCAGGGTCATAAATTTTTTCAGTGAGACTGGCATCTTTCACCTTATCCTTCAAATCTATGATGATGCGTTGGGCAGATTTTGGTCCGATTCCCTTGATGTTTTTGAAAAAAGCAGCATCATTACTCAAAATAGCGGTTTGAATTTCCACCGGTTCGGCGGCTGAAAGCACCATGAGGGCAGTAGCAGCCCCCACACCTGAAACTGAAAGCAATAATTGGAATAACTTGCGCTCTGCCTGATCTGCAAAACCATACAATAGTTGTGCATCTTCCCGTACAATAAACTGGGTAAATAATTTGCAGCTTTCATCACTCCCTAATTTGGCGAAGGTATTCAATGAAATAAGCAATTGATACCCTACTCCATTGCATTCAATGATGACGTAAGCGGGGGTTTTTTCGATAAGTCTGCCGTTAATGTGTGCTATCATAAATTATTTCCTGGTTTGAGCGTCGACGGATGCAATGGTAACCATGTTCACAATTTCCCGCACGCTGCTACCCAGCTGAAGGATGTGTACAGGTTTATTCAATCCAAGCAATACCGGCCCTATGGCCTCTATCTCACCCATCTCCTGAACAAGTTTATACGCGATGTTGCCTGCATTTAAATTAGGAAATATCAACACATTCACATTTTTGTTAGTCAATTTAGAGAAGGGGAATTTTTCTTTCATCATTTCCTTATTGAGGGCGAAATTGGCTTGCAATTCCCCGTCCACAACCAGGTCGGGATGATTTTCATGTAATATTTTGACTGCCTCACTTACTTTCTTGGATTGGGGTAGTTCCGAGGATCCGAAGTTGGAAAATGATAACATAGCAATTCTAGGTTTGATCTTCAGCCGCTCCACACTTTTCGCAGCAAGCAAGGCAATATCTGCCAGGTCCTGAGCGGTAGGATCCACGTTAATGGTCGTATCCGCGAAAAATACCGGCCCGTTTTTGGTAATCATGATATACATCCCTGCAATACGGCTAACCCCTGGCTGGGTACCGATCACCTGTAATGCGGGCCGGATGGTTTCCGGGTAATTCCTGGTAATGCCACTGATAAATGCATCCGCATCCCCCAGTTCCACCATGGTTGCTCCAAAATGGTTACGGTCGCGCATTTTATGATGTGCTTCGTATAATGTAACGCCCCTGCGTTGTCGCTTTTTAAAGAAATTCTTCAGGCTATCATCCTTGGGATCGATGATGTGGATACCTTCCAGCTCCAGGTTATTTTCGGCTATCAACTTCTGGATCTTTTTTACTTGCCCCAGCAATATGGGTGTAGCGATTTGCTCATCCTTCACCACCTGGGCGGCCTTTAATACCTTGTAATTATCTGCTTCAGCAAAAACCACTCGCTGGGGCTTACGTCTTGCCCGTTCGGTCATATTCTTGATGAGCTTATTATCCAAACCCAACCGACGGCTCAATTCAAGCTTATATGCTCCCCAATCGTCAATATGCTTCTGTGCTACCCCGGATTCAATGGCTGCTTTTGCCACCGCCGGTGCCACTGCGAGTAACAACCTTTGATCCATAGGTTTAGGAATAAAAAATTCCCGTCCAAAGGTAAAATTTCGGGAACCGTAGGCCTCATTAACCTCTTCCGGAACCGGCTCTTTGGCAAGTTTGGCTATGGCCTTTACGGCGGCCAGTTTCATGGCTTCATTTATAGCCGTAGCCCGCACATCAAGAGCCCCGCGAAAGATAAAAGGGAAGCCCAGCACATTGTTCACCTGATTGGGATGATCGGAACGACCGGTAGCCATGACAATGTCTTTTCTCGCAGCCATGGCATCTGCATAGGGAATTTCCGGATCGGGGTTGGCCAGGGCAAACACAATTGGATTATCGGCCATGCTTCTCACCATTTTTTTGGAAAGTACATTACCTTTGGATAAACCCAGAAAAACGTCCGCTTTTTTAATGGCTTCTTCCAGTGTACTTAGATCCTTGGTGGTGGCAAATTCCTGTTTGAATTGATTGAGGTCATTCCTGTCCTTGCGGATAACCCCCTTGCTGTCGAGCATGATAATGTTCTCCTTGCGGGCGCCCAGGGAAACGTATAAATTAATGCAGGCCATGGCCGAAGCACCTGCTCCATTGACCACAATTTTCACCTCCCCTATTTTTTTATTGGCAATTTCAAGGGCATTGAGCAAGGCAGCGGATGAAATGATTGCCGTACCGTGCTGATCATCGTGCATAATGGGAATATCAAGCTCTTTTTTTAGCCGTTCTTCAATCTCAAAACACTCCGGGGCTTTAATATCTTCCAGGTTGATCCCTCCAAATGTGGGTGAAATGGCTTTTACCGTTGCCACAAAACCATCTACATCCTTGCAGTCAACTTCAATATCAAAAACATCGATGTCGGCAAAGATCTTAAAGAGCAATCCTTTGCCCTCCATCACTGGTTTGGAAGCCAGGGCACCGATATCCCCTAAACCCAAAACCGCTGTTCCATTACTGATCACCGCTACCAGATTGCCTTTGGTAGTATACTTGTAAGCCAGTTCCTTTTCTTCGGCAATCTTTTTACAAGGCTCCGCCACCCCGGGGGAATACGCCAGTGAAAGGTCGCGTTGAGAACTGTAAGGCTTGGTTGGCTTTATCTCTATTTTACCCGGTTTTCCTTCGGCATGATAATCTAATGCCTCTAACTGCTTCCTGGATTCAGCCATATTGTTAATTTAGGGCTGATAAAAGTAAGCATTGTCGATTGCATAAAAAACGGGGATTTATCCCTAAAAATTTAGCTTGTGAAAGAGAAAAAATTAGTGGTGTTCAGCGGGGCCGGAATGAGTGCGGAGAGCGGTCTGAAAACCTTTCGTGACCACGGCGGGCTATGGGAGAATTACAACGTAAGTGAAGTAGCCACCCCGGAAGCCTGGCAGAGAGACCCGGCCCTGGTACTTAAGTTTTACAACATGCGCCGGCAGCAACTTCTTAAAGCTAACCCCAATAAGGCTCATCATTTACTGGCAGAACTCGAGAATGAGTACGAAGTAACCATCATCACCCAGAATATCGATGATCTGCACGAGCGGGCAGGATCAAAAAAAGTAGTGCATTTGCATGGGGAGTTGATGAAGGTACGGAGCGAACACGATATGAATCTGGTATATGAATGTACCAAAGCCGAACTTGAGCTGGGGGAAAAGTGCGAAAAAGGATATCAGCTAAGGCCTCATGTGGTGTGGTTCGGGGAAGAAGTGCCCATGATGGAAGTAGCCTATGGGATCGTATCCACTGCCGAGATTTTTATTGTCATCGGCACCTCCCTGAATGTTTATCCTGCTGCAGGCCTAATTCACTACGTTTCAAATGAAGCAGATTGCTATTTGATCGACCCGAATGCCCGTGATTTTAACCTAGGCAGGAACTGGAAGGTAATTGCCGATACGGCAAGTGCAGGTCTGGCCCGGATCAAAGGACAGCTAATGAGTTAAAAGGCTTATCGGACGATCAATTTCCGGATGGCGATAGCCCTCTGCCCTTCATACACACCCAGGAAGTATATACCAGGAGTAAAATCACTTACCTCTAAGGTGCTTTGTCCATTTATCGATTGTCGATGTACCAATTCCCCCAAGAGGTTCCTTACTTCCAATAGGTAGCTTTCACCTTTATACTGAGGGGCAGTTTGAATAGTTACTGCTTCCGTGGCAGGATTGGGGAATAACTTAAAATCTGCAGCTGCTTTTATCTTGGGCAGGGAGGTTATGCGCTGCAAGTCAAATTGGAAGTAGAGGGAGGAGGATTTGGCAGTATCCGAAAGATCGTAAAAAGTGTATTGGTAAGTGACCTTGCCGTAATTAATATTGGGTTTGATGTGGATCTGTAAACTGTTATCACCATCAACAATAGTCAGGGGGTTAATTAATTGCCCTCCCTCTATTTTTTCACTCAATTTTGTGATTGGATTATACCCTGAACAATTAGTTAGCCAGCAAAACTCATCTTCCACCCCGCTTATTCCACTTACCACTTTGCGTTTCACCCCTATTTTCACAGTATCGGAGGCATAGTTCAATACACGGATTACAGTCGGGGAAGTAAAAATATAATCCTGATCCGTAGAATCAACAGCGACTTTATACAGTAAGGTATCATCCTTTAGGGAATTGTCCACCCTATCCCATAATTCGAAGCCCTCTTCTTTGTAATTCAGATTATAATTCAGGTAAAAGAATGAACTGATATCCGGATCATTCAGGTTGATTATGCGATATCTGAAGGTGAGTTCCCCTACCTGGTCCTGAGGTTTGAGAAACAGCCACAAAGACTGATCAATGGTGTCTCCCGGTGCTATCTGCAAGGTGTCGGGAATGTTCCAGAAAGTCACCGAATCCGTTTTAACCGGCAGGTAACACATACTCCCCCAGCAAAGGTAGTCTTCAACTTCCGGCAAGGCTTGGGTAACTTCACGCCGTAGCACGACTTTCATAAAATTAGGGGAGTTATTAACTAGTTTCAGCCTGCTTTGGTATTCAAACAGATCCAGGTTGAGCAAGGTATCCACATCGTGGTTGAAAACCAGGGTGTCATCGGAGAGCATTTGGTTATCTGAAGTCAGCAAAAGAAGGTTGTTACTGCTGAATGGGGGTAAGGCTTTTACATTAAAATTCACATATAAAGAAGCATGAAATGACGGATCATTTATATCAAAAAAACGGTATTCAAATAAATGATTTCCCGGTTGGCGGGGGGTGTAAGAGAATGCAAACCGGCTCCCGGGGACAATACTGTTCACCGGTGTATTAATGATCTGCGGATGAATTATGCTATCGCTCAATGAACTTTCAATTCCACTAAGACAACTGTCTTTCCAGCAAAAACCATCCGTGAGAGTAGAATCATTTCCTAAGTAAATCCTTCTTAACCCAATTGTACGGGAAGAAGCAGAGTAGTTGACAATGCGGGAAACAATGCTATCTTCCATTGTTAGTACGGTAGAACTGGTAGTATCAATGGTGAGGGAGCGCAAGATAGTATCTCCATTTATGATTTCCTCATCCCGGTACAGTTCAATTCCAATATCCTTAAAATCCACCAAATACTTGACGTAAATTGTTGCCGTATCTAATGGATTGTTTTTATTGTAAAATCTATATTTATAAAGCGCCTGTCCGGTTTGTTTTTGATGATCCAGATAAACCACCAGGCCAAAGCCTCCAGCCGTATCACCCGGGGCTACGTTAATTTCGTCATTTACATCCCATACCGGCTGACTAAAGGCCTTCACTTTATTGAAACAGGTATTCCCCCAGCATAAATAATCAAATGTATTGGGAATGGGAGAAATTTCGATTCGTTCCAGCCGGATTGTCATAGAGCTGGAACTGTTATTCACTATGAAAGCAAAATCCTTTTTTTCAAAATCACCAGCAAAAAAGGCCAAGGTATCTATTGCGACGTTAAAAACAAACGTATCGTTATTGACTAATTGATCTTTTTTATCATATATCTGGATATTCTGAGCCGACAAAAAGTTATTTGCCAAAATGAATCCCAGAAAAATTAAAGATCTTATTCCAATCATAGCTGAAATACAAAGGTAATTAAAGAATTGGTACCGAATTTGTAATTTAGCAGGCCTTATCTTAACCTACTCCACATGATAGCTAAAAAACACATCTTTTTAATTGCAATTATCCTATTCACCTTCACCGCCTTCAGCCAAAATCAAAAAGGCAAGATCCCGGCGGTTACCGTTCAAAAAATGGATGGCTCCAAATTCAATACGGTAGACATCACCAACGATGGCAAGCCAATCATCATAAACTTCTGGGCAACCTGGTGCAGCCCCTGCAAGAGGGAACTGAACAACATAGCAGAAATGTATGAAGACTGGGTGGACGAAACCGGTGTCAAACTGGTGGCCATGTCCATTGACGATACCCGAAACATGGCCAAGGTAGCCCCTTACGTTAATGGCAAAGGCTGGGAATATGACATCTATATTGATCCGAACGGTGATTTCAAACGCGCCATGGGTGTCAATAACGTACCCCACACTTTTTTAGTAGATGGCAATGGAGAAGTGGTGTGGCAGCATAATTCCTATTCTGAAGGCGATGAAT
>CAZBIF010000005.1:30168-31760 GCA_964492055.1 uncultured Flavobacteriales bacterium
AGAAACTTGCAGCCGGCGAAAAAATAGAGTAAACTTGCGCTCATTTTATTTTTCATGAAGTGCTTGCTGCATAAACTTTTCACCTTTTTCCTATTTCTTTTTTCAATCTATCCGGTTTTTTCCCAAAGCTTCGATGAAGTAATTGGTCAAGGGGAAATCAGGGGGAATTTTCAGGTAGACATGCAGTACTACGAAGAGGATACCCTGATCGGTGCCCAGGAGGTAGATGAAAAAGTCCTTTCCAATGCCTTTTTAAATCTTATTTATTCCAACGGCCCCTTCAGTGCAGGTATCCGTTACGAAAGTTATTTAAATCCCTTACTCGGCTATCCGGTAGGTTACCGCGGTAGCGGCATAGCTTACCGCTTCGCCTCCTTTACCAAGGACCGGCTTTCTGTGACCGTAGGAAATTTCTATGAGCAATTTGGCAACGGGTTGATTTTAAGAGCCTATGAAGAAAGGGGATTGGGATATGACAATGCCCTGGATGGAGTACGAATAAAATACAAGATCAAAGAAGGTATTTTATTGACCGGACTCATTGGTAAGCAACGGATCTTTTTTGATTACGGGGAAGGTATTGTACGCGGACTGGACGGGGAGATCTATCTGAATGATGCCTTTAGTGCATTAAACGAAAGTAAGACCCGGATCATCTTAGGTGGAAGTATGGTAAGTAAGTACCAGGCAGATAATGACAACCGGTACGTGTTACCAGAAAATGTGGGGGCATTTTCAGGACGCATTAATATCAACCGGGGCGCTATCAACCTCAATACAGAATATGCCTACAAGATCAATGATCCTTCTTCTGATAACGGATTTATTTATAAGGATGGGGAAGCTTTATTCATCCAGACCACCTATTCCCGCAAGGGCTTTGGTTTATTACTCGCGGCCAAGCGCAATGAAAATTTCAGCTTTCGCTCCGACCGTACCGAAGGGCAGCAAAACCTGCTGATCAATTTTTTGCCGGCCCTGACCAAGCAGCATACCTATAATTTGCTTGCCACCCTTTATCCTTATGCCACCCAGTTAAACGGGGAAGTGGCTTTTCAGGCCGACCTGATCTATAAGTTCGACAAAGGAACCTTACTGGGAGGAGAAAACGGCATGGATATTCAGGTAAATTACTCTACCGCCAACAATATAGATACGGTGGAATTGAACGATGACCTGACCAACCGCATAGGATATCGCTCTGATTTTTTTGAAGTAGGGGAAGTTTTTTTTAAGGATTTCAATGTGCAGCTGACTAAAAAATTCAATAAAAAGATCAAGGGAAAATTTACCTACGCCAATCTGGTATATAACCAGGATGTAATTGAAGGAAAACCCGGGGCTCCCCTTATTTATGCAAATGTGGGGATCGCTGACCTGACCTATAAATTTTCCATCCGCAAAGCGTTGCGCACGGAAATACAAACCCTCCTGACTGATGAAGACAATGGTGACTGGGCTACGGTCTTATTGGAATATACCTATTCTCCCCACTGGTTTATTGCCGTGCTGGATCAGTATAATTTCGGTAATCCTGTGGACATAAAGCAGATCCACTATTATAACGTATCTGGCGGGTACATCAACGGTGG
>CAZBIF010000005.1:31777-32856 GCA_964492055.1 uncultured Flavobacteriales bacterium
CGGGCGGCAGCGGGCTGGCATATTTTGTGTAGGGGGAGTGTGCCGGGTAGTACCTGCTTCCAGCGGACTTTACCTTTCGGTGACTAGTAGTTTTTAAAATGGACATTTTCAGAAAATACGTTTATTATTTGCTGCTTATGGTGGTATTCACTACTGCCTGCGATGAAGTAGATGATCCATTCCCGGAAGGCCGCGGTCTTAGCTTCACCCTGGACGGGGAAACGGAATACGTGGTAGATCCTTCTTTAAATATTACCGACACTGCTGCTTTACGTGACTTTATTGAAAGTACTGAATGGGATACCATAGAAGCCCCGGATAATGCCAATGAACGCTTTATTTTACTTGAGGAATTTACCGGCCACAAATGTATTTTTTGCCCGGATGGGACGAGGGAAATTATGCGGCTGGACAGCATTTATGGAGATCAATTGATCCCGGTGGGTATTCACGCCGGTGACTTTGCCACCCCGGAACCTCCCCCGGGCATACGATACAATACGGATTTTCGCGTCCCCCCCCACGGGGAGGAATACCTGAGGCAATTTCAGGTAGCAGGTTACCCTACAGGCATGGTTAACCGCCTCAATGGCAGGGTGAGCGGAAAAGACAATTGGGGCAATCAAATAAATGCCGTGCGAAATGAAGCACCTTTAGCTGAACTAGCCCTTACCAATTATGTGAATGCCTCTCTGGATGTGGTACGGGTTCAAATCGATATCAGCTGGAAACAATCGCTTTCAGAAGCCTATAATTTGCAACTTTACCTGGTGGAAGACCACATCATCGACTGGCAAAAGGATGGTAACAAAGTAATTGAAAATTACGATCATCGACACGTATTGAGAAAGGTAGTGAACGGTTCCTACGGAACACCTTTAGGAGAAGCCAGTAAAAACGATCCCATTTCCTATCAGTTTATCACCACTTTTAAAGAAGGCTGGAAGGTACAGGACCTGGAAAGCGTTGCGTTTATATTTAATTCGGATGAGCAATCCTTTGAAGTAATTCAGGCCAATGCCGCTTATCTGGAATAAATAAACCCTACCTTTAAACCATTGGTAAACGGCGCATGCAAA
>CAZBIF010000005.1:32925-34920 GCA_964492055.1 uncultured Flavobacteriales bacterium
TTATTCTCTCACTCTATCTGTGGAGGCGCAGCGTTTTCAGGCCGGCATCCTGGCGGGGGTCAATGCCTCTCAGGTATCAGGGGATGGCTATGGCGGGTTCAATAAAGCAGGGGTGCTGGTTGGGGTTTACAGCAATGTAGATATTTCTGAAGCTTTAGACCTGCAACTGGAGATCAATTACAGCCAGAAAGGCAGCCGTCGCAATCCCCGCACGGATGAAGGGGATACGGATTTTTTCCTTATGCGCACCAACTATATTGACATTCCTGTAATGGTACAAACGGATCACAATAATTTTACTTTTGAAGGTGGTTTGTATTACGGGCAGTTGATCAATACCTATTTCGAAGATGAGAACGGGCCTTTCGAGATCCCACCGGAGACCAATCAATTGAATAATTTTGATGTAGGATTGCTGATCGGCATCAATTTCAATTTTACCGACAACCTGATTATGAACTGGCGATACAGTAATTCTGCCATTCATTTCCGGGAGTATGATAGTGAAGCGGAATTCTGGTTTGACAGCGGATTATACCACAACTATCTGAGTTTCACCTTTCGTTACCTTTTCTATGGCAGATAAACTGAAATTAGTAGTAGCCATTTCCGGTGCCTCGGGTTCCTTATATGCCAGGGTATTTTTAGATACATTGCTTCAATTAAAGGAACAAATTGAAACGGTGGGCATTGTCATGTCGAAAAATGCCAAAGATGTCTGGCAACATGAATTAGGTGATCAGGCATACAAGGATTTACCATTTACCTTTTATGATAAACAGGATTTTTACGCCCCCTTTGCTTCGGGTTCTGCGCGCTATCAGGCCATGGTGATTATACCCTGTAGCATGGGTACCCTGGGAAGGATCGCTACAGGTATTTCGGATGACCTTACCTGCCGTGCCGCCGATGTGATGCTCAAGGAAAGGCGTAAACTGGTTTTGGTTTGCCGGGACACCCCCCTCAATCTGATCCACATTCAAAACATGGAAAGGGTAACCCACGCAGGTGGTATTATCTGTCCGGCTACTCCTTCTTTTTACAGTCAGCCAAAAAATTTCGAAGAACTGGCCAAAACTGTGACTGACCGGGTGATCGATTTAATTGGTTTACAGATAGATTCCTATCGCTGGGGAAATTCTTAATTTCTTAATTTTAATTTCATTTGGAGTTGATCTATTTTTTCGTACCTTGATGCTCCCAAATTTGAAGCGTCTACCATGTATGAATTAAGCAAAAAGGTACTCACTAAAGTGAGTTTTGATCGAAGACTTTTCAAAAAAGAACTACTAAAAACCAGAAGGTGGCTAAAACCTAAAGAAAGTTTAATGTTGAAGACCTGGTGCCTGGCAAACTTCGGCCACATGCACAAAGAAGCTATTGTGGAAGCTTTTGAGTCCCTTTCATAACAAAATCCAGGTTTCGCTTTAGCCCAGTGTATTTGGTTCTTTTTACCGCAGATTTTCTAAATAATTCATTGAACCTTTCCCGATCTATTTCTTTCCAGGCTTCCCTGCTCATATTTAAAAGATCCAGGGAGGGAAAAAATTCCTTTTCCCCTGTAGGTTCAGCAAAGCGGTTCCAGGGACACACATCCTGACATATATCACAGCCAAATACCCAATCCTCCATTTTATCTTTATAGTGAGTATCAATGCGTTCTCCCCGGTACTCTATAGTCAGATAAGATATACAACGCTCTGAGGCCAGGGTACGGTTGGGTAAGATCGCATCGGTAGGGCAAGCATCTATGCAACGGGTACAACTACCACAATAATCCCGGATTGCGTCATCGGCTTGCAACTCAATATCCAGGAATAAATTGGCAATAAAAAAATCAGAACCCCGGGATTTGTTGATCAGCATGCTGTTTTTGCCGATCCAGCCAAGTCCGCACTTTCTGGCCCAGGCCCGGTCAAGTACGGGCGCTGAGTCTACGAATAGAGCAGCCTGGAATGCTCCCCATTCTTCCTGCAGGTTTTGCACCAGGCCTTT
>CAZBIF010000006.1:0-17224 GCA_964492055.1 uncultured Flavobacteriales bacterium
CCATAAAAGCCCTGCATAAAAAAGGGAAGTGGCCGAAATCCCGAATGGTTTATTTCCTGGGAACCGGCACTTATTCCGGTAAGCAAATAAAGACATACGCCAGGGAGTACGGTATTTCGCATATTGTGAAGGAGATAAATGAGCGTTTTCCCTTCCTGCATGTACTGTATTTTTTAAACCAGGCCAAAGGGGTGATGGTGTTGGGGAGTACTGAAAGGCATTATACCGCATCCAAGATTTTTCAATCCCTGCTAAGTCTCCGGCCTTTATTTGCCATTTTTCATCAATCCAGTTCAGCAGTTGAGATTCTCCGGAACTGCCAGGCCGATAAGTACCTGGTAAAATACGAGGAAAATAAAGCGGAGGATGAACTATTGAAGGAGATATTTACCACTCTGGAAGCGTATATAAACGCGAAAAAATGGGATCCGGAGCTGCTACCCCTGCAGGCCTACAGTGCAAAAACTTCTGCCACAAAATTGATCAATGCCATTGATAAAGTGATCTGAAACACCAGATAATGAAAAAATTAGCTATTGTTGTTTCACATCCCATTCAGTATTATTCACCTTTGTTCAAGATACTCGCGAAGGAAATTGATTTAAAAGTCTTTTATGGATTTATACCAAATGCCCAGCAACAAGGGGAAGCGGGATTCGGTGAAGCTTTTGAATGGGACCTTGACCTTTTAAGTGGATATGAATATGAACTACTGGAAAATGTAGCTTCCAAACCTACTTCTTCGAAATTTGATGGTTGCAATACCCCCGCTATAGGTCATGCTTTATCATCCTTTGGAGCTACACATGTAGTCACTTTTGGCTGGCATTTGAAAATGTACCGACAAGCCTTACATTATTGCAAAAAATATAAAATTCCGATAGCTGTAAGAGGTGATTCAATATTAAAATCCAGGTTTCCGCTATGGAAGAAGCTGGTTAAAAAGCTCTATTACCCTTTTTTCCTCGGTCAATTTGATGCTTTTTTATCGGTAGGACAAAGAAATCGGGAATATTTACACTACTATGACGTTCCTGATCGCAAGATCATTTTTTCCCCCCATGCCGTGGACCAGGAATTCTGGCAAGTGGAAAATGCTCGCCAGAGTAGTCATTTCACCTTTTTATGGGTAGGAAAATTCATCCCCCTTAAACGACCTGTGGATGTGGTGCAAGCATTCCGTCAGTTGCTTGTAGATCAGCCAGACCTGAAGCACAAAATCAACTTAGTAATGGTAGGAACAGGCCCTTTGTTTAAGGAAGTGAAAGAAATTACGACTGACCTACCCCAAATAACCTTGAGCGGTTTTAAAAACCAACAGGAACTTCGAAGTAGTTATGCAGCTGCAGATTGCCTTGTACTAAGTTCGGACAGTGAGACCTGGGGACTGGTGGTGAATGAGGCTTTTGCAGCCGGTTTACCTGCCATAGTTTCAGATGCCTGTGGCTGTGTTCCGGATCTGATCGATCAATACACCGGTAAAGTATTTCCGGCAGGAAATATCAGGGAACTAAAGAAGCAAATGCATCAACTGATACTGGAGGCCGGAAAGAAAAATTTTCAAAATCAACGAACAAGATCTCTCCATGCCATCAATATAAACTACTCCCTAAAACGGAACATTCAATCTTTCAATCAATTTATAAATGGGTTTCCTTTAAAGAATTAGGTAGGTCAATTTTTAAAATGCTGATTATCTTTAGCCCTTTCCGTGAAATTATAGCTTATCCATCTTGATCAATTCAAATCAGTTCCAGGTATTTTCTCTTTTATTTGCCGCCCTCGCCTTTGTCCTATTTATCTTGATCCTGGGTTATCTCCCCATCACTGCGGTAGGCCTGAGTTTTAGTATCTGGATCACTTTGTCGTTTATCAATAAGATCGGAAAAATACTGCCTTTAAAAGAATTAATGGTGGTCTTAGCATCCTCTCAATGGATCGTAGGTGCGAAAATAAGTTATAACATTGGCAAGGTACATTATAAATATTATATGTATGTGGAGGAAGCTACTTACATGGCTTACGTAGTGCCTGGCGTAATCCTTTTTTATTTTGGATTAAAATTGTTCAATCAAACTTATAATTTGTGGCATGTTAGAAATTTTGTAACAGAGAATAGGAGTGAAATGCTTAAAATTTCCAAAATAATATTGGGTATAGGGCTAGTTTCCTTTTTTGCTTCCGGATATTTCCAGATACCTCAGTTAAAATTTATTTTTTATCTGGCGAATCTATTAATCTACATAGCTGCCGCTCACTTCATGCTTCTATTCCCTCACCGAAAGTATACCATTTTCGGTATTACTTTCTTGTTTCTTTTTATCAATTCCCTGCGCTCTGGCCTGTTTCATGATATGATCATCACCGCGGTTTTTCTGGTCTTTCTGTTGTTCTCGGAAAAAACCACATTTTTTTATAAAGTAGTAATTATAAGTCTGGGATTTAGTACCTTGTACATAATCCAATTGGTAAAAGCAGAATACCGTACCATAATCTGGGAATCCAGAGGCAATGTAAGCACTATTTCCGCCTTTATGAAAGTGCTTGAAGAGGAATTCGCTCCTAAGGATCCAACTGTTTATTCAGTCAATTTGAATCACAACAAGGAATTGGAAGAACAAAGTCAGGTCAATACCCGCCTCAATCAAGGATGGATCATTAGCAAAGTGATGGATAATGTACCGAAAAATCAGGATTTTTTAAAAGGAGAAACTATTCGGGAGGCTGTTGAAGCGGCTGTTCTTCCCAGGTTCTTATTTCCGGAAAAAAAGGGGGCGGAAGATGCCTTACAGAATTTTCGAAAAATTTCAGGTATTGATATTGTGGAAGGAACCTCTATGGGACTTTCTACTATTGGAGAATTTTATGCCAACTATGGAAAGAGTGGTGGGTGGTTGGCCATGTTTCTGTATGGCTTATTTTTAGCTGGTTTCATTAAGTTATTAGAAACGGTAGTAGGCAGTGGATCACCTATAATACTGCTGTGGTTGCTATTGTTCTTTTTCCAGGTAATTAAAGCGGAAACCGATCTGATCAAAATAGTGAATCACTTATTAAAATCTTTTCTATTTTTTATTTTCCTTCAAACGATTATATCCTGGTTAGGATATAACTTACTTCCTACCGGCTACAGATATGCAAAATAGAATTTTGGTTTTTCGTAAGCCTAAGCGGGAGTTTCACAGTATTGAAAAGGTTTTTGAAAAACTTGAACCCCATTTAAACACTCAAAAAAAATACCTGCCATATTTCAGTAAAGGAATAAGGAATAGAATAGGGAATATTGTAGCCTTATGGAAATACCGGCATAAAGTTATCCATGTTACGGGTCACGATCATTACTTACTTTGGTTCCCTTTTAAGAAGGCGATTTTAACCATTCACGATATTGAAGCACTAAAGCGCAAAAAAGGTATCCGGCAATGGATTTTTAAAAAGCTTTGGTTTGATCTCCCCATCAGGAATGCTCGCCTGATTACTACGATTTCGGAATTCAGCAAGCATGAAATCCAATCTTTGGGTCCTTATAAAACCCCTATAAAAATAGTGTACAATCCATTAACCATCTCTGAGTCCCCCATTAACAGCAAAGAATTCAATAAAAGTAAACCGACCATACTCCACCTGGGAGTAAAACCTAATAAAAATCTTGCGCGATTACTTTTTGCATTAAAAGATATCTCCTGTACTCTAAAAGTAATTGGTAAACCCCAAGAAAATATGTTGCAGCACGCATCAGCTATGGGAGTTGATTTGAAATATGATGATAATGTGAGTGAAACAGAAATTATAAAAGCCTATCAAGCTGCCGATCTCCTAGCTTTTGTTTCCACTTACGAAGGATTTGGCTTGCCGATAATTGAGGCTCAGGCCATGGGATGCCCGGTACTCACTTCCAATGTGGCTTCCATGCCGGAAATTGCCGGTGAAGGTGCCCTTTTTATCGATCCCTTCAGTGTGCAAAGTATCAAGGAAGGAGTTCTTAAGATCATAGAAGAGGATGAATTGAGGATCAAACTCATATATAAAGGACGTGAGAATATCAAACGGTTTAACCTCTCCTACATAGCCTCCCAATATATTCAATTGTATGAGGAGATAGAGAAGGAAGGCTAAAGGGGATTATTCTTAGGTAGTCAATATTTAAACCCAGACCGCTATCCCAAAGCCTGCTTTGCCATAGCCGTTCCCGTTATATAACATGTATTTTTTGTTGCGGTAATGAAAAACACAAGGATAACTGATCATTTCACTATCCCATCCTGTCGGGGAAACATCAATTCCGGCCTGTTCGTCTTTCCGTATCCAATGCAGCCCATTGCTTGACTCTGCATAGCCAATTCGATAGGCATCTATGGGGCCTTTACCCCGGTAAGAATACCACATTTTATAAATACCCTCTTCATAAATTACCCAGGGTTTTGATAAGGCATATTCATTCAGATGTTGGTGGGTCAGGGCAATTTTATTGGTTCGCTGCCAGTGAATCCCATCAGTAGATTCAGCGTATTTAATTACATGTTGCATACTGCGTGGGTCTTTTCCCCACATTAAGTTCGAGCCGTACCACATGCGGTATTTTCCGTTTTCAGCTAAAATGGAGGGGTAGGAGATGGAATAGGGATCTTCATCACTGCGATCCATGATGGGGGCCCGGCTGTATTTTTTGAATTTACGGTTAGAAGGGTCCCATTGTGCCAGACCGATGGTATTTAACCAGGGCACAGTAACTTTCAGGTTCCAACCCAGGTAATACAAATGCGGCTGTTCATTTATGGTGATCAGGTACCCCATCACCACCCCTGAATCATCGAAACTACCGGGAGGGCCGGGAGATAATACCGGAGTTTCGGAGAGATAGGTTATTTCAAACGTGTTCTCAAGATCGCACCTTAGTTTAGCAATATGACTTTTGCCTTCTTTATCGCGGCAAGAAAAGTAAATGGAGGCCTCTGTTCCTTCCATATGACTAAGCACGGGATTGGAAGCGTGGCTGTACATCCAGTCGCTCTGCTTGTCTGCGACAAAAATATGCTGGATTTTTCGCCAGCCCTTCATAGTTTTACCTGATCTGATGTCTTATCAAGTTTCACAGATTTGGCAGGCACGTAGATGGCTTTGGCTTCGGTGTTTCTTGTGATAGAGGCCCCGGCACCCACCAGGGTTTCTTCTGCAATGGTTACCTGATGGCCTATAGTAGAGTTTACCCCTAAAAAACAATGAGGCTTGATCCGGCAATGTCCCGAAATGACCACATGCGAACTAATGAAATTATGATCCTCGATTTCTGAATGATGCCCGATGTGGTTGCCGCTCCAGATGGTTACGTTATTGCCTATTTTAACAAAAGGCTGAATGGTATTATCCTCAAAAATAAAACAGTTATCACCACATGCGTACGCACTCAGATAACTGCATCTGGAACTTACATAACTCACCAGATGGTAGCCTTTCTTTTTTGCCTCATGGTACTTTCGAGCCCTTAATTTGTTCATTTCGGTATAGCTTAAGGCAATGAACATGTTATATTCATCAGGGGGATACTGTTGTTCTATCTCCTGGAAAGGAACTACCGGGAGTCCTTCAAACTGTTCTTCTTTGATATACTCCTTATCCAAGGTAAAAGCTACCACTTTATGCTTACTGTCCTGTTGGAAATAGGTATAAGCAAGCTGGGCTATATCTCCGTAGCCAAAGATGATAAGTTTTTTCATTTCCTTACTATTATGGTAAATTCATATAATCCGTAATCGTGCAATAATGCTACGTTGCGGGAAAAATGTTTTTTGCAGTGATCAAAAAGCAATAGTGGATTAGCGTAATGCAGATATTCTTTCATGAATTCCTTATCCGAATAAGTGGTTAAGGCATTAAAAGAGAATCCTTTCTGACTGAGCATATCCAGCTTCTTTAATTCAGAAAGAATAAAATCTTGCCACTCATTATCATTAATTTCATTCTTTACGTTAAATATGCCACTGGCGATGGCGTAGTCATACTGCTTCAGTTCTTCTGGATGGGAGGTGAAAATATATTCTTTTCCGGGAAATTTTTCTTTTGCTTGTTTGATCATGGCCTTCGAAATGTCATACCCCGTATAGGCATATTCCAGATCCTGACTATTGAGGTAATTGATATATTCTCCATAACCACATCCATAATCTAAAATGCTCACCTTATTTTCTGCAATTACTTCACTTAGTATCTTGAATCTGAGGTACTGAGAGTCCGGGCCATTCCAATCAACCCCTTCACTTGTAGCTCCCAGGGTATTGACCTTGGAGGTGTAATATTTATCTACGGTCTTTAAAATTTCCTTTGATCGGTTCATGAAAATAAGTCTTTTGTCGGGGCTTAGTTATTTCAGAGATGTATGTTTGATTTCTTTCAGTATATGGCTTGAGTCTGAAAGGCATTGGTTGATTTAGTTTTTATGGTCACAGATTCACCTTTTTTTCTACAATATAAAGAGGCCGTTGTTTGGTTTGTTCAAATGTCTTCCCAATATATATGCCTAGGATCCCCACACTGGATATGATCAGGCCGGCTACAAACAAGATCAAAACTGCCAGACTGGCCCAGCCAGGACGGAACGGATCGATTAAAGCACGCACCACAATAATAAAGGCTGCCAGAAAGGATAGGGTAGATAAGGTAAAGCCCAATAAAGCAGTACCCTTTAAAATTTTATCTGATTGGGAGGTTAAGCCATCAATGGCATGATTGATCAATTTTGAAAATCGATAAGTACTCTTCCCGGAATATCGTTGCTGATGTTCAATCGATATGTAGGTGGATGAAAAACCGAGCCATCGGAGGATCATGAGATAATGGCGACGGTAATCATTGAAAAGCAAAAAGGCGTTGATCACTTTTCTGGAAATCAAACTGTACGCCCCAACATTATCGTGCCCCTCTTCTTCTTTATTTTCTGCCAGATAATTGAAAATGACATTGAAGGTCTTGGCTGTAATATTCTTAAACCAACTATGTTTCCGTTCAATTTTTTGGGTATAAACTATGTCGTATCCTTCCTTATAAGCATGCCATAGATCTTTCAGGTAGATCGGGTCATCCTGAAGATCACAATCCATCACAATGGCTACCTCACCGGAACACACTTCGAGCCCTGCGGTAATGGCATAATGCTGACCAAAATTCTTACTCAGTTTCATCCCTTTTATCCTGGAATCTGTGGCACAGGCTGCCTGAATTTCCTGCCAGGAGTTATCTTTACTGCCATCCTCCACCAATATGATCTCATACTTCTCTGTGAGGGGTTGTAATTCTTCACTGATTCGCTTTACAAGCTCTGCCACTATTTCTTCCGCTTCATATACGGGACTTATCACGGATATCATCATCTTCCTTAATGCTTCATGTACTTTCGACTATCCGGGCCGGCCATAAATAAAAGGTCAAGAATACTTACCTCGTGGGTAAACGGCTCATACAATTGAGGATATTCCCGGTATCCTGAATAATCCAGATAATGCAGTTTGATATTTTCTTTGCGAAACAACTCCTCTTCCATGTAATTTTTAGCTGCAGAACCGGTATAATAGTCAGTGGCCCCAATTTCTTTACAAATATCAATCAAACGTTGAGTTTTGTGATCGGTTAAGGTAAAGTCCTTTGAATGATGGAGCTCGATATCTATATTTAAATACGAATTAATAGCTTTTATAAAATACAGATTTATTTCTGTTAAGTAAGTCAGCTTGCATTGCCTGTAAAGCGGCTCCAACCACTCTGAAATAGCTGAAAAAAAGGGTGCTTTGGCATAGGATTGTTTAATTAATCCCCAATGGGACTGCGACCATTTACTATCGGCCACTTTGGTCTCATTGATCTTTTGATAATACTTGCCTTTCACTTCAACTGGTATGGTTAACCACTTCGGTCCCTGCGAGGTCTTAACCTTGTTGCGGTTGCGCCAGTCGCGCCGGGTGTATTGCATTTCGTCAAATACCACCCAACTGTCGCAGAGGGCCAGGGCGTCAAAATAGCCTTTCCAGGGAATGTAGTTGGATTGGGTGATCAGGGCTTTCTTCAAACCTTCTCTGTTTGGTGTTGCGTGATTAAATCACAAATATAATTTACTTGAGCAGATTCCAGGTCGTAGTATAGAGGCAAACGCAGCAGACATTCACTAAAATGATCGCAGTTTGGTAAGTCCATGCCCTGGTATTTGGGTGCATAAAACGGGCTCTTGTGTAAAGAGAGATAATGAAAAACGCTATTTATCTTTTTATTATTAAGCCACTGCAACAGCTCGGTTCTTTCTTCGAGGTTACCACAAACCAGGTAATACATATGTGCATTATTGGTGGCGTAAGCAGGAATTTGAGGAATCTTATAGTCGACTATATTTTCGCTATACTGCTGCCAAATGCTTTTCCTCTTAGATTGTATAACCTCAAGATTCTCAAGTTGCGCCCATAAAAAAGCCGCGGTCACTTCCGAAGGCAGGAAGGAAGAGCCTACATCCACCCAGCCGTATTTGTCCACTTCCCCCCGGAAGAAGGCCGAGCGGTTGGTGCCTTTTTCCCAGATAATTTCCGCTCTTTCTTTAAATTGAGGGTCGTTGATCGCCAATAAGCCTCCCTCTCCGGAGATGATATTTTTGGTTTCGTGAAAGGAGAAAGCAGCCAGATGCCCGATGCTGCCCAGGGCTTTTTGTTTCCCATCTGAGTAAGTGAAGTAACTGTCAATGGCCTGGGCGGCATCTTCAACTACAAACAATTCATACTTTTCTGCCAGGGTCATGATCTTTTCCATGTTGCAAGCAACCCCTGCATAATGTACGGGTACAATGGCTCTGGTCTTTGGCGTAATGAGCTCTTCCACCAACTCTTCATCCATGCCCGGATGATCTGACCGGCTATCGCAAAATACGATTCTCGCTCCCCGCAAAACAAAGGCGTTCGCCGTACTTACAAAGGTATAGGAAGGCATGATCACCTCTTCCCCTGGCTGAATGTCCAGCAGCAGAGCTGCCATTTCCAGGGCATCGGTACAGGAGGTAGTTAGCAGCGCTTTATGAATGCCAAATCTCTTTTCAAAAAATTGCTGGCATTTCTGGGTAAAGATCCCGTTGCCGGAAAGTTTAAGATTTTCTACCGCCTCCTTGATATAATCAGTTTCTTTGCCTGTTATATGAGGCTTATTAAAAGGGATTGCTTTCAAAGATATACTTTAAAAAAGTGCCAATTTAGTCATTCTATTTTTCCAATTGATGTGATTTACATTAGATCCTATGAAGTATGAGGAAAATTCCGCAAGTTTTCATTTTTATTGATTGGTATCTACCTGCATTTAAGGCTGGTGGCCCTATTAAATCAATTAGTAATATAGTTAATACTTTACATCAAGAATATGAATTTCATATCATCACTTCTGATAGGGATCAGGGTGATGAAACCTCTTTCCAAAATGTTAAACTGAATAAGTGGTTCACTACACCTCAATATAAGATTATCTATTTGGAAACTGGCCAACGTATTAAAAGCATTAAGACCATCCTGGAAAATGAATTAATTGATGTCGTTTATTTTAATAGCGCCTTTTCTTTTCATTTTACAATTCTCCCATTAATATTAATCAAATTATTAAACAAAAAGCCTAAAATAATTATTGCCCCAAGGGGGATGTTTGGCAAAGGAGCTTTAGCAATTAAACCTCTGAAAAAAAGGATATTTCTATTTTTTGCCAAACTAACTGGTCTATATAATCAAGTCTTATGGCACGCTACTAATGAGATAGAAAGAAAGAATATCGCTAATGTAATCGGGCAGGAAATTCAATTTAAAATCGCAGCTAACATTAGCGCTTTCAAAATCAATAAAATTAAAATATCAAAGAAACCTTTTCAGTTGAAACTGGTGTTTTTGTCCCGAATTTCACCCAAAAAAAACCTAAAATTTATATTGGATTTATTACAGAATTTGAATAGAAAAGGAATCCAACTTGATATTTATGGGCCAATTGAAGATAAAAAATATTGGATTAAATGCAGGAAACAAATTAAGGATTACAATTTACCTGTTAGTTATAAAGGGGAATTAAACCCTAAGATGGTGCAGGAGACTCTCACAAACTATCATTTCTTTATTCTTCCTACTTTACATGAAAATTTCGGTCATGTTATTGTGGAGGCATTAGTAGCCGGATGTGGATTGATCTTAAGTGAGAATACTCCTTGGCGTAATTTAAAGGAAAAAGGAATTGGGGTGGTTATACCATTGTCTCAAAAGAAAGAATGGGAGGAGGCCCTCATATACTATTTGAAACAGGATCAAAATGAATATTGGGAATTACGGGAAAATTGCTATCGGTATGCCTTGAACGAGATCAATGATGAATTGCACATAGAGGCAACCAGGCAGTTATTTTCATTTCAATAAACCCTAAAGACGAGTTTTAACGCTAAAAATTTTAGCCATTAACACATTGTCGGATTTTCTATATAATTCACTTTGTAAAATATAAGAGCCATCCGCTCGTCTTTCAATGTCATTCAATCTATATAATATGACTTCATCAATATTACAATTGGAAAAATAAAAGACATCCCGATGCATCGTATAGTAAATTTGTTCCCACCTACCTTCAAACTGTTTTAAAGAATTAAAATATCTGGCTTCACAAACATCATTGATAACAGGGTAAGCAGCAAAATATAATAAATTCACCCCATTTAAATCGTAGAAAGGATTCAATTCGTAAGTGGTCTCAAATACACTATTCTTTTTAATTCCAAATTTGAAATTACCAGATTCCAATAGTTTTAACTCACCTTTTTTCAGTAAACGATACTCATTTCCGAAATCCGGGAAGGAAGAAAACGGCTCAATATTATTGACCACCCCTGCAGGCTGACTCTTGGAAAGTTTAGTATTATCAGTCTCGTTGCGAATAGAAAAGGTTGTCATTAAATTAGCCTTGATGGCCTTTCTGTCACCCGTTAAATGGATGGTACTAAAATACATGCTTTCACCATAACGACTCATCTCACCATTTAGGTTGAGAATATCATTCTCTTTAAACGCTTTTAAATTCCCTGTACACGAAATACGAATTCTAACAAAAGTTGCGTATAATCGATTTCCCACCTCATCAGCCAGATTGAAAGAAGATTCATTTAATCCTTCACATAATTTCTCCCAGTGATACCCGCCCAACTCTTTAAATAACCAGTTTTCAGAAAGTGCTTCCAGCGCCATCTGAGGCATATTCACTACGATCTTTTTTATAGAGGGGTTGTTTGGATCCGTTTCTTCTTGGTGGGTTTGTGAAGGCAGAGCACTTTCTGAAAATTTAACTATTTCTGAGAAATTTTCGAAGTTCAGCCAATCCTTATCCGAAAAGCGATAACCTAATAGGCTTTCTAATTCTACTCTGATGGTTACCAGGTCAATGCTATCGATTCCAGCTTCCCGAAAAGGTTCTTCCATGTTAGACTCCTTAAAAGAAGGAACATATTTTTTAATAATAGAAATGTATGTATCCATGCTATCTTTTTTGAATATGCCTTTTAGCGACCGCAACCGCGGGATTGCCTTTATAAATTACATACGGATCAAGGTTTCGTTCAGCTACAGAATTTATTCCCAATATACAATGTGATTTACATACTAAGTTCTTTCCTACAATGGCTTTAGCTCCTACCCATACCCCATCTTCTATTGTGATCGGTCCACATAAATAATCAAATGATACTGAAGTATGATCGTGACTGCCCGTTAGTAATAGCGCACCTTGACTTATGCAAACATTATTGCCAATCAATACATCTTCTACATTATCAACCCATACATTTTCGCCTATCCAGCTATGATTTCCGATTTGAAGTTTCCAGGGATACTTTACTTTTACCCCGGGTTTTATGACTACTCCATGCCCCACTTTGGCCCCGAATGCACGCAAGCATGCAATTTTAAAATTTGAAGAAAAATTCAGTAAGTTGGTGAAAAATAAAGCATGCACAAAATACCAGAGCATATATACCAGTTTATTTTTACCCACCCGATGTACTGAATGGTCATATAAAGAATTGTTTACTTCCATAGGGGGTGTGATCAATCACATTTGTGGTGTGGCAAAATTAAATATTTGAACTGATGAAAACAGGTAAATAAGAGGAGACCTTGCTTAAACTTAATACTTCAAAAGATAAAATTAAAGAACGAAAGGGAAATTTAGATCTATGGTTTGATATCACAGTTTAATCTTTTGTAATTTTTATAACATATTTCATTTTCCTATGCAACCTATATTAGTGTCAATCATCACCGTCTGCTACAATAGCGCTGCTACCATTCAAGATACCATTCAGTCGGTAGTTAGTCAGCAGTACAAGGATATAGAATACCTCATTATTGACGGAAATTCGACTGATCAAACCCTTGAAATAGTAAAAAAATACCAGGATGGTATTGCCCAAATTATTTCGGAGCCGGACCAGGGCATGTACGATGCTATCAATAAAGGTATTGAGCTGTCTACCGGTGATATCATAGGAATCCTGAATGCCGATGATTTTTATACGGATGAGCAGGTGATCACAGAGGTGGTAAAGCGGTTTAAGAAGGGTATTTGCGAGGGGTTGTACGCTGACCTGAACTATGTGGACAGTAAAAATATTAATAAAGTAGTTCGCCACTGGCGGTCCGGCTCTTATCGCCACGGTAAATTCCTCTACGGATGGATGCCGCCCCATCCTACCTTTTTTGTGAAAAAGGAGTGTTATGAAAAGTATGGCAAGTTTAATCTGGGATTGAAAACCGCTGCGGATTATGAACTGATGTTGCGCTTTATTCATAAACACAAAATCAACCTTTGCTATCTCAACCGTACCATTGTGAATATGCGGCTTGGGGGGATGAGCAATGTCAGCCTGGTCAACCGGCTGAAGGCCAACCGGCAGGACCGGCAAGCCTGGAAGATCAACGGTTTAAAACCGTACCCCTTTACGTTGACTTTCAAGCCCTTGCGCAAGCTGGGGCAGTGGATAAAGAAAAGCCCCCAGACTTAGTCGGGGGGCTTTCTTTCTTGAATGTTATGTTTTAGAACTTGGTCCGTTTTCTACGGCGATTAATAATGCTATTATAACGCGATCTTGTGAAGGAACTACCCATATTGATCACGTAGGAAATATTGGCCTGAAATAAGAGATAACCATCGTTATCGTCCGGGTTTCCTCTAATGGAGGTGGGACTATAATGCCCGGGATGAACATCATCGCTGGAAATATCCCCCCGGTCATAAGCTTCTGTATGACGATCTGAAAAATACACCGATTCCTTAAAGGGCAGTTCCGCATCATAGGCGAAGTCGGTACTTACATCATCCAGATAATCCGTAAAAGTAAAGCGGTAACCGATGTCTATCCCCAGCTTAATTTTTTTTGCAAAAGTAAATGAGGCGTTAATTCCCAAAGGAACGATCAGGGAAGTTTCTTCATACGCATTTTCCGTACCTTCAGTCATCAGGGGCCGTAAATAATACCAGCCTTCATTTACCCGTACCCCGTTGTTTTCAGATCCATCTGAATAAGCATAAGGGTAATAGAAAAGATAACCAATACCTGCGTATACACTGGATTGGAAATCCACCCGGCTGGCGCGGCTCACATCGTACACACTGTAAAAGGTATATTCACCCATAAGCGTGGCTTCGATCAGGTCCGTGCGGAAACTTAAATTCCGCCCTACCCTGGGCAAATTGGTGGAAAGGCTGTCGGCCCCGCTGATGCGTGCATAATTTACGGCTAAGCGGGCTGCAATGCTCCTAGTAAAGTTATAGCGGTAAAATCCTCCCACGGAGATATTTGTCTGGGCTAGTTTCATATCAAAAATAAAAGGACGGGCCTCTTCGCCATCTCCTCCTATTTCACCCAGATAATTGGCACCACCTAAGGCCAGTCCGAAATCCATGGAATATTGCCCGTAACTGCTCCCTACCAGCAAACAGAAAAATAGTGCTGTAATTGATCTTTTCATAATTGTGCAAATATAATACTTTCTCATTTCTGCAACAGAATATACGCATTAATGTTGTAATTTTAAAAGAAAAATTAATTTTCAGGCAACCATCCTTAAATTTGACGTCTAAAGGGTGTCCAAAAATATATTATGATGAAAAGAGTTCTGATTTTATTAAGCCTATCCTTATTGTTGATCTTACCTGCCCAGCAGGCCAAGGCCTCCCACGTATATGGTGGGGAAATAAGCTGGCGTTGCCTTTCTACGGGGGCATTCGTATTTTATGTAAAACTCTACCGGGATTGTACCGGAGTAGATTATACTTATCAGGATGAAGTGCTTGATGTTGTGGGTGCCAACCTGCCAAGGACCGCCAGTAATGTTCCCATTACCGAAATAAAGATATCCCCTGATTATGCAACCTTCAAGGCCAACCGGAACGGAGACACTTCCCCGGAGTGTGATGATACCTATGGAGGCAAGGTGCTGGAATGTTTCGGAAATTATAAGGATGGGGCAGTGCAGGCCTTTTATTACCGCTCTGATCCCGTCCGTTTGTTTGGGACCCCTCCCAGTAGCGGATGGAATTTCTATTTTGAGCCCCAATGCTGCCGCCCGACCCTGGATAACGTAAATGCTACTGGCACCCCCCTTTACCGGGCCATCATGTACCCGGATAAGAACAATACGCCTACCGATAAGTGCCACGATAGTTCTCCGGAGTTCCTGGCCCTGCCTGTAAGTAGTGTTTGCCGGGGATATGAATTCACTTACAACCATACGGCGGTAGACTATGACCTGGATTCCCTTATTTATTCCTGGGACCGATCTTATAATGGCCCCCTCAATAGTCCGGTAGCAATTACTTATAAATCCGGCTATAATTATAATAATCCAACCCCCGACAGGTCTTTTGATACCCGAAATGTGCCGATTACCCTGGATCCCATTTCCGGGGTAGTGAAAATGGGTGTCTGGAGCGGTGGCCCTTCTACGGCCAAATACCTTACCGTTATGCGGGTAGATGCTTACCGGGATAAAAAGATCATCGCTTCGGTTTTCCGTGAATTACCCTTTGTGTTTTTTGATTGCCCGGTGATCGATAAGACCAAAAAAGTGAATAACCCCCCGGAGGTATTCATCGATCGCTTGCCCGCCTATAATACAGTGGTGGATATCATTGCCGGGCAGCAGGTACGTATTCCTTTCTCCGCCACTGATAATGACCTTACCGGGGTGGGTACCGGTTTGCAACAAGTAACGGTAGTACCTGCCGGCTTTATGTTCGCCAAAGATTTAAAAAATGCCAGCAATTGCCTGATCAAGAAAGTAGCCCCTTGTGCCTATATGGAGAACCTTACCCCCACCCTAAATCAGTCTGCAGAACCTCCCCGTTATGAATTGGCGGACCTGGGGTTCGTGACTTCTACTTTTGTCTGGGATACCCGCTGCCACCACATTTCCACTCTGGGAACCGGAGTTCCCGGCCAACAGGAGGGAATCTACAACTTTGTGATGCGTACATATGACGATCACTGTCCTATTCCCGGAATTAATTATCCTACCATCACCGTGAAAGTGCGTGACCCCATTCCACTTACTGAACCCATTATGAAAGGTGCCTCCGTGGAACTGGATGGCAGCATCCGCTATTCCTGGGTGCCCCCGGTGGATTCGGCTTATACCTTTTATAAATACATTACGGAGGCGGCCACGGTCAATGATAATTCCACTCCCCAGGAGAATTTCTATGTAGATGTGGATACCAATTTACGCTATTATAAATCCTCCCGCCTGGCCGATGGTTTTGAAATTTTTTATCCCCACATGAATTATGCGGGTGAGATGGACTTGTTTCAGCCTGCCCCTGCCAAGGATTGGTATTTCCGTATGACCAGTATGTCAGGCTGTACCAATGATGCCCCCTCCGACGCTTCACAGCCTGTGAGGATCATGGAACTGCAAACAGAAGCCGTGGGAAAATTGCCTGACCCTAAAAATGCGGTGGCCAAACTGAGCTGGAACCGGCCAAAACCTTTGAATGCAAAGACCTATAATTATTTCCTCTACGAATCCCCTACCCATTACTACATCTGGGAAAATGATTCCATTACAGAAAATAACAATATCAGTAGCTATATCAAGTTTGGCGAGCGTAAGAAATCCAACTGGTATTTGAGAGGGGACACCAATGCCCTTACTTACACCCTGCCTTCCAAAACCTGTGGGGCCTATATCGGTTTCCGCGTGGAAGCACGGGATACGGTGATCACTTTTAAACAAGGTTCCGGGCCTACCAGACCCGATACCCTGGATACACTGTATTACAGTACCTTCAGTACCATCGACACCATGCTTATGGGCAAGCGAAGCTACATTCCCCCACCCAAACTGGATACTATTCAGGTGCTGGCCGATGGGAAGGTATTCTTTCGTCTGGATTATGCCAATGCTGGAGCCATCAGTGAATTCAGTATATATGCCAACTCCCTGCAAGGGACCAAGCTGGCTACTGTAAAAGCACCGGTTGACAGCATTATATTGAATGTAAATAATGCCAGTAGTATAGGTAGTTATGTAATACAGACGGTTGATAAATGTAATGTGAATAACAAAGCCAGCAGCAAGGTGTATGAAACTTTCCTGCTTACCGGTGCCCTTACGCAGCCCGTCTGTTCCGCTATATACCGTCTCAACTGGACCCAGCCCCCCGGTTTCCCCAATGGAGTGAGGGGCTATGAAGTGTACATGAGCACCAACAACAAGCCGTATGAGCTGGTGAAGACCATAACCGATCCGAATACCCTGAGCACGGATATTAAGATCAATAAAAACAACAACTACAAATTCCAGGTAGCCGCCTTTGACGATGAGCGGGCAGTGAATATGTCAGCCATCCTCAATTACAATTCCCCGGTAGACCTGCGCACCTTTGAGATCGTGCCGGCACCGCAGCTGCGCTGTACCTATGTGGAAGACAATGGGGACGTAACCGTATCCTATTTACCTCCGCTGGATTCTACCGATAATGGGGTGGAATTCGAATTCAGGTACCGCATCAACAACGGCGCCTGGCAAAGTGTGGGCAACCTGGGTACAGCTTATGCCGGTTATCCTGCCAGCCCCGCGAGTGTGCCGGTGGATGCAACCATACCCAATGTAAATGCCAATGCCACTACGGTGAACAGCATTCAGGTAGGGGCCCGCACCCGTTCCGGTTGCAACGAAAATGAATATTC
>CAZBIF010000006.1:17234-25124 GCA_964492055.1 uncultured Flavobacteriales bacterium
GATGGTGATGAAGGCAGTTCCCTTCCCCATGGATACCTTTAAAAGGGTACAAATGGACTGGAATCTCACAGGCAAATCCACTATTGATGAAATAATTGCGTGGAAAAGCCTGGATTTTACCCAGCCTTTTGGAAAAGATCGTAATTACAGAGAGTTAAATAATCCAAATTATACCTCTAACGTGGATGATGGCAATGGTCCTTATTGTGATGACATATTCTATTACCATGTTACAAGCGTCGATATGTTATCTGGTTGTGAGAGTAGGTCTACCTATGATTCAGCAAGGGTAATGGATAGAGTGCCCCCACCCCCGCAGATGATCGATTTTGTTTCCTTTGAATTAGTTTCAATTCCGGGCCCCAACGGGGACTTGTTCTTCCTCCCCGGGTCTGTGGAAATGATATGGTCTAGAAATCCGGGTAATGATATTGCAGAATTATTGATCTATCATCCCAATGATATTACCGGACAGAATGATTCCATTGCCCGGCTTCCTTGGAGCGATAAGGAATATACCATAAGTAGAAATCAGTATAATGCCAGTGATTCCTCTTACTGGTTCACCGCTCAATCCATAGACGCCTGTGGGCGGGCAGCGACTAATTTTGCGGATTTCGATTATCACAAGAACATTAACATTGAAGTGGACTGGAACCAGTGTGATTCCACTATGGAACTGAGCTGGAACGGCTATCATTATTTTCATGATCCTTCCCAGGTAGAATATGAAGTACAACGGATGTATGTTGGGGTATATGGAGTAGATAGGGTGATAGCGCGTCCTAAGGGAAATAGTTATTTAGCTTCTAAATCCAATTGGGATATGGCCACTGCTTATTTCGATCCCCAGCCTAAGTACAATTACATCCATTATGCTACGGTAAAACCCAGCAAGGATGTGGAAATACAGGTGTATAAGGACAATACTATTAATGTAGGAGGTTATGTGGTCTACCGGGGAGAGGATTCCCTCACCTTAAGTCCGCTGGACCGCCTGGGACCGTATCCCACCGATTCCTTATTCACCTACTTGGACCGAAGCGCCCTTACGAATGAAAGAGCCTACTATTATAAGATAGTGGTGGAGAATGAATGCGGTAATGCCATTGATACCTCCAACCTGGGAACCTCCATCTTCCTGCAGGTGGAAGCCCGCAACGAAGAGCTGGTAAACCTGCTTACCTGGAATGAATACCAGGGGTGGGACAGCGCCGTGGCATTCTATAACATTTACCGCAGCACCAACGGGAATCCACCTACGGATCTGTATGCCACCGTACCGGCCAATCCGGAAGGGTTTATCAATCAGTACAGGGATGATGTATATGACAATGTAACGGCCATAGGTGAGTTCTGTTATAAGGTGGAAGCGGTACAGGGTCCCATCAGTATGCTTTACCAGCCCGATCTGGAGCCGGCCACTTCCATGTCGAACCCGGCCTGTGTTACCCAGCAGCCTTTGTTCTACGTGCCCAACGCTTTCGCTCCGGATGGCAAAAACCCCATCTTCCGTCCCTCCGGTCAGTTCTTTGATTATACTTTATACGAGATGATCATTTACAACCGCTGGGGAGAGCAGATTTTCACTTCCCGTGACATTACTGAAGGATGGGATGGAAAAGTAGACGGAGAACCGGCTCCCCTGGGATCGTATGTGTACACCATCCGCTTTATAGATGCCGATGGGGAGGAACACCGCCGTAAAGGCACCGTGACTTTGATCCGTTAATCATTATTAAACTATAGAAAGGGCAGGGGGAACGCTATTCAGCGTTCCCCTTGCTTATTTTAATATTCGTTAACAGCAAAAAAGGAACTCAAATTACTATTTTTGCCCAACTTTAATTTTACCTTATGGCCCAGGCAGATTTCAGCGATCGCTTTATACAGGAAGGACTTACCTACGACGATGTATTGCTGGTGCCTGCTTACTCAGAAGTGATGCCCAGGGAAGTGGATATTACCTCCCGTTTCAGCCGCAATATCCGCCTGAATACCCCCATTATTTCCGCCGCTATGGATACCGTGACCGAATCGGCCATGGCCATTGCCATTGCCGGGGAAGGAGGCATAGGGGTACTGCACAAAAACATGTCTATTGAAGCGCAAGCCGGGGAAGTGCGCAAGGTAAAACGTTCTGAAAGCGGAATGATCCAGGACCCCATAACCTTACATGTGGAAGCAAAGGTTTCGGATGCCCTGCAATTGATGAAGGAAAACAGCATTGGCGGCATTCCGGTTGTTGACGATCAACATCGCCTACTTGGCATAGTGACCAACCGTGACCTGCGGTTTGAGAAGGACATGCATGAAGAGATCCGCAACATCATGACCAAGGATAATGTGATCACCGCCAGCGAAGGCACCGGCCTGGCCGAAGCTGAAAATATCCTGCAGCAACATAAGATCGAAAAACTTCCGGTAGTGGACGGGCAGAACAAATTGATCGGCCTGATCACTTTTCGCGATATCATTAAATTAAAAGAACGCCCCAATGCCTGTAAAGATCAGTATGGCCGCCTGCGGGTAGCCGCGGCAGTGGGGGTGACCGGCGATGTGATCGAACGGATCACCGCCCTGAAAAAAGTAGCCGTTGACGCCGTCATCATCGATACTGCCCACGGACACAGCAAAGGCGTTTTACAAACCCTCTCCAGGGTAAAATCCAGTTTTCCCGAGCTGGATGTGGTAGTGGGAAATATTGCCACCCCAGAGGCAGCGCTTGCCCTGGCAGAAGCAGGTGCAGATGCCGTGAAGGTGGGCATAGGCCCGGGCTCAATTTGCACCACCCGTGTTATTGCCGGAGTGGGCGTGCCGCAATTCAGTGCCGTGATGATGGTCAGCCAGGCGTTAAAAACCAAGGGATATGATATTCCCGTAATTGCCGATGGCGGCTTGCGTTTTACCGGTGATATTGTAAAAGCCCTGGCGGCAGGCGCAGATACGGCCATGGCCGGCTCCCTCTTTGCCGGTCTTGAGGAATCACCGGGGGAAACCATCATTTATGAAGGACGAAAGTTCAAGGCTTACCGCGGGATGGGCTCACTGGAAGCCATGCAGCAAGGGTCAAAAGACCGTTATTTCCAAGACATGGAAGAAGACATTAAAAAACTGGTTCCCGAGGGCATCAGCGCCCGGGTTCCCTTTAAAGGCTCACTGGCAGAGGTTATCTATCAGATGATCGGCGGTTTGCGTGCCGGCATGGGTTATTGTGGCTGCCGCACCGTAGAAGAATTAAAACTAAATTCCAGATTTATAAAAATTACTAACTCGGGTATTCGTGAAGGGCATCCCCATGATGTGACCATTACCCGCGAAGCACCCAATTACAGTAGATAATCACTAACATTTCAAAATGAAACAATTAACTAAAATCGTATTCGCATTATGGTTCTTTAATGCCGTGGCACAAGATAGCTCCCCTGTGCTAATAGAATTCAAGGACGAAAAAGTTACCAAGGAAGAATTCAAGCGGGTTTATCAGAAGAACAACAACAATGAGATGGTGAATAAAAGCACCATTGATGAATACCTGGAGCTGTACATCAACTTCAAACTAAAGGTAATGGAGGCAGAGTCGCTTGGGTATGATACCAACAACGCATTTGTGCAGGAATTGTCGGGATACCGCAACCAGCTTGCCCAGCCCTACCTTACCGCTGATGGGGTGATTGAGGAATTGAAAAAGGAAGCTTATCAACGATTACAGGAAGAGATTAAGGCCAGCCATATTTTAATTGGCAGTAAACCGGAAGATGCACCGGCGGATACGCTTAAAGCCTATCAGAAAGCCCAAATGGTCCGTGAGAAGTTAAAAAGTGGAGGTGATTTTGGCGAGCTTGCGAAGCAATACTCCGATGATCCTTCGGCCCAGAAGAATGAAGGGGAACTGGGTTACTTTACTGCTTTTTATATGGTATACCCTTTTGAAACCGCTGCTTATAATACCAAAGAAGGGGAGATTTCGGAGATTGTAAAGACCCGCTTTGGCTACCATATTCTGAAGGTGAATGAAAGGCGGCCTTACAGCGGGGAGATCACGGTGGCCCACATACTCATCAGCAGCAATCCGGAGATATCCAAAACCGATGATCCGGAAGCACGCATTGAGGAGATCCATGAAAAGATAGAAGAGGGAGAATCGTTTGAGATGCTGGCGAGGCAATTTCCGATGATACCCGCTCCGCCTCCCAGGGTGGGGTATTGCCCGTCTTTGGTGTAGGCCGCATGGTACCTGAATTCGAAGAAGTAGCTTTCAGTCTTGAGGAAGATGGGGATATTTCAGAGCCCTTTCAGACGGAATATGGGTGGCATATCGTAAAGCGGATAAAACTTGACCCCCTCGGCAAGTATGAAGAGATAGAACCTGTGCTTGAGCAAAAAGTAAAGAAAGACAGCCGCTCAAATATGACCAAAGGTGCCATGATCAGGAAGATCAAACAACAGTATGGCTTTTCAGAAGAGCTGGATGAAAGGAATGATTTTTATAGTGTGCTTGACTCTTCCTATTTCCAGGGTAATTGGGATGATAAAAAAGTCAATAAGTTGAATAAAACCATTTTCACCATCGGCCAGAAGGAATATACCCAGGCAGATTTCGCTGCCTACCTGAAATCCATTCAAAAGGGTTCGCGTAAGATGAATATACAGGCTTTTATCAACAGGAGTTATGAGGATTTCAAACAGCGTGAATCTCACTGATGAACTGATATGGACCAAAGCGATGGAAGATACCGTGGGATTGGAAAGCTTTTACGAACGAAATAAGGATGAATTTCGTTGGGAAAAACGGCTTGATGCTGTAGTGTATAATGCCCAGAATGAAGAAATTGCCAAAAACGTAAAAGAAAAGATCCGGGCGAACTGGTCTGCTGATTCCATTTTAACGGCAACCAATGCCAAATCCATGTTAAACCTGAAGTACACCAAAAAGAAGTTTGAAAAAGGAGAGAATGAGTTCGTTGATCAGGTGAAATGGGAAAAAGGTATTTCTGAGAACATCAAAAAAGACGGCCGGGTTTTCTTCGTTCATGCCAAGGAAGTTTTAGGGCCGACTTACAAGACGCTGGAAGATTCGCGTGGCCTGATCACTTCAAAGTACCAGGAATACCTGGAGAAGCAGTGGATCGAGCAGTTGCGTAAAAAGTACCAATTTACCATAAATGATAAAGTGCTGAACCAGGTAAAAAAGGAATTAAATTAAACCCTATACCTTCATATTGGTTTGTTCTCTCTTAACATGCTCATGCCAATGGCTAAATCGCGATGAGGATGAAACCGTGATCGCCCGCGTAGGGGATCAATATTTATATCAGACTGATATTGAAGGGCTGGCAGATGAGTCTGAAGATAGCGCTCAGATAGTGGATGCCTATGTGGATAATTGGGTGAGGGAACAATTATTGGTTCGTAAAGCCTTACAAAACCTCAAGGAGGAGAAGGTGAATTTCGATAAACTAATTGAACGCTACCGCCGTTCATTGATCATCTACACCTACGAGAATCAACTTGTCAAACAAAAATTAGATACGTTGATCACCGACGATCAGGTTCGGGCTTATTACACCAATAACCTGAATAATTTTGATTCCAAAGAGCTGTTGTACCAGATGCGTTTTGTAAAGTTTTTAAATACAGCCCCAAAACAGGATTCAGTTAAAACCTGGCTCTTTTCCAGGGATTCATCCTTTTATTATGATCTAAGCGATTTTTGCACAGCTTATGCCTTGCAATGCCAACTGGACACCCAGCTATGGGTGAATCATAAAACGGCAAAGGAATTGCTTGCTACGGTGGATGAAGATGTTTCAATTTTAAGCAGCCGTTCCCAGGTTCAGGCGAATGATAGCACACAGACAATCCTGATCGATGTTTTTGATCGTAAAAAAGTGGGTGAGCCGGCACCGGTTTCTTATGTAAGTGAGCAGATTCGGGGCATTATTAAGAACCAGCGCAAGATAAAACTCCTGGCAGACATCCGCCAACAGATATATGAAGATGCAACCATTAAAAATGAGTATGAGATCTATAAATAAGTGCCTGCTAGGCCTTTTAATGGTTGGCCCTTTTTTTAGTATTGCCCAGGACGGGGCGGTATTGGATGAGGTGATTGCCGTGATCGGGGATGAGATCGTTACCAAGTACGAAGTGGAAGCCAAGTACAGCGGATTGATCGCCCAGGGGATGGAGATAACGGACAATTCCCGCTGCGAAGTGCTGGAAGATGTCATGTTCGGGAAGCTCCTGGTCAATCAGGCCAAAGTGGATAGTATTGAAGTAACAGACCAGCAGGTGGAAAGTGAGATAGATCGGCGTCTACGCTATTTTATTGCTCAGTTCGGTTCCGAAGAGCGCCTGGAGGAAGCCTACAAACGTTCTATTGCTGAGATCCGGGAGGAAATGAGGAGTACCCTCAGGGAGCAACTACTGGTGCAGCAGATGCAATCCAAGATCACGGCCGATGTGCAGGTAACCCCGGCAGATGTGGAAACCTATTACAAAGCTATACCTGAAGACAGTTTGCCCTTGATCAATGCTGAAGTGCAGGTTGCCCACATTGTAAAAATGGCTGATATATCACCTGCTGCCATCCGGGAGGTAAAAGAAAAGCTTAATGAATACCGGGAAAGGGTAATTGAAGGCGAAAAGTTTTCTACCCTTGCTGTTCTTTATTCGGAAGATAAAGGTTCCGCAGTAAAGGGTGGGGAAATCGGCTTTGTAGGACGTGCGGAAGTGCAACCTGAGTTTGCTGCGGCTGCTTTTAAATTGAAAGCCGGTCAGGTTTCACCCATTGTAAAAACCCAATTCGGTTATCACATCATCCAATTGATTGAACGCCGGGGCGATAAAGTAAATGTCAGGCATATACTACTCAAGCCGAAACAGGATTATGAATCCCTGGATCAGGCAAAAGCTGAGCTCGAGAGTCTGGCTAAACAGATCCGGGCCGGGGACTTGGCTTTTGCCGAGGCAGCCCGGCAATTTTCCGATGATGAAGAAACCCGTAACAATGGTGGTATCCTCACCAGTCCTTATGATGGATCACCCTACATTCCCATGGATCAATTGGACGCTTCCATATTTTTTGTGATAGATAACATGGAGGAAGGGGATATTTCAACCCCTGTACAAATGGAAGATGGGAGGTCCCGACCTGCCTACCGCCTGCTTAAATTAATTGAGCGAACCAAACCACACAAGGCCGAACTTGGCCGGGATTATCAAAAAATCAAAGCTGCCGCCCAGTCTCAAAAGGAACAGAAAATGTTAAATGAGTGGATGGGAAGGGCGATCGGGAAAACGTACGTGAAAATTGATCCAAAATACGTCGCAGATTGTAAACTCAGCCAGGAATGGATCACTGAATCACCATAAAAGAACACTATGAATTATTCATCAGATAAGGAAGCAGTAGACGGATTAGTTGAAAAACACAAAGCCCTCAAGTCAGAAATAGGGAAAGTAATTGTAGGGCAGCAGGATATCATTGATCAGTTGTTGATCTCCATTTTTAGCAATGGGCATTGTTTGCTGGTAGGTGTCCCCGGTCTTGCCAAAACCTTATTGGTTAATACGGTCTCCAAGGTGCTGGGCTTGAGTTTTAACCGGATCCAGTTTACCCCGGACCTCATGCCTTCAGACATTATAGGGTCGGAGATTTTGGATGAAAACCGCAATTTCAAATTTATCAAGGGGCCCCTGTTTGCCAACCTGATCCTGGCTGATGAGATTAACCGTACCCCGCCCAAAACGCAATCTGCCTTACTGGAAGCCATGCAGGAAAAAGCTGTGACGACAGGTGGTAAATCCTATGAACTGCCCCGGCCATTCTTTGTCCTCGCCACCCAGAACCCCATTGAGCAGGAAGGTACCTACCCCTTACCTGAG
>CAZBIF010000006.1:25134-26228 GCA_964492055.1 uncultured Flavobacteriales bacterium
AACCTACAACCTGCCCGAGGCCCAGCTTGACCGGTTTATGTTCAATCTCTGGCTGGATTATCCCAACTATGAAGATGAAGTAAACATAGTAAAAGCCACTACCACCGATTGGGAAGCTTCAGTGAACAAAGTGATGAATGCTGAAGAAATCCTTTATTTCCAGAACCTGGTACGTAAAATACCGGTAACTGAAAACCTATTGCAATATGCGGTAAAACTGGTAGCGTCCACCAGGCCATCCAGGGAAAATAGCCCGCAGCTGGTGAATGAATACTTGAACTGGGGGGCCGGGCCACGTGCCTCTCAATATTTAATCGTCGGAGCTAAGTGCCATGCTGCCCTGAACGGCAAATATTCCCCGGATATAGAAGATGTGAATGCCGTAGCAGAACCTATTTTACGTCATCGGATTGTACGTAACTACAAAGCGGAGGCCGAAGGTTATTCTGTCGAAAGATTGATTGGGGAATTGATACGGTCTACTTAGGCTGATACAATACCGGTTTTTCTATCGTTTCAGCAGGCTTAAAATCTTTTTTTGATTTTGCCATCCCTTTATCTGCATCGATATCTTCCTGTAGTACCCACTTACCATCTTCCCATTGCAGGGCGTCAAAGCTAAAATCCGCTCCGTAGTATTCGTAAATTCCTTCGTACCTGGAATCGGGCGGGGAAAGGTGGTCCATAAGGATCCAGTTCTGTTCGGGAATAAAATTGAGCTTCATGGTATTGCGGGCCCCGTATTCATAAGTTAGGGTAGAGGTAATGGAATCTGATGCCGGTAATTTTCTTGCGGAATGTAACTCTCCCGCTTTATTTACATATACCACATCTATTACTTTTCGTTGCGTTAGCGGATTGGTTTGTTGCCATCCCAGCAAGGTATAATAAGTGTAAAAACGGTCGGCAGTGGTAATGAGTTGATAATAATAGGCACTGTTCGACTGCGCGTTTTTAGCAACTGCTTGCAAAGCAGTCCACTTTTTTAAATTGGGTGAAAAGTGAAAAAAAAGGGTATTGAAAACCTTTTGATCACCTTCTGTAGGGAATACCCAGTTAATAATACGAAAGAGGGAATCATTGCTGATGAGGTC
>CAZBIF010000006.1:26238-32909 GCA_964492055.1 uncultured Flavobacteriales bacterium
GGGGGAGCTTTAGGATCCTGCTTATCTAGCAAAGCACTGACTATATTTTTCAGCCGTTCATTTTCTGCAATTCTATCCTCAGGGTTTTGAGTTGCCAATACCTTTTCCCATTGGGTCTCAACTAGCTCGATTCCGGATTGACCGATGGAAGCTAAGGAAGAAAAAATGATAATACAAACGAGGAAGCTACGCATGCAGGAAGCATTTCAAAAAGCACACCAAAATCAGTGCATCTTTTCCTTTTTGGCCAGCAGTTCGGTTTCTGTTTCACGTATGTTGGGATCATCAACACAGCAATCCACCGGACATACAGCAGCACATTGGGGTTCATCGTGAAAGCCCACGCATTCGGTACACTTATCCGGTACGATGTAGTAGTAATCCAGGCTGATCGGTTCCTGTTCTGCATCTGCTTTTACTTTTTCGCCATTCATTCGCAATACATCTCCCTCCAATTCAGTACCATCGGAAAAGCGCCATTCTTCCCCTCCTTCATAAATAGCATTGTTGGGACATTCCGGTTCACAAGCTCCGCAGTTGATACATTCGTCAGTTATAATGATGGCCATAGTTCAGTTTAATTAAGTGCGTACTTTTGCCAGCCCTAACGGGAAAGGCTTGCATTTGTTTTGTGGGCACAAAGATAATACCAAGGCGAGAATACTATGGAGCTGGAAAGAAAAGTAAATGCATTGCAACGTCTGGGAATGATCTTCGAAGCGGTAGGGGATGAAACTTCCCAAAGTCTTGAGACCGCAGAAGCCTCCCTGGCAGAAGAGGGTAAGTTAGCCGTCGTGCAGGCCAAACAATACAACAGCTGGTTTACCGAAGAGCAGGTAAAGCATAGCCTCACTGCCTGGGCAGGAGCTTTAGGGAAAAAACAAATAGCAGATTGGCTGAAAAGCTATCCCAATGCCGGATCTGGGCAAGCGAAAGAGGTGGGAGCGATCATGGCGGGGAACATTCCGCTGGTAGGCTTGCATGATGCACTTTGTGTACTTCTGGCAGGCCACCGCTTGAATGCGAAACTTTCTTCCAAGGATCAGGTCTTGATGAAATGGGTATTATCGGCCTTGGCTGTGCTGGAACCGGCTTGGAAAGATACCATTCGCTTAACGGAGAAGTTAAATAATATAGATGCCTTAATAGCTACGGGCAGCGATAATTCCGCCCGCTATTTTGAGTACTACTTTCGTGAAAAGCCGAAGATCATCCGTAAAAACCGCACTTCGGCGGGCATACTTTCCGAGGAGGTAAATGAGGATCAATTAGCTGCCCTGGCGAAGGATGTATTCACCTATTTCGGCATGGGCTGCAGGAATGTAGGTAAACTCTACTTACCCCAATCCTTTGATCTTGATCGGCTTTTTAAAGCATTCTACCCTTACCGAGAATATATCAATCATCACAGTTACGCCAATAATTACGATTACAACAAGGCAGTTTACCTGATGAATAAGATCGAATTGAGGGAAAACGGATTTCTGTTGATGAAGGAAGATGCGGGATTGCATGCGCCCCTGGCAGTACTTTTCTACGAAAGGTACAACAAAGTAGAGGAAGTGATGAGCAATTTGAAAGAAAAAGAAGATCAATTACAGTTGATCGTTTCAGACAGGCCATTACCCATAGAGACCGTGCTACCCGGAGAGGCGCAAAAGCCGGCTATAGATGATTACGCAGATAAGGTGGATACCATGCAGTTTCTCATCCAGCTTTAACCCGGATTATGCATTAGAAAATTTAAAATGTATAACCGATTAAGAAATCACTACCATTTTGCTTAAGATTACTTAAACCAAAATGGTGTTTTTCTAAATCGGGGTTAACCCAATTTACAATGCCGATGCTACAAGAATATAATTTTGTTTACAAAATTATATTGATTGTGCTATCGGTACTAATGCAAGTAGATCGTCCCGAAGTTTCGGGACTCCTATTGCATAATTTGGGTTTAAGGCTGGTATTCCAGGTAACCCAGGTCAGGTTTGCCATCCGTCAGGCGGCTATTCCCCTGCTGGTCCTGGGGTACTGAATTGGCAATGGTTACACTACCCTGGTTGCGGGCAGCAGAGGTTTCCGTAAGCGCATAATTGCCGCTGCCGGTAGCCTTGAATAATTCTCCGGCCGGATTTTTAATAATGTCCTTAAAGCGACTGCCATCGGTAAAATTAAAATCGGTTTTAAAGAGGCAATTGCGGAAGTCGAGGTCTAGGGTTTCATTATTTAGTGCTTCTACGGCGAATTCCACATCATTTTGGCCATACACCAGACTGTTGTAAAGATCCACATTAGGCGACTGGATGTACTGGGTGCGCAAGGCATTTACATAAGAGTTCTGAATGAAAACCGCCGGCGTTTCCCTGGCGGCTTCACTAAAGTAATTGGCGAAGGTACAGTGAGTAAACCGGTAGTTCCCCGCACTCTGGATCACGGCGTTGTATTGCCCGCAATCGCCTATCAGTAAATTTTCAGCATCTATATTATACAAGGCAGTGAGTAATCCGATCCCCGAGCAGTTTTCAATAATGGTGTTTTTGATGGAAAGGCTGCGGTCGAGCGATGAGGTATCCCGAAAGGGAAGAGGTTCTACCTGCAAGCCGATAAAAGCATTGCGGATCACTGCATAATTGATCTCGTTGAGCCCTCCTTCATTGATCCATATACGGTCCCACTGCCCCGGTTTGTCCTGGTACGCTGCCTCCAGCCTGTCCCCCTGAAATACCACAGGTTCTTCTTTGGTGCCGTTTACCTTTAAGGTGCCGTCGGCATATACCCACAAACCCCCGTTCTGATGAAAGTAGATTTCGGTACCGGCTTCTATGGTTAACTTGTCCAGGGAATCAATCACCACGTACCCATAGATCACATAGGGTAGGGTATTATCCCATCTAATATCCACCGGGGCTATATCATCACTGCACTCTCCGGTAAGGCAGGTGTAATCAGGAAGGGAACGGCTGAAAGTAGTTGGGGTATAATAACGTGCGTTTTGCCCCCAGGCCACCAGCTCTATGCGCTGGTTATTTCCGTTTGTATTAAATTCAATGTAATCGGAAATGACAAAGGGATTGGTTTCATTGGTAGGATCAATGGTAGCTTCCACAAAAACATACATGCTATCCTGCGGGGCAATTTGTACATGTTGGTGAAAAGCGCCGCTGCGGCCATCCACATTGATGCGGAAATTCGATTGCTCCCCCCCGTTCAGGCGAATGGAAGAGATCTCTATGGTTTCCTTATATGGATTGTAAACCCGGAAATTTTTAGTGACAGTACCAACCGTGGTAAAAACGGTATCGAAGCTGAGAGAGTCAGTGGAGAAATTCAGCTTTGCCGACGAGTCCTGCAGGATCTTCTCATCCTTCCGGCAGGAGTAGAGCAGGTTTACTAGAAGAATAATGACACTGAAGGTTTTCAGTAGTTTCATGCCGGCAAATATACCCTTAGAACTACAGTCAGCACGGCTTATTGCCCGTACATTCTGTTTTTGCTGATTAATTTTGTGGAAGTGAAAAAAGAAGTTGTGCAGACGGCTGATGGTTCGGCATCAATTTATCTGCCGGAAATGGATGAACAATACCATTCCCGCCACGGGGCGATAGCTGAATCGAAGCATATTTTTATTGAAAAGGGCTTATTGCAAACTGCAAGCCGCCAAAAGCGGATCCGTCTGTTTGAAGTAGGCATGGGCACCGGCCTGAATGTGCTTTGCAGTTTGCTTGCTGCCCGCGATCATAAACTGAAGGTTGATTACCATACCATAGAAGCCTTTCCTATATCTGATAATGAGTTACAGCAGTTGAATTATCCGGAAGAATTAGGCATATCCGCTGACCTCTTTCAACAAATTCACCATGCCCCAACCGATAGATCCATTGAATTGCAATCCGGATTTAGCTTGACGAAATACCATCGAAAATTGGAGGAATTTGAACTGCCGGCTTCGTTTGACCTCATCTATTTCGATGCCTTTGCCCCGGAGAAGCAGCCGGAAATGTGGACGGAAGCGATCTTTGAAAAAATGCATAAGGCTTTGTGTGAAGGAGGGGTTTTAACTACCTATTGTGTGAAAGGGGAAGTGAGGAGGCGGTTGCAGCAGGTAGGATTCAAGGTGGAAAAATTACCGGGTCCGGCAGGGGGGAAGAGGGAGATGTGTAGAGGGAGAAGGCTTGAAATATGAAATCAGAAATATGAAATCAGAAATCAGAAATATGAAATCAGAAATCAGAAATATGAAATCAGAAATCAGAAATCAATTTTCTAAGGTCTAAACTCTAGTCATTTGATACACGAACTACAACAAAAACTGGATAAAGCACGCAGCAACCGAAAGCAAATCAATCGGAAGTTGAAGCGACTGGGGGAGCGTCCTCCCAAAGATCTGGATGAACAGTTCCGACTACTGCATGGAGATGCATTTTCCAGGATCGATTGTCTGGATTGCGCCAATTGCTGCAAAACCACTTCCCCTATTTTTTATGATAAGGATGTGGAGCGCATGGCAGCTTTCTTTAAAATGAAACCGACCGCCTTTTTCGAGGAATACCTGAAGATCGATGAAGAAGGGGACCAGGTGCTAAAATCTTCCCCTTGTCCGTTTTTACTATCTGATAACAAATGCATGGCCTACGAAGCCCGCCCGAAAGCCTGCCGGGAGTACCCGCACACCAACCGCAAGCGCATGCAGCAGATCATGGATCTGACCGCCAAAAATTCCAGGATTTGTCCGGCGGTGGCGGAGATGGTGGAAAAGATTACCTGAAATACTCCTTCATCCGCTCAAAAAAACCTTTGTCACTGGCCGTAGGCTGGGGATCAAGATTCTTGGATCCCCTCAATTTTTCCACCAGGCCTTTCTCTTCTTTCGATAAGTTCTTTGGCGTCCAGATATTTACATGGATGAGTTGATCGCCGGTACTGTAGCCGTTCAGGTCGGGAATGCCTTTGTTACGCAGGCGCAGGACTTTACCGCCCTGGGTGCCTTCCTCAATTTTGATCTTGGCTTTACCGGTAACTGTCGGCACCGTTGCTTCCGTGCCCAGAATGGCATCGGCAAAACTGATGTACAGATCATATACGATATTATTGCCGTCCCTTTTCAATTGGGGGTGTTCTTCTTCTTCTACCAGCACGATCAGGTCTCCGGCCACCCCGTTGCGGGCACCCATATTCCCTTTACCACTTACGGATAACTGCATGCCACCTTCCACTCCGGCGGGTATTTTTATTTCAATGGTATCATCGTCTTTCACGATACCGTCGCCATGGCAAGTGTTGCATTTATTGGTAATGATTTTGCCGTCGCCCCCGCATTTGGGACAGGCGGAGCTGGTTTGCATTTGTCCCAGAAAGGTGTTGGTCACCCTGGTCACCTGGCCTGTTCCGCGGCAGGTGTCGCAGGTACTGAAGCCGCTGCTGCCTTCGGCCCCTGAGCCGTGGCAGGGCTTACATTTTACGTATTTTTTTACCTTGATCTTTTTGTCTACCCCTTGCACTATGTCTTTCAGGCTCAGGGAAACTTTCACCCGGATATTGCTCCCCCGGTTTACGCGACGGCCACCGCCGCCACCTCCAAAACCGCCAAAGCCACCAAAACCGGCTCCACCGAAAATATCGCCAAATTGAGAGAAGATATCTTCCATACTCATGCCACCGCCAAAACCACCACTGGCAGCACCGCCAACTCCGGCATGTCCAAAGCGGTCGTATTTTGCCTTTTTGTCAGGGTTGCTTAGCACTTCATAAGCTTCAGCAGCTTCCTTGAACTTTTCTTCCGCCTCTTTGTCATCCGGGTTTTTATCGGGGTGGTATTTTAATGCCAGCTTGCGGTATGCTTTTTTAATTTCCGCTGTAGCAGCATTTTTCTCTACCCCGAGTACTTCGTAATAATCTCTCTTAGCCATAAATTCCTTTTTCTATTGTCCTACCACTACTTTGGCATACCGGATCACCTTGTCTTTTAACAAATACCCTTTCTCTACTTCGTCAATTACTTTTCCTTTCATTTTTTTTTCAGGCGCGGGCACCTGCGTTACCGCCTCGTGGATCTCACTATCGAAATCTTTTCCGATAGTAGATTCCATGGGTTCTGCTCCATTGGCTTTAAATACCTGCAACAGTTTATTGTAGATCAGGTCTACCCCGGTTTTCAGGCTTTCGTAATCCTGGGATTCATCCATTGATTTCCTGGCTCTTTCAAAATCATCCATTACCGGTAACAGGCTTTTGAAAATATCTTCACCGGCGGTCTTGTACAATTCCAGTTTCTCTTTTTGGGTACGTCTGCGAAAATTGTCAAATTCGGAATATAACCTCAGGTATTTATCGTTCAGGGATTCCTTTTCCAATTGCAGTTTCTCTACCTCTGATAGTGTTTCTGTGCCTTCGGTCTCTTCGGTATTCCCTGTTTCACTCTCTTCATCTACTTGCTTCTCGCTTTCCTGCGAAGCATCTTGTTTAATTTCTTCTTCCTCCGAGAGGGCTTCTTTTTCTTTATCGCTCATCGTTTTCGTCCTTTAATTCGCCGCAGGTATCCAAATGCTTTGCCAATAAGTAATTTTGCCAGATTGTCAGAATTTTAGCGGGCATAAAGTAAGGTGCTGCAAATCGGTTGGTATGAAGCCTTTTATTCAATCCTTGAATCAACTACAAAAGCGGAAAAGTCAAAG
>CAZBIF010000006.1:32919-34290 GCA_964492055.1 uncultured Flavobacteriales bacterium
TTTACTGGAATGGAAACGGGAAATCAATACATTACCAATACAAAAGATATGGCAACTTCTATCAGCGATGTTAAGTTTCTACATCAACGATATTGGTCACTTTCATTTAAGAAATGATGGAAAGTAATCCCTTATTTAGTGACTCAATACAATAACCGGAATACTGCTATTTACTAAGTAAATAAGCAGATTACTTACTTTTCCACAAAGTTATTAAGCGTAGCGGCCAGTCCACCGCCACGCAAAGAATTGCCTTTGCCGATAATAATCCCGTCACCATTTATGAGGTATGCCTGAGGGATAGAGCGCACATTATAGATGCGGGCTCCTTCCGATTGCCAGAACCCCAGATCACTTACATGATTCGGCCATAAAAGCCCATCCTGCATAATGGCATTTTGCCAGGCCCCTTTGCTTTTATCGAGGGATACACTGTATACGGTAAAACCTTTGCCATTCTCAAACTTAGTATCTTTGAATTGCTTATAGGTTTTCACCACATTCGGATTTTCGCGTCTGCATGGTCCGCACCAGGAAGCCCAGAAGTCGATCAATACCATCTGGCCTTTGAGATCGCTGAGAGCGATCATTTCACCGTTGGGATTTTCAAATTTCAGTTCAGGGGCTTTGTTGCCTATCTGAAGGCCTACTTTCACTTCCTCATCCATTTCCTTATCCCCTTGAGCGTAGGTTACAGGAATAGAGGCAATCATCAGGCTCAATGCAATTAGTATTTTTTTCATATTTCGCATTTATACAATAATAATTCCAAATTAGATCCGCTTGATATCTGCACCCAGTTTATTTAAGCGACTATCAATATTAGCATACCCCCGGTCAATCTGTTCGATGTTATGGATCACACTGGTACCCTTGGCGGAAAGGGCTGCGATCAGCAGGGAAACTCCCGCTCGTATATCCGGGGAGGTCATTTGTATACCCTTCAACCGTGTCTGTCGGTTCAACCCTATAACTGTGGCCCGGTGTGGATCACAAAGAATAATTTGCGCCCCCATATCGATTAGTTTGTCGACAAAGAATAAACGGCTTTCAAACATTTTCTGGTGCACTAAAACCGAGCCTTTAGCCTGGGTGGCCACCACTAAGATGATACTCAACAAGTCAGGGGTAAAACCGGGCCAGGGCGCATCAGAAATGGTCATAATAGAACCATCAATAAAAGTGTCTACTTCATAACTTTCCTGGGGGGGTATGTGCAGATCGTCTCCTTTCAGGTCTATCTGTATTCCTAACTTGCGGAAGGTATCGGGGATATTGCCCAGATTGGGATAACTTACATTTTTGATGGTAATATCCGATTGGGTCATGGCAGCCAAACCTATAAAACTGCCGATCTCTATCATATCCGGC
>CAZBIF010000007.1:0-6567 GCA_964492055.1 uncultured Flavobacteriales bacterium
ATAATACCTATAAATTTATGATGCTAATCTAATAGCTTGCCGAAGTGTCGAAGGGCAAAGTAAGGGGATTTTTATGGATAATACCTTTATCCCAAATTCTCTAATGCATAATCCGGGTTAATCGATCACTTCTATATTGGAGTAGGAAGTTACACTGACTTTGGGAACATTGGCTCTGAATTTCGCATTAATGGCATCGATAAATCCGTTGGCGATGATTGCATAACCCCGGGTATTGGGATGCACTCCATCAAGGGAAAACGCTCCTCCGCTGATATAAGCGGAACTAAAAGTTACACCGTCAATGGTCTTCTCATCGGCAATTTCCTGCATCAGCCGGTTGGCATCTACATAAGCCAGCCCATTGGCTTCCGCTACCTGTCTGATGGTATTGTTATAACTGTTAACGGCCGTGCGAATGTTATTAACTTCTTCTGCATCCAGCACCAGATTGTCAGGCAAAGGATTGGGCATACCTGTAGCTTGATTTACACTACCGAGGCCATTGCATTTAAGATCATTTTGAGAAGTGCTCAATGTTACATAATCTGTGGCTTTTAATTGACGCCATTTGCTAACCGGATTACTATTCGGATCATTAAATGAGGTTAAATTATTATCCACAGTCACAAAATAATTTGTTCCCGCACTAAAGGACAACCTTCTCCGGTTCGCTTCAGCAGAAGTAATTTGAGTGGTAGCCACACCATAATCCAAGCCTTGATTATAGGGAGTAGCAAGCAAAGTATTTAGTTGCGCAGCTTGGGCAGCTGTCAGTTCCAATGCATTAGGGGGTATAGTTGTGAAATAAGGAATATTCGTCACATCCGGAATGTTGGCCAGTGCCCCTTCTGCTCCCGTACTGGTAAGCGCCGTTACCATCTGGGTATAAACATTGGCAAAGACATTGGAATTGGTAATGTCATCCATCCCGTAAGTAGCAGGGTTGGTATTACCAGTCTGATTATGATCGGCACCGTCACCGCCTGATAATGCATACCCCAACACATCATTGTTGCCAATCCATAAAGTGAAAAAGGTTGGATTTGCCCGCAAAGCAGCGGCAATCACCGTTTCGTTGGGATTGCCCGGATCGGCAAAGCGAACATAATAGGGATTGGCAGCCCCAACTGATAAATTGGCGGCATTACCATACCCTGCTGCCACCAGATGATACGATTTGGCACCGGGAATACCAAGATTGTTATACGGGCCTGCTGCTCCAACTGGCGTTAGCAGATCTGATTGTCCGCTTGCCGCAATAGGGGCCGGGGTAGGGCCGGATACACCACGGCAATCCGGACGTATGAACAGGGCAAATTCCGCATTGCCATCAGGGCCAATACCCGCTCCACTTGACAAAAGGGGTTGCTTGAAAGAACCGCCACCCACTTCTGCAAACTGATCTGCCAGCAGGGCTGGGTAACTTACTTCTTGTTTGTTTCTGCGCAAGGCATTACTTTGAAAGCCCGCTGTAAGGGAATTACCAACCGCCACATAGGAGGAAAAATCGGCTTCGCCGCCACTGAATTCTACCTCATCAAATTCCGGGTCACAAGCCCAGAGAAAAGCGGCGGGTAGAAGGAATAATATATTTCTTGTTTTCATAATCACTGATTCTTAAAATTTAAAGTTTAATCCCAGGCCTGGTACAAAAGTGCGTGACTTGTACTTGCCACCAAAATTTTCAGGGCTGTAATAGGATGTTCTTTCCTGCCCATGAATGTATAGAAAGGAAGCATCCAGGGTGAAATGCTCGGCGATATCATAGCTTAATCCACTGGTCAGGCCGATATTATCAGTACTTGGGGTTTCCGGTGTAAAATAATCATCGCGTACCGGTGAAGGATCGTAATAGGCTCCCAGGCGAACATGCAATTCATCCCATAAGGTATATTGCCCACCGATACGCACGATCAGTTCATCCTTGTAATTCCTTGGATTCTCAGAGTCTTTCAATTCTTCGGTATTGTTCTCGAAGTCAAAATCCAGGGATTCGTAATCACTCCAGGCCACAAAATTCCCTTCTACAGAAATGACTAAATTTTCACTCGCCTCATAGGTGATGCCTAAACTGGTTGTGGCAGGCAGAGGCAACATGGAAGAAAACTGACCATCAGGTAAGCTACTTTCCAGAAGCGGGTCCACCATAAAATCAACTTCACCGTCTTCTAGATCGATCTCTACTTCGGAACGGTGGGTCAGACCTACTCTAATCTTTTCTGACGCTTGATAATGTATTCCTGCATTGAAACCAATGCCTGTTGCATCACCTTCTAATCTTACACTATTATTATTAGTCACACCGGCATCAATAGCTCTGTTAATCTCAACAGATCCAATAACATAAGTTAAGCCTGCACCAAAACTTAATTTATCGGTGATCTTGTATGAGAGTGTGGGCTGAATATATATAGCCGAAAGACTGATGTTTTGTACCAGATAACGACCTGCCCAGTCATCACCCCAGTCCACCCGGTTGCCAAATGGCGTATAGATTGCAAGACCGGCGGTGAAATTTGAATCGATCATAAAGGTGCCATACAAATAGAAAGGTGTACCGGTAGGATTATCGGTAAAATATACCATACCGTTTTGCTGGTTTTGATAGCCTACAGTGCCAAATATGGCTGAAGCACCTGCTTCAATATTTATCCTATTTTTGGATAATCCCATCATGGCCGGGTTGAAATAGGCACTGGAGGCACCCAGGTAGAAGCTGGTCCCTAAGTGGCCCATTCCCGTTTGTTTGGTGCCTTGGAGGTTCACCTGAAATCCCCCGGCAAACATCCAAAGTGGAGTGATTGCGAGTAAGGGCAACAATAGTTTTTTCATAATTGTCTGTGGTTTTGAAAATTTTCCTAAAAGTATAAAATTTTTTCTGCCTGAAAACCACGAAGCTGCCGAGATGTTCAATCCCTTTATTCTGAGTAATTTTACCGCCTGAAAAACAGCGCCTTTCATGAAGAAGATTGTAGAGGAAAAAAAGGACGTAACCATCGTTTTTGCAGGGGATTCAGGAGATGGTATTCAATTAACCGGCACCCAGTTCACCAACACCAATGCCTTATTTGGGAATGACGTAAGCACTTTTCCCAATTATCCGGCAGAGATCCGGGCTCCCCAGGGTACCCTGGCCGGGGTTTCCGGCTTTCAGCTGCAATTCGGCAGTGTGGAGATCTCTACGCCCGGCGATGTATGTGATGTGCTGGTAGCTATGAATGCGGCGGCTTTCAAGGTTAATATTCCCCGGCTGAAAAAAAGCGGTACCATCATTATCAATACCGACGGTTTCAATGCCCGCAATTTGAAACTGGCTGGTTATGAAGACAATCCCCTGGAAGATGAAAGCCTGAATGATTACCGCACCATCGCGATTGATGTGACCAAAATGACCCGCATGGCGCTGGTGGATAGCGGCCTGGGGAAAAAAGAGATCGACCGTTCACGCAATATGTTCGTGCTGGGATTTCTGTACTACATGTACAACCGTGACCTGAGGGCTACTGAGCAGTTCATCCGGGAGAAGTTCCGCAAGAAGCCGGAACTGATGGATGCCAACCTGAAAGTGCTGAAGGCGGGCTATAATTTTGCCGATACTTCGGAAACTTTTACCTCCCGCTACAACGTAAAGGCAGCGCAGTTAGAGAAAGGGCATTACCGCAACATCATGGGCAATCAGGCCACCGCCCTGGGCCTGATCGCGGCAGCCAGCAAGTCGGGACTCGATCTTTTTTACGGATCCTATCCTATTACCCCCGCTTCGGATATTTTACATGAACTCGCCAGACACAAGAACTTTAAGGTGCGTACCTTTCAGGCAGAAGATGAAATAGCGGCCATTTGCTCCGTAATAGGTGCATCTTTTGGTGGAAAACTTGGAGTAACCGCCTCTTCAGGTCCGGGTATTGCCCTCAAAGGGGAAGCCATTGGCCTGGGGGTGATGCTGGAGTTGCCTATGGTGATCATCAACGTACAGCGCGGTGGCCCTTCTACCGGTTTGCCCACCAAAACCGAGCAGGCGGACCTACTGCAAGCTTTGTATGGACGCAACGGCGAGGCACCTATGGTAGTGGTATCCGCCTCTTCCCCTTCCGATTGTTTTGATGCGGTTTATGAAGCTTGCCGGATTGCAGTGGAGCACATGTGCCCGGTATTCTTTTTATCGGACGGTTACATGGCCAATGGCTCAGAACCCTGGAAATTTCCCTCCGCTGCTTCCCTTGCCCCTATACGCCCCAGGATCATTCAGGCAGGGGCCTACGCAGAAAATAATTACCTGCCGTACAAGAGGGATGAAAACCTGGTGCGCGACTGGGCACTGCCCGGCACTCCTGGCAAGGAACACCGCATCGGCGGTCTGGAAAAGGAAGTGGATACCGGCAATGTTTCCTACGACCCGGAGAACCACGAGAAAATGGTGAAGATCAGACAGGCAAAAATCGAGAAGGTAGCGGAACATATTCCTTTGCAGAAGATAAAAAACGGGAAACAGGAGGGGGATATTCTTATCCTATCCTGGGGTTCTACCTATGGAGTGATCAAAACAGCGGTCAACCGGTGCCTGGAGGAAAATATTTCCGTCGGTCATGCCCACCTGCGGTACCTGAACCCTTTGCCGAAAAATCTTGGAGAGATTATTTCCCGATTTGAGCGGGTGGCCATTCCCGAAATGAACAACGGTCAACTGATCAAAATTATCCGGGATAAATACCTGGTAGATGCCAAAGGAATTAACAAGATCAAAGGCATCCCTTTTACCACCGGGGAAATTTATGAAGCCATCAAAAATTTAGTAGTGGAGGTAGCATGAGTGAGCAGACTAAACATAACGGACATCAACTAACGCCAAAAGATTTTGCCACCGATCAGGATGTACGCTGGTGCCCTGGCTGCGGGGATTATTCCATTCTGAAGCAGGTGCAATCCATTATGCCCGATTTGGGTAAAGACAAAGAAGATATTGTTTTTATATCCGGTATAGGTTGTTCTTCCCGTTTTCCTTATTACATGGATACTTACGGCATGCATAGCATTCACGGGCGGGCTACGGCCATCGCCTCCGGTTTGAAGATCAGCCGGCCGGAGCTGAGTGTATGGGTAATTACCGGCGACGGGGATGCCCTTTCCATTGGCGGCAACCACCTGATCCACATGATCCGGCGCAACTTTGACCTGAACGTACTGCTATTCAACAACGAAATTTACGGCCTTACCAAAGGGCAGTATTCCCCTACTTCTCCTGAGGGGAAAGTGACCAAGTCCACTCCCATCGGTTCCATTGATCATCCTTTCAATCCCTTAAAGTTGTGCCTGGGGGCAGATGCTACCTTCATTGCGCGCACTGTGGACCGTGATCCCAAGCACCAGCGTGATATTTTGTTAAAAGGTAGTCAGCATGTGGGTACCTCTATGATCGAGATCTACCAGAATTGCAATGTTTTTAACGATGGGGCCTTTGAGGTGTTTACCGATAAGCAAAGCAAGGATGAGGAAACTTTATACCTGGAAGATGGGCAGCCGCTGGTGTACGGTAGGGAAAGGAAAAAAGGCATTCAACTGATCGGTTCCCGCCCCACGGTGGTGAGCCTGGAAGAGGTATCGGTAGACGAATTGTGGGTACACGACAGCCGGGATAAATTCAAAGCTCAGCTACTGACCTCCTTCTTCGACAATCCTTCCATGGAGGGTCATCTGCCGCGGCCATTCGGTATCTTTTATCAGGAAGACCGCTACCGCTACGAAGAAGCTATGCAAAAGCAGATCGACTTTGCCCTACAGGAGAAAGGGGAAGGGGATCTGGATGCCCTGCTGAAAGGCAATAATGTGTGGGAGGTGAGGTAAGTTTTAACTAATCTATTAATAGACCACCTATCCCGAAGGGATTGAACGTCTGCAACTGATAAGATACTAAAGGTTCGACCTCGTCGGGGTCGAATGTTATCTCGCTAGAAGTTAATTAAAGACATTTGACCCTTTCAGGGGCCTTGATTATATAGGTCAGGGAGGGACATTAACAAACTTATGGTCATAAAAACCTACTGAAGAATTACACCTAACCACTGATGGAATTGAAATTTGAGTTGAAAATTAACTTAGGTAAAACAACTTGCTTAAAACCCTAAAGATCCCGAAGGGATTGAATGTCTATAACGGTAAAAAATACTAAAGGTGCGACCCCGACGGGGTCGGATGTTATCTCTCTGGTAGTTATTTAAATACATGCGACCCTATCAGGGTCTTTACAACTTAACTTTCCCCTCTGGAAGATTTATAGCTCTGCTTATAAAATTTACGCCAGATACCTCCCTACGATGGGCATGCGGCGGCCCATGCCAAAGGCTTTCTGTGAGATACGCAGGATGGGGGGGGTCTGGTGTCGCTTGTATTCATTGATGTTCACCAGTCGCAGTACTTTCTTTACCAGCGCTGCTTCGAAACCTTGTTCGATGAGGTCGGAGGGGCTTTGCATTTCTTCCAGGTAGTGGTAAAGGATCTGATCCAGGATGGCATAATCCGGTAGGGAATCGGAGTCTTTCTGATCCGGGCGGAGTTCTGCCGAGGGTG
>CAZBIF010000007.1:6577-16020 GCA_964492055.1 uncultured Flavobacteriales bacterium
GGTTTGGAAATGATGTGCTTCGGGATGACTTCCTTTTCGCGATTGTAAAAACGCGAAAGTTCAAACACTTCAGTTTTGTACAGGTCCCCCAGCACAGACAGCCCTCCCGCCATATCTCCGTACAAGGTGCCGTACCCCACGGCCAGTTCACTCTTATTGGAAGTATTCAGCAGGATCGCCCCAAACTTATTGGCATAGGCCATCAGCAGGGTTCCCCGGATACGGGACTGGATGTTTTCCTCAGCAATATCAAACGGTCGGTCTCCAAATAAAGGCTTTAGTTTTTCATCGAATTCATGGAAAATATCTTTTATCTCGATCAAATGGTATTTGCAACCCAGGTTTTTGCAAAGGGCGATGGAATCATCAATGGAATGCTTTGATGAAAAGTGGGACGGCAGTAAAATGGGTTTGACATTATCCCTCCCCAGGGCTTGAACGGCAATCACCAGGGTCAGGGCAGAATCAATTCCTCCGCTTAGTCCCAGGGTGGCTTCCCGGAATTTCAGCTTGCGGAAATAATCTTTTACCCCCAGGGTGAGGGCTTTATCAATTCGCTCATATTTCTTCAGGGCAGGGTAGGCGTCAGCTTGCATCCAGCTCGCTGTATCCACTTCAATCACGCCTTCTTCAAAGGCGGGGAGGTTGTTGAGACAGTGGTTTTCATCGTTGCGTACGCAGCTTCCCCCATCAAAGATCAGTTCAGTCTGTGCCCCTACATGATTGACGTAAAGGATGGGTTTTTTATATTGCCGGATATTCCAGTCGAGGACAAGGTTTCGATTTTCCACCTGCTTAAAGGAAAAAGGGGAAGCGGCAATATTGATAATGAAATCCGGATTCTCCTCGATCAGTTTGTCTAAAGGGGAAGTGCGGTAAAGATATGCTCCTTCTATGTTCCAGATGTCCTCGCAAATGGTAAGTGCGATCTTCCTACCCATATAATTTATGCAAGATTGCGCCGGGCCCTGTTCAAAATAGCGGTATTCGTCAAAAACATCGTAATTGGGAAGCAATTGCTTGTGGTAGGTAGTTTTAATTTCTCCTTCTGCCAGAAAAAATGCTGAATTGCACAGTTTTTTACCCTTTGGGGCATGGTTTCTCGACGGTCCACCTACGATTGCGGCAATGCCGGTACAATGGGTGGCAATTATTTGGATGTATTCTTCACACAATTCGATAAAGTCGTGAAATTCCAGGAAATCGCGGGGTGGATAGCCACAAATGGCCAGCTCGGCAAAAACTACCAGGTCGACCCCCTTGTTTTTTCCTTCCTCAATCACTTGAATGATCTTTCGGCTGTTTTCTTCGAAATTACCGATGTGGTAATTGAGTTGGGCAAGGGTTACTTTCATGGGAATTAAAAGAGCACTCCCAGGTTTAGCATGATAGCATTGTTGATGGCCTTTACTTTCTTTTCAGGGGCATCAACGGAAGCGGCATTACCATTTCCGTCGGCCTGGGGGATTTTCAGATCAAAAGTATTTGTAAAACCATTGTTAAATGTAGCGCCAAAAACCAGGGAGGTATTCCCCGACATATTGTATTCTGCACCTATGCCGATGATCAAGGCCGCTCGTAATAATCGGGTTTCATCCTGAAAATCAACATCCTCCAGCTCAAAAGTAGTGTTCGCATTGGGTGTTTTAAAACTAATATCCGCCCGGCTGCGAATGTTTACTCCTCCAGCAAAGCCGAATTGGCCGAAGTAAGTCATGTAGCCGATCTGGTTGGTCTTAAGTTTAAACGTGAGGGGAATCTCTACGTAACGGATAGAGATATCTGCTTCGGATACACTCGGATAAATGATCTTACCTCCGGTATTCAAAATGTGAAGACCGGTACCAATGGCATAATTATCTGCGATCATGAAATCACCAAATAAACCGAAAGAGTAACCTAATTTCATACCTTCATTGGTCACATTTTCCGTTTCCGGCTTCAGCCAGCTAATGTTGGGTGAAAAAGTAAGACCCAGGTGAAAACCTTTTTGGGCGATTGCCCCCGTACCAATAAATAGGATAAGCAGCAGCCCTGTGATCTTTTTCATAATTTTGGCGGTTTTGAAGGCCAAAAATAAGGGGTTTTTATTCAAATGAGGCTTAAATCCGGTGCATTTATTCACTTGCTGCTGTTTACTACCTGCTTTTCCTGTCAGTGGGGAAGGGACGATATAAATACTTCCGGAATTACTTACGAACCGCAAATCCGCCGTTTTGAGATAGCCCTGCAGCAAGCCGCGTCTGATAACTTTAGTCCCTCAGCCCTGCAGCAATTAAAGATTGTTTACCCCGACCTTTTTCCTTTGTACGTAAATAGTATCATGCGTTTCGGGAGTCCAGCTGATAGTATGAGCCGTGCCACCCTCAAACAATTTTTTGCCGATGAAAATATTCAAGGCTTGTTTGAGGATGTGCTGCAAAAGTACCCGGAAGGCAGTCTGGAGGTGGAGGAAGAGCAACTTCGTGAGGGGTTAAAACGATTGAAATTTTATTTTCCCGACAGGGTACTCCCAAGCCTCAATACCATGATCGCTGCTTTCAGTTATTCAACCGTCTGTGCCGATTCCTTGCTTGTTATCGGTCTTGAAAATTATATGGGGAGTGACTATAAAATTTATCCACAGACCGGCTTGCCCAAATACAAATTCGAACACTTTTCCCGGGAGTTTATGGTAGCGGATGCCCTGAAAGCCTGGCTGCTCACCGAGTTTACCCAGGAGAGCGGGCTAACTTTGCTTGATCAGATGGTGTACCACGGTAAAATCATTTATCTATTGAGTCGCCTGTTACCTGAACTCGATGAGCATCTGTGGTTTGGCTATCTGGAAAATGAGTACGAATGGTGTCTGGAAAATGAAGAAGAAATTTGGTTTCATTTTGTGGATATGGAACTATTGTACAATCGCGAAAACCACCATATCCGCAAATACATGGGTGATGCCCCCTTCATCGCCGGTTTCCCCAAAGGGAGCCCTGGCCGGGTAGGGCAATTCATTGGCTACCGCATAGTACAATCACTAATGAAAGATTCGGAAATGACTATTCCGGAATTAATGCAATTGAATGATGGTAAACAAGTGCTGTTGAAATCAAACTATAAACCGAAAAGATAATGGGAAAACGCTCCACCATACAATTTGATATAGAACTGGACGACAACCAGGTACCGGAGAAGATCCACTGGCAGGCTGAAGGTTCCGAAAAAGAAGGTAAAAATCTGACGAAGGCAGTGATGCTGGCCTTTTGGGATGAGGAGGAGAACAACACCCTCCGCATTGATCTGTGGAATATGGACATGATGGTGGATGAGATGAAAAAATTCACCTGTCAGAATATCATTACCCTGGCGGATACTTTTGAACGCGCTACCGGCGAGACCGAATCGGCAAAAGCCATTCGGGAATTCGGGCAGGGACTGGCTAAAAAGTTACAGGTGCTGCGGTAAACTAAGCGTGAGGAGTTTATTAATTTAGCCCCGAATTATGAACAAAGCGGAAAAACCCAGAGCTTCTTACAAGATCAAAACTTCCTATGTATCTACCATCATCAGTATTACCCTGGTGTTGTTCATGCTGGGATTGCTGGGAATCATTGTACTCAACGCCAAGCGGGTATCCGACTATGTGAAAGAAAACATCGGCTTTTCCCTCTATTTGCAGGAAGAAACTTCTCAGAAACAGGTAGATCAGTTAATGGCTAGCCTGCAGGACAAGCCTTTTGTGCGCACTGCTGAATACATTAGCAAAGAAGAAGCTGCAGAACTGCTCAAAGCAGATCTGGGGGAGGATTTTGTGGACTTCCTGGGGTATAATCCCTTATCTGCCAGTATTGATATTTATCTCAAACCCGATTATGCAGAAAGTGACAGTGTAAAGTGGATTGAAGGAGAGCTAAAAAAATACCCCGTAATACGGGAGGTCTCCGTTCAAAAAGACCTGATTGATGAAGTTAATGCAAATATCCGCAAGATCGGTATCGTGATCCTGGGGTTCAGTATATTGTTACTTATCGTGGTAATTGCCTTGATCAACAACACCATCCGCCTGGCCATTTATTCCAAGCGGTTCTTAATCAAGACCATGCAACTGGTGGGTGCCACCGGGGCCTTTATCCGACGACCCTTTGTAACGCGGGGAGTGCTCAATGGCCTGATCAGCGGAGTGATCGCCTGCTTGTTGTTGCTTACGGTGATCTATTCAGTCAAGCAGAATATGCCCGACTTCATTGAATTACAAAATTTTAACTTTTATTTGATCCTCTTTGGGGCGGTAATCCTATTGGGAATCTTAATTTCGTGGATATCAACTGCCCTGGCGGTGCGTAAATTTTTACGTATTCAGAGCGGGGATTTATACTAGCAGTATGAAAGAGCAAAACCAACATGAACTCCCTTTCGGTAAAGAAAATTACCTGCTTTTCGGCATCGCCACCCTGATTGTGATCATCGGTTACCTATTGATGGTAGGCGGGGCCTCCGAAAGTCCGGAAACGTTTAACTACGACGGCCTTTTTTCCCCCCGGCGCATTACCGTCGCCCCTTTGATGGTGCTGGCCGGTTTTGGCCTGGGTTTTTATGCTATCGTTAAGCGCCCCAAGGATGAGGTGAAATCAAAAGAAGAGGTAAAGGCTTGATGAATGCCAGGGAAGGAGAGATCCTTCTGATAGACAAACCACTTGAATGGACCTCATTTGATGTGGTAAAGCGCATTAAGTCCGTTCTGCGTTATAGCCGACATATTAAAAAAATAAAGGTGGGGCATGCAGGTACCCTGGATCCCCTGGCGAGTGGATTGTTATTGGTTTGTACCGCCAGGAAAACCAAAATCATTCCCACTCTGCAAAATTTGCAGAAGCAATATACCGGCATCATTCGTTTGGGGGCCACTACCCCTTCCTATGATCTGGAAACCGAACTGGAAAATAGACAGGCGGTGGATCACTTAAGCAGGGAAAATTTAGAATCCGCAGTCCGGAAATTTGTAGGAGATATAAACCAATACCCCCCGGTTTTTTCAGCTAAGAAGGTGGAAGGCAAAAGAGCTTATGAGCATGCCCGGCAGGGGAAGGAAATTGCCCTCAAACCAAATCAGGTACATATCGCTATATTCGAGATCACCAAATGGGAGTTACCTGATCTGTATTTTGAAGTACATTGCTCCAAGGGAACGTATATCCGTTCCCTGGCGCATGACCTGGGTCAGGAAGTAGGGGTGGGGGGGCATTTACGGGCGCTTCGACGAACGGCCATTGGTGATTATAAGGTAGCGGATGCCTTGCAGATGGATGAGTTGGAAGGGTATCTAAAAACCTCAAAATATTATGATACTATATAGCTGGAATATAGTACCTTTGCGCCTCTTTTTTTAAAACAGCAAAACCGCGTTTTATCTATGAAATTATCCAAGTTTAAATTCAAATTGCCACCGGAACTATTAGCGGAATATCCAACCGATAACCGGGATGAATCGAGAATGATGGTGGTACACCGGGATTCCGGCAAAATTGAACATAAGCTTTTCAAAGATGTGATCGATTACCTGAACGAGGGGGATGTATTGTTGATGAACGATACCAAGGTATTTCCTGCCCGTTTATACGGCAATAAGGAGAAGACCGGAGCGAAGATCGAAGTGTTTTTGTTGCGGGAGTTGAACCGGGAGAATTTGCTGTGGGATGTACTGGTTGACCCGGCCAGAAAGATCCGTATTGGTAACAAGCTGTATTTCGGGGATGATGACCTGGTGGCGGAAGTGATAGATAACACCACCTCAAGAGGTCGAACTTTGCGCTTTTTGTTTGACGGTACCCACGATGAATTCAAAAAACTGATCGTATCCCTGGGTGAAACGCCTATTCCAAAATACATTAAGCGGGAGGTAGAACCTGAAGATGAGGAGCGATATCAGACCGTTTACGCAAAACGGGAAGGTGCGGTAGCAGCTCCTACGGCGGGATTGCATTTCAGCAAAAACCTGCTGAAGCGTCTCGAGATCAAAGGAGTGCAATTTGCACCCGTTACCCTGCATGTAGGCCTGGGTACCTTTCGGCAAGTAGAGGTAGAAGACCTGACCAAGCACAAGATGGATTCCGAAGAAGCGGAGATTGGGGAAGAAACGGTAAAAATGGTTAATGCCGCCAAGAAGGCCAAGAAAAATGTATGCGCGGTAGGCACTACTACCATGCGCACGGTGGAAAGGCTGGACCAATAAGTTCATTTTTCCCCCTTACGATTTCAGTATCGCCAATATGATGATCACCAATTTCCACATGCCGGAGTCGACTTTGCTGATGATGACCACCGCCTTCGGGGGGTATGACCTGATCATGGAGGCTTACAGGTTAGCTATTAAGGAAAAATACCGCTTTTATAGCTACGGGGATGCCATGCTAATCCTCTGATTTTGGAGCATCGCCTTATTGTAGTTGCAGGAGGTTCGGGTAGCCGTATGGGAAATCCCTTACCCAAGCAATTCATTGAGGTTCTGGGTAAACCCATTTTGTTTCATACCCTGGATGCTTTACGGAAAGTCTTACAAGCCGAACAGATCATTTTAGTATTGGGTGAGGACTCCCGCTTATCCTGGCAGGAATCAAAGGGGCCGGAAATTTATAAAGGAGTGTATTCGGTTGCCGGAGGGGAAAGCCGCTTCCATTCGGTGCAAAACGGTTTGAAAACTTTGCAGGGATTTAAGGGTGTAATTACCATTCATGATGCCGTCAGGCCACTGGTAGATAAGGCAACTATCGAAAAAACCTACCAGGCCGCGGTGAAATACAAAGCTGCCGTAGCCTGCTCAGAAGTTACTTCTTCCCTGCGAAAGATCGGTAACCCCGGCCAGGCAGTTGACCGGCAGCAATATCGCCTGGTACAAACCCCTCAGTCGTTTCATTCGGAAGTATTATTTAAGGCGTACCGGCAATCCTATAAACCTACCTTTACGGACGATGCTTCTGTAGTGGAAGAGGCAGGTTATCCTATTGCGTTAGTGGAAGGGAACCGCCAAAATATTAAGATTACTTATCCTGAAGATCTCATACTTGCAGAGGAGTTTTTAGGCCGGCACAAGTAATTTTGCCGTGCTTTTTCTGCTTATCTTTCTGCCTTCCAGCTGGTCGATGTGAACCACACCCGGTTTTTTACCTGACTCAAAAGTTCCGAGTTCATCAAATCCCAGAAAGTCAGCTCCATTCTTACATGCCCATTCAATAAGAATTTCAGTAGGTAGGTCAACCAGTTGCTGTATGGTTTTTATCTCCTCAAGTATAGATAAGGAAGTATTGGATGCCAGGCTGTCGGTTCCTATGGTACATTTCAATCCCTTCTCATAAAACTGCTCTATAAGGGGAAGGCGGTCTTCAATGTACAGGTTAGCTTTTGGACAAAGGGCTAGGTAGACTTTCTCCTGCCCGCAAAGGGATACCATATCCAGTTCCTCCATGAATGTATTGTGAACCAGAAGGATTTTCCGATTGGTGAAAGCCGGCAAGTAAGACTGTAAAGAAGAGGTAGCCGGGGCCTTAAATTTGGAGGTATCTAATCCAAAACTTTGCAGCATTTCCATTAGTTCCCCCTTAGACTGCCGGAACATTTCGTTTTCGGCCGCCGTTTCCTGGTTGTGAATGCTAATAGGGTCATTATCCCCTAATAAAGTGATTTTTTGTAAAAGGGTGCCGGAAACCGAATAAGGGCTATGGGGAACCACCGAAGCAGGAAGCCCGGCGGCACTTGCTTGTTTTTTTAAGGCCAGTCCCCCGGAGAGAATGGATTCAGAACGCCGATCATCAAAGCCAAAGAGTTCAATAAAGGTGTGATACTTAATAGCTGACTCATTTTTTATCGGAAAACTGTCGTTGCTGTTGGAGATATCCCCCACCGCAACGGTACCGCTTTCGTACATTGCCTGATCAGCTTCTTGCATCAATTGCCTGTTATTCTCCGGTTTATGTTGTCGCATGTTTTGCAGGGAACGAATAAAATTGACCAATCGCCCTTTGGGCTTGATCTTATCTATCAAATAAGTTAATTCCAGATGGCAATGGGTGTTGATAAAACCGGGACAAAGTGCGCCGGGATAGTATTCTACCTTTTCTTTTGGAGGGCTACCGGCATATACCTCTATGACCATGCCATTCCCATCAACCTCTAGAATACCATTTTCTATGAACTTGCCATTTCCAAGAAATACTATGTCCGACTGTAGATAGCGATTATTCATAGGTGGCAAAAATAAAAATTAACTTTGCCTGATATGCCATTGAGCAAGCAAACCAACATACGAGACTTTACCCCTGAAGAACTGCAAAGCTGGTTCAGGGATCAGGGAGAACCTGCATTCAGGGTAAAGCAATTGCAGGAGTGGCTCTGGCAAAAGGCAGCTACCTCATTTGAGGAAATGAGCAACCTTCCCCTGCAATTACGGGAAAAATTGAAGGCCAATTTTACTATACCCGCAGTTCAACTCGCAGAAAAACAGATCAGCAACGACCGCACTATCAAGAATGCCTTTCGCCTGGCAGACGGTTCCATTACCGAAGGCGTGCTCATTCCTACGCCCAATCGTATGACTGCCTGCATTTCTTCACAAGTGGGTTGCAGCCTGAGTTGTAAGTTCTGTGCCACCGGTCGCCTGAAGCTAATGCGCAACATCAACTTCGATGAGATCTTCGATCAGGTGGCCATCATTAAAAAGCAGGCAGAAGAACATTACGACCAACCGCTTACCAATATCGTTTACATGGGCATGGGGGAGCCCTTGCTCAATTACCGGCAAGTACTGAAAAGTGTGGAGCGTATCACTGCTCCTGATGGTCTGGGTATGTCTCCCAAGCGCATTACCATTTCCACCGCCGGAATCGCCAAGATGATCAAAAAGCTGGGCGACGATGAAGTGAAATTCAACCTGGCGTTATCGCTTCACGCCGCCAATGATGAGAAGCGCAATTACATCATGCCCATCAATGAGCAGAACAACCTGCAGGTACTTTCGGAAAGCCTGAAGTATTTTCATGAAAAAACCGGCACCCGCGTCACTTTTGAGTACATCATTTTTAAGGATTTTAACGATGAAATCCGCGATGCCGAAGAGCTGGCAGATTTCTGCAGAAATATTCCCTGTAAGATCAACATCATAGAATACAATCCCATTGACGAAGGGGAATTTCAACAAGCAGATATGGCCAAGGTGGATGCTTTTGCCGCCTGCCTTGAAAGTAAAAACCTGGTGGTAAATATCCGCCGGAGCAGGGGAAAGGACATCGATGCCGCTTGCGGCCAACTGGCCAATAAAAATAGCGCCGTTAGTCTGCAATAGATTACTTTTGCCCTCCTTATGCCGGTTTCCATAGCTGATATAAAAGCTCCCATTCAGGAGGAAATGAGAAATTTCGAGAGCCACTTTCGAAATCACATGAAAAGCAATGTGCCATTGCTGGATAAGATCA
>CAZBIF010000007.1:16030-18740 GCA_964492055.1 uncultured Flavobacteriales bacterium
CATGCATTACATCGTGAAGCGAAAGGGGAAGCAAATGCGTCCCATGTTCGTTTTCCTCTCCGCCAAAGTGTTCGGGGAAACCACAGAATCTACCTATGCGGCGGCTTCCCTGATTGAACTCTTGCATACCGCCACCCTGGTACATGATGATGTAGTGGATGAAGCCTATAAACGCCGCGGGTTTTTTAGCATCAATGCCTTATGGAAAAATAAGATCGCCGTTTTGGTGGGAGACTACCTGCTCTCACGGGGATTACTGCTTTCGGTGGAACAGGAGGAGTTCGAATTGTTGCGTATTGTCAGTAATTCCGTGAAGGAAATGAGCGAAGGAGAACTTTTACAAATTGAAAAGGCCCGCAAGCTCGATATCAACGAACAGGTTTATTATGATATCATCACCAAGAAAACCGCTACCCTGATAGCTTCCTGCTGCGCTACCGGGGCCAGCAGTGTGGCACAGGAAAAGGCAAGGGTGGAAGAAATGCGTCATTTTGGCGAATTGGTGGGAATTTGTTTTCAGATCAAGGATGACCTCTTCGATTATGACGTGGATAATAAAACCGGCAAACCGGGAGGGATCGATATCAAAGAAAAAAAAATGACCTTACCTTTGATCTACGCCCTTGATCAGGCGGATAAGCAGGAGCGACGACACATCATGCGCATTGTCAAAAAGAACAATAACGATCCCAAAAAAGTAAAGGAGGTGATTGATTTTGTGGTAGCCCGGGGGGGCATTGAATACGCAAATAATGTAATGTTGGACTACCAGGAAAAAGCATTGGAGGTATTACACCGTTTTCCGGAAAATAAAGCCCGTCATTCCCTTGAAAATCTGGTTAAGTATACTACGCAACGAAAGAAATGAAAAAATACCTAAAAATTACCTTCATCCTCAGCATGGCCCATTTTGCTTGCCAATCTTCCTCACAGCCCCAGGAAGAAAAGCGCCAATCTTCCCGGACTGTCGAAGATTATGTGGAGCATTATCCCTCAGGGATCAAAAAGATAGAAGGAAAAATGCTGAACGGCGAGCGGCACGGTGACTGGGTTTATTATTATGAGGATGGAATAAAGTGGAGCGAAGGAAGGTATAAGAACGGTAAACGGGTCGGTTATTCGCGGATCTATTATGAAAACGGGAAGTTGAAACTGCAGGGAAAATACGAGGATGATGTACGCGTTGGTATCTGGAAGGTATGGAACAACGATGGCACTTTTGCCGATAGTGTGGATATGGATAAGAAGCTGGCAGAACAAAAGCTGGAGGATAAGTTAAATGACTCTTCCCTGCTTAAACAGGAAAAAACCAATCCCTGAAAATTTGATCCCCAAGGATAAAGTTGATGAAATCTTAGAAACCGCCCGTGTGGAAGAGGTGGTGGGAGAGTTCGTTAACTTAAAAAAACGGGGAGCCAACTTACTGGGCCTTTGTCCTTTCCACAATGAAAAAACCCCTTCATTTACAGTCTCCCCTGCCAAAGGGATATATAAGTGCTTTGGCTGCGGTCAGGCCGGGGGGGCGGTAAACTTTATCATGGAACATGAGCAGCAGACCTATCCTGAGGCTTTGCGCTATCTGGCAGAAAAGTACAATATTGAAATTGAAGAAGAGGAATTAAGTGCAGAGCAGATCAAGGCTACCAATGAAAAGGAAAGCCTGATGATCATCAGCAAGTTTGCGCGGGATTATTTCCGGGAGCAACTGTTACAGACCGAAGAGGGCAAAAATATAGGGTTGAGCTATTTCAGGGAACGGGGCTTCCGCGAAAAAACCATTGAAGAGTTTGAGCTTGGCTATGCCCCGGAAGAGCGGGAGGCATTTACAAAGGCAGCCCTTGACAAGGGTTACGAACTGAAGTTGCTCGAAAAAACAGGCCTTACCATCGTAAAATACAAAGACGAGGAGCAGGGTGAGGTAGACCGTTATTTTGACCGCTTTGCGGGCAGGGTAATCTTTCCCATTCACAATGTCTCCGGGCGTCCCATCGCTTTTGGCGGCCGCACCCTTTCGGCAGATAAAAAAACAGCCAAATACCTGAATTCCCCGGAGTCGGATATTTATCACAAAAGCAAGGTGTTGTATGGTTTGCATTTCGCCAAGCGAGCCATTTCCTCACAGGATCTGTGTTACCTGGTGGAAGGATATACCGATGTGATCTCCCTGCACCAAAATGGTATAGAGAATGTAGTTTCTTCCTCCGGCACCTCCCTGACCACCGAGCAAATCCGGTTGATCAAGAGATACACCAGCAATATCACTGTATTGTATGATGGTGATTCTGCCGGTATCAAGGCCGCCCTGCGGGGCACCGACCTGATCCTTGAGGAAGGGATGAACGTGAAAGTGGTGCTCTTTACCGAAGGGGACGATCCGGATACTTTTGCCCGCAATCATAGCTCGGCGGAGTTGAAAGAATTCCTCGAAGAGCAGGCAGTTGATTTCATCCGCTTTAAATCCCGTCTGCTGCTGGAAGAATCGGGTAAAGACCCTATAAAAAGGGCTTCTCTGGTCAAAGATATTATACATAGCATTTCCCTAATCCCAGACCCAATAACCCGTTCAGTATATATTCAGGAGTGCAGCCAGTTGCTGGACATACAGGAAGCTACTTTAATGGCCGAACTGAATAAGATCCGGCGGAAGCGGCTGGGAAAGCAGATTCAGCGCAGGGAGATAGGTGAGGAAATAAGCGAAGAGCAACTATAC
>CAZBIF010000007.1:18771-23585 GCA_964492055.1 uncultured Flavobacteriales bacterium
TGAAAAAGAAAAGCCGCTTGATGAAGACCAGCTTATTTATCAGGAAGAAGACCTGATCCGTACCCTGATCAAGTACGGCGACCGCTTGATAAAAGTGCCTGTTCATACAGAGGAAGAGGAGGAGGAAACCGAAGTTGAGATCCGGCTGGCGAGCTATGTGGTGGAAGAGATCATGCATGATCAACTGGAGTTTACCCAATCCCTGATGGCTAAGATCTATCAGTTTTTTGCACAAGCAGAAAGTGAAAAGCGGCCGCTGAAGGAAGGTGAACTGGTTTCCAATGAGGACAAGGAGGTCAGCAGTTTTGCCATAGATGCCTTAATGGATAAATATCAGTTGAGCATCAACTGGGAAGAAAAGCACCGGATCATTGTGATCACCGAAGAAGAACAACTGCCTAAAAAAGTGCATAAGGGCCTTTGTTCCTGGCGGTTGAAGAAAGTTGCAGACATGTTGAAAAAGAAGCAGCAGTTGCTAAAGGAAAACCCGGATGATTACCAAACTGTTCTAAAGGAGATCCATGCCCTCATCCAGGCTAAAAAAGCCTTGGCCGATGAACTGGGAAGGATTATATTAGCTTGAAATGATTGAAAAGATCGAAAAATTCGTTGATCAACTAAGGGAGATACTGGAGATCCACCTCTTCGAGATCAATGAATACGCCATTTCGCTCTACAACATTTTCCTGATCGTATTTATCATTATACTCGCCCGAATTGTAATGGGTGCCTTGAGACGCTTTGTAAAACGCGAAGTAAAGGGGAAATCCTGGGTGACGGAAGGCAAACAAATGGCCATCATCCAGATCGGAAAGTACATCCTGTATTTTATCGCCTTTATTCTGATCCTGCGGAGTATCAATATCGATATCACTCCCCTGATCATTGGTTCGTCTGCCCTGTTTGTGGGGCTGGGATTTGGCTTGCAGGAAGCTTTCCGGGATTTTATTTCCGGTCTCATTCTATTATTTGAAGGAGATGTAATGATCGGGGATGTGATCGAGATGGAAAATCACATTGTAGCCGTGGTGAAGCAGATCAATTTGCGTACTTCCAAGGTGCGCACCCGTGACGGCATCATGCTCATTGTACCCAATTCTCAGCTTACCAATGACCGGGTGATCAACTGGAGCAACAGCAGCAAACTTACCCGGTTTAATATCACTGTGGGCGTTGCGTATGGTTCTGACACCGAACTGGTACAAAATACACTGCTGGATTGTGCCGCTCGCTGCCCGGAGGTGTCAGACAAGTTAAGACCTACTATGCAATTCATTGAATTCGGTGAGTCCTCCCTCAATTTCAAACTTTTATTCTGGTCTGAAGAAGTATGGCGCATTGAAGTAGTAAAGAGCAAACTGCGCTTTGATATTGACCAGTCGTTCCGCAAAAACGGAGTAACCATCCCCTTTCCTCAACGGGATTTGCACTTTAAGAGTAAAAATATCTCCCTGAATGACTGAAAGATGGAAAAAGGGGTTTACCAAAACCCTGCGGAACATTCTGCTCTGGCGAAGAAAATACCTGACTGATAAGCAATTTATCATTGTGTTGAGTATCCTGGTGGGGTTTTCTTCCGGTATGGTGGCAGTGATCCTGAAAAACTCTGTGCACTACATTCAACTGGCACTCAAGTTTGGCCTTTTTTACCGTTACGAAAATTATGTCTATTTCATTTACCCGGCGATAGGGATATTGCTCACCGTGCTGATCATTCGCTATGTGCTGCGCCGACCGGTGGGCCATGGCATACCGAATACGCTAAAAGCCATTTCCAAGAACGATTCCAATATGCCTAAAACTTCCATTTATTCCTCCATCATTACTAGTATGATCACGGTGGGTTTTGGGGGATCCGTGGGACTGGAAGGCCCTACCGTAGGTTCCAGTAGTGCCATTGGTAGCAATTACGGCAAGTTAGGCCGGATGAATTACAAAACCACCACCCTCTTGCTGGGTTGCGGCGCAGCTTCTGCCATGTCCGGTATCTTCAACGCCCCCATTGCCGCCATTGTATTTGCCCTGGAAGTGATCATGCTCGACCTGACCGTAAGTTCCTTAATCCCCTTGCTAATGGCTTCGGTGGCGGCCACGCTCACTTCTTCCTTTATGCTGGGGGATGATGTGCTCTTCAACATTCCCGTACTCGAAAAATACAGCTTTTCGGACATTCCTTTTTTTATATTGCTCGGTATTCTTACCGGCCTGCTATCGGTTTATTTCTGTAAAACTTACTGGAACATTGAAAGGCGCTTTGAGCTGATCGATAATCAATACAAGCGCTTTCTGATCGGCTCTGTATTGCTGGGTAGTCTGCTGTTTCTTTTTCCCCCGCTCTACGGTGAGGGGTTCAGTACCATAAAATACCTCTTGAATGGGAAGGTGCACGAGTTGTTTGAAGGCAGTTTATTCTACGATTTCCGTTTCAGCCTCTGGGGCGTTATCTTCTTTTTGCTGGCTATTGTACTGGTGAAATCCATCGCCACCACCATCACCCTGGGTGCCGGGGGCGTTGGGGGTGTCTTTGCCCCCTCCATGTTCATTGGTTCCGTTTTTGGGTTTGTATTCGCCAAGATCTGCAATGCGTTCTCCTTCATTAATCTCTCGGAACGGAATTATACCCTGGTAGGTATGGGTGGGGTGATCGCCGGAATTTTACACGCGCCACTTACCGGACTCTTCCTCATCGCGGAAATAACCGGGGGATACCAATTAGTGGTTCCCCTGATGCTCACTTCATCCATTGCCTACCTTACCTCCCGCTATTTCCAACCTTACTCCCTATACACGCTGCAGCTGGCGGAAAAAGGGGAACTGATCACCCACAATAAGGACAAGGCAGTGCTTACCCTCATGAAACTGCATTCGGAAGTGGAACGCGATTTTTCGGAAGTTTCTCCGGAGCAAACGTTGGGAGAACTGGTCAAGATCGTTTCCACTTCCCGGCGTAATATTTTTCCGGTGGTAGGAGCGGAGCGCGAACTGGTAGGAATTGTTTTGCTGGATGACATCCGGCAGATCATGTTTGAACCGGCGAAATACGATAAGGTGAAGGTAAAGGAAATCATGGGTGATTACCCGGAAATGGTCACCTCCACCGATTCCATGGACATCGTTATGCAAAAGTTCAACGAAAGCGGGGCCTGGAATTTGCCGGTGATCGACAACGGAAAATACATTGGTTTCGTATCCAAGTCAAAATTATTTAATGCCTACCGCAAGGTGCTTCAGGATTTTACCCATGAATAGAATTTTAACAGCCATAGCTTTATTATTAGTTGCTTCAATAACTTTTAGTCAGGAGATCAAAAAAGGCATACCTGCCGACCTTATGCATGAAAAAATCATTTTTCTGTACCATTCCCCGGTGGAAGTAAAGAATGAAGAAATCACAGAAGCGGGTAGGGAATACATGGATGAAAGACAGACTAATCACAACCGGGTCATCGTGGAATTTAACCGCGAACTGGAAGAAGCCGCCACAAGCTATCCCTATGGCTATAGCCTGGCGGAAGTGGGCACCTATCCTGCCTTACTTGGTAGCGGGCATAAGTATATTTTATACAGCAGTTTGTATACTTATGATTACATCAAAAACCACCCGGAAGAAGATGAATTGATCGTTTTTGAATACTTCATTAAAGATTTGGACAATCAGGAAATCTACAAGGTGTTTGAACTGGATGAGATGAAAATCTACGATGCGAAATTAATTATGAGGAGATTGAATAGGGAGATAAGGAAAAGCAATAAAACTGACTGATAAACCCATTAATTATAATCTTGAATAGATGATTCATTTACTAGCTACCTTGTTTATATTTTTTCAATCTCACAATAAATTAAATAATTATCAAGAGAGAGAAGTTTCATTTGAGGAGATAACACTTGGATGCCGGGATGTAATTGAAAGTAATCATGTAGTTAAAAACAACGATCAATACCAGAACCTCAGATCAAAGTATAATAACAGTGATTTTTGCAAAAAATTTAAACTACCGCATGTAAATTTTGAAAGATTTGTAGTGTTAGGATTTGAAATATATGTTCAGGCATGTGAAGAACCAATCTATGAAAAGAGAATATATAATAGGAACGATACTACTTATGTTAATCTATCTGTTATTTCGAAAGGTCAATGTCTTACAGCTTATCCCATTGAGTTTTGGAGTAAAGTATTAAAAGATGATATTCATAAACATGTAGTTTTTAATAAAAATGTAAATAATGACAACTAGAGATTAGTTTAATTAACTTCGATTTTATGAGAATATATTCTCTTATTTATTTGACTGCATTCCTATCTGTTACAAGTTTATTAACTGCCCAACAGGAATTTCTCGTCCACCTTAATCCTTATCAGGGAACCTTTCAAAAAATTAAGGCACTTGATAGCGTTTTATCCATAAAGCACGGTACAGCAGTTTTGAATTCCTCGGCTGATTTATACCACTTTGTGGGACTGGATATGACCTATAAAGAGTATATCTACTCTATAAATATTCGCAACGGGAACACCGTAGCTAAGGTAAATTATCCTCCCCTGCCTCAATTTGATCACATATCCCAATTCCAGCTTGATGATAGCTCCGGGACAATTTATGCCCTTTATTGGGATGATTCTCAAATGGTTTTCTATCTGTCTACTTTTAATCCATTAAACGGAACTTATACCTTTATCGATAGCATAGCCGGGGTTCAATATATTAACCCTGATCTGCTTAGTTATGACCAGAAAATGCATCACTATATTTTTGGAGGCTTAGATGCTTCCTTTAATCAGAAACTTTATACCATCGACGTAACGAATGGCA
>CAZBIF010000007.1:23595-30684 GCA_964492055.1 uncultured Flavobacteriales bacterium
TCCTTCCCAGTTGTAACTGATACCTTCGACTATATAACGAACCTGCGTTCGGATTCCCTGGGGAATTTTTTCGGTCTCTTCTGGGATGACTCCTCTGCTACCTTTTCTTTGTCGGCTGTGGACAATCAGTCAGGGCAGCATAATTTAATTGGCTCCACTTTAAATATAAAGGCTATTGACCCAGATAACCTTTACTTTGAAAGAGATTCGGGTTACTATGTTTTCAACGGCTTTACCAATCCCATGCACTACCAGGGTAAACTTTATGCTCTTGATGTTAAAACCGGGAATATCGTCAGGCAACCGGCCTACCCTCAATTGGCAGATACCCTGGATAACATTGGTTTTCTGAGAATGGATCAGGATTCTGATTCCCTGTTTGCCTTGCACTGGGACCGCGCAATTACCGTTGATCTGGCTGAAAATTTGCGAAGTCCGGATTTTAAACTACGGGTTTTTCCTAATCCTTCAAAGGGAATATGGCAATTGGAACTATCACCCTTCTTAACGGATGCAGCCTATCAGGTTTTTGATTTAAAAGGCCGGCTGATAACATCCGGAAAAATTAATAGCAAAGGTTTCCAGCCGATTGATCTTTCAGCACAACCCTCCGGTAACTACTACATCAGGGTCTGGGCTGCTGGTCAAATACATTCACAACAGCTAATTAAAGTCGATTGAGCATGCTCAATTAATGATCATTCCCGCACCCACGGTCTCATTGGTGCCTTCATCGATCAGGATGAGGCTGCCGGTCACCCGGTTCTTTTTGTAGCTGTCGAAAAACAAGGGTTTGGTGGTCCTTAAGCTTACCCTGGCAATATCGTTCATCTCAATTTTCTTGTCCTCTTCCAGACGGTGCAGGCTGTTGATGTCCATCTTATAACGGATGTCCTTCACCACGCAGCGCACATCGTTACTGGTGTGCTTCAGGGCATATTTCCCTCTTTCCTGAAGCGGTTTTTCATTCAGCCAGCACAGCATCACTTCAATGTCCTGCGATACGGTAGGCTGGTTGTTTTCCCGCACGATCATATCGCCTCTGCTGATGTCAATTTCATCTTCCAGGGTAATAGAAACCGACATGGGGGCAAAAGCTTCCTCCACACTGCCTTCCATGGTATCTATGGATTTAATGGTAGAGGTAAAACCGGAAGGCAGGGCTACCACTTTGTCGCCGGGTTTGTAGATCCCTCCGGCAATGCGACCGGCATAACCGCGGTAGTCGTGGAACTCGGTTTTCTGCGGGCGGATCACGTACTGCACCGGAAAACGGCAGTCGATGTGGTTGTGGTCGCTGCCAATATGGATGTTCTCCAAGAGGTACATCAATGTACTCCCCTTGTACCAATCCATCTTTTCCGATCGGTTCACTACATTATCCCCCTTCAAGGCACTGATGGGGATAAAATGAACGTCTTTGACTTCCAGTTTGGAGGCAAAGGCTTCTGTTTCTTTTTTGATCCGCTGGAAAACCTCTTCGCTGTAATTCACCAGGTCCATTTTGTTGATGCAGAACACCACATGGGGGATGCCCAGCAGGCTTGCAATAAAAGTGTGGCGGTGGGTTTGTTCGATGATCCCTTTACGGGCGTCGATAAGGATGATGGAGAGGTTAGAAGTGGAAGCACCGGTAACCATATTGCGGGTATACTGAATATGACCCGGCGTATCGGCGATGATAAACTTCCGCTTAGGCGTAGCAAAGTAGCGGTAGGCCACATCGATGGTGATACCCTGCTCGCGCTCGGCCTTGAGTCCGTCGGTCAGGAGTGCCAGGTTTACCTGTTCTTCCCCTTTTTTGCGACTGCTTTCCTCAATGGCCTCGTACTGGTCTTCGAAGATGGATTTACTGTCATAAAGCAGGCGTCCAATTAAGGTGCTCTTTCCGTCATCAACACTGCCGGCAGTAGAAAACCTCAGCAATTCCATGTCTAAGTATCCTTCTGTTGTATTCATTTTTTTAAATCAGAAATATGAAATCTGAAATCTGAAAGAAGAAATCAGAGTGTATTTATAGTTTTTATTTTTTCAATATCGATACGAATATGGAGGTTAATTCATTGGCCTCTATTTTCAACTTTTCTACATCAGAGCTGTTGCAGATTGACGAATCTTGTAAAATCTCCAACCAAAAGATACACTCATCAGCTTCTTCCACTACCACTCCCAGTTTTGCTTTGAATTCCTTATTGCTTCTTCCTCTAAATGCCGCTCTGGTATTAGCACCTACCGATATGCCACTTCGGAATAACTGTTTACCTATGATTTGAGCTTCTGATGTATTGGGTAAAGATTGATACAGTTTTACAATTCTAAGCGTAAATTTCTTGGTTCTAGCCTGAAGATTTTCATTCATAGGAATTTTATTTCTGATTTCATCTTTCAGCTTTCCTATTTAAAAATAACCTTGTTTCTTCCTATCCTCCATAGCCGCCTCAGAACGCTTGTCATCGGAGCGGGTGCCCCTTTCCGTAGTCCTGGTGGCAGCCACTTCCTGAATGATCTTCTCCAGGGTATCAGCCTTTGAAGCCACTGCCCCGGTGCAGGTCATGTCCCCGATTGTGCGAAAACGCACTCATTTTCTTTTTTATTGATGAAATCGCTATCAGACATGATCACCCCATCCCGGATAAAACAGTTACGCTGGTGGCTGAAATACAAGGGGGGCAGTTCTATGTTTTCGGAAAGTACATACTGCCACACGTCCATTTCAGTCCAGTTACTAATGGGGAACACCCGGAAATTTTCCCCGAAATGCTTCATCCCATTAAAGATATTCCACAATTCAGGGCGCTGGTTTTTAGGATCCCATTGTCCAAATTCATCGCGATGAGAGAAAAACCGCTCTTTGGCACGGGCTTTTTCCTCGTCCCGTCTCGCCCCACCCATGGCGGCATCAAATTTATGCTCTTCTATGGCATCAAGTAAAGTGGTAGTTTGCAGGCTGTTTCGGCTTGCATTATAGCCTTTTTCCTCCCTTACGCGACCCTTGTCAATGGATTCCTGTACGGAAGCAACGATCAGATTTGCCCCTAATTTTTTAACAAACTTGTCCCTGAACTCAATGGTTTCCGGAAAATTATGGCCGGTATCCACATGCATCAAAGGGAAGGGGATATTGGCCGGATAAAAAGCTTTGCGGGCCAGGTGGGCGCAAACAATGGAATCCTTACCTCCTGAAAATAACAACACCGGATTTTCAAACTGTGAAGCTACTTCACGCAGTATATAAATGGCCTCTGATTCAAGTTCTTTTATGTGGGATAAGTTGTAAGATTTCATGATGCTTTAAAAGTAATTTTTGGCAGCAGGTAATCCAGGATCTGCCGTGCTGATTTTTCAGGAGAGGAGTTTTCTGTAGTAATAACCAATTCCGGATTTTCCGGTTTTTCAAAAGGAGCGGATATACCCGTGAAGTTTTCTACCTCCCCGGACCTGGCTTTTTTGTAAAGTCCTTTGGTATCGCGCTTTTCACAAACTTCCAGGGGGGTGTCTATGAAAACTTCTATGAAATCTTCGCCAATGATCTCTCTTGCTTGTGCACGGTTCTTTCGTAAAGGACTGACAAAGCAATTGATACAGATGGTGCCATTATCCAAAAATAATTTGGAAACTTCGGCTACTCGCCTTCCATTCTCTGTGCGATCTTCTTCGGAGAAACTTAAATTCTTATTAATGCCACTACGTATATTATCGCCATCGAGTAACTTGGTTAGGAATCCTTGTTTGTGTAGTTCTTTTTCTAAAATCTTGGCGATAGTGGTTTTTCCGCTGCCGCTTAAACCAAACAACCATAGAACTTTTCCGCGTTGCTGCAATAGCTTCTCCTTGTCTTTGCGGGAAAGGATCTCCTCAAAAGTGGGGTATATATTTTTTCCTTCTTTTTTCATCTGAAAATGAGGGGCGCAAAAGTAAGCATAAAGGCTTAAGATAGCTTGGATATACTGCCTTTTTGCTTCAAAATAAAGTTACCTTTGCCGACAAATTAAACTAGTGTCCATACCATTTTCACCCATAGATCAGACTGGCCTGGTGGAACGTGCTTTGCGTTTTAAAAGCAGAAGCATTAAGAAGGAAGCCAAATTACAGGGGCTTAAAATGGCGCTTAGTATGATCGATCTTACCACTTTAGAAGGTAAGGATACCCCTTCAAAGGTAAAGCAGCTTTGCCAAAAAGCCATGCATCCCGCTAAAGATATGGAAGTTCCACCGGTTGCGGCGGTATGTGTTTATCCGAATCTGGTAAAAGTTGCAAAGGATACTTTAAAAAATTCTTCGGTAAAAGTGGCTTCGGTGGCTACCTATTTTCCTTCCGGAAATTCCAATCTAAAAATTAAGCTGGCAGATGTAAAATATGCGGTAGAGGAAGGGGCGGACGAAATTGACATGGTCCTCTCACGCGGGAAATTTCTTAGTGGGGAGTATGCATTTGTCTCAGATGAAATTGCGGCAGTAAAAGGGGCCTGCCAACAATCCCGTTTAAAAGTGATATTGGAAACCTGGCGATGGAGGCGGGAGCTGATTTCATCAAAACCTCTACAGGAAAAATTGCCGTAGCCTCCACCATGCCGGTCTGCCTGCTTATGCTGGAAGCCATACGTGACCATTATTATGAAACCGGAAGAATGGTCGGTATGAAACCTGCCGGGGGCATCAGCGATGCCAAAACGGCTTTGCATTATCTGGTGATGGTCAAAGAAACCCTGGGAGATGCATGGCTTACTAACGAATGGTTTCGCTTCGGGGCCAGCCGCTTGGTAAATGACCTGCTGATGCAGATCAGAAAACAAAACACCGGAATTTATACGTCCGGAGATTATTTCTCAAAAGATTAAAGATGGGGAAAAAAGAAAATAGCCATTCGCTTAAGTTCGGTGATCATTGGGCTTATTCCCCCGCTCCGGAAAGTACAGATCATGTGAGCCTGCAAGAGCAATATAATCTGTTTATTGGGGGTAAGTTCGTAAAGCCGGAGAAGGGAAATTATTTTAAAAGTGTAAACCCGGCATCTGAAGAAGTTATCTGCAACTTTGCCCAAGCAGGGGAGAAGGATGTGGATAAAGCAGTTACTGCTGCAAAAAGGGGCTTTAATGCCTGGCAAAAGATCACCGCCCAAGAAAGAGGTAAGTATATATTCCGCATAGCCCGTCTGATCCAGGAAAAAGCAAGGGAGTTTGCAGTGCTAGAAAGCATGGATGGCGGTAAGCCTATTCGGGAATCGAGGGACATTGACATTCCCCTGGCTGCGGCTCATTTTTTTTATTATGCAGGCTGGGCTGACAAACTCGATTATGCAATGCCCCAAACATCTTTTCAACCCTATGGGGTTGCCGGGCAGATCACACCGTGGAATTTTCCCTTGTTAATGGCGGCCTGGAAAATCGCTCCGGCTCTGGCCTGTGGTAATGCAGTGGTGTTGAAGCCTGCAGAGACTACTTCTCTGACCGCCTTTAAACTGGCGGAATTAATTCAGGAGGCGGAATTGCCTGATGGAGTGGTGAATATCATCAGTGGGGCTGGCGAGACTGGTGCCTTATTGGTAAATCATCCGGGAGTTGATAAAATAGCCTTTACGGGTTCTACTGAAGTAGGAAAGAAAATCAGGCACGCCATCGCCGGCACAGGAAAGGGTCTGACCTTGGAACTGGGTGGTAAAGCGGCTAATATCATTTTTGAGGATACGGCTATTGATCAAGCAGTGGAAGGGATCATTAATGGGATTTTCTTTAATCAGGGACATGTTTGTTGTGCCGGATCCCGTTTGCTAGTGCAGGAATCGGTGAAGGAAGAAGTGGAAAGAAAATTAAAAGACCGCCTTAATACATTGATCATTGGTGATCCCCTGGATAAGAATACGGACATTGGAGCCATAAATTCCAAAAATCAATTAAAGACTATCAACGAGTACTTGAAACTCGGTCAAAAGGAGGGATTGCAAATGTTTCAGGCAGACATGACCCTACCAAAACAAGGTTTTTATTGTAAACCTACCCTGTTTTTTGATGTACCTCAATCCAGCAGACTGGCCCGTGAAGAAATATTTGGCCCGGTGCTGGCTATTCAAACTTTCCGAACCGTGGAGGAAGCCCTCGAAAAGGCCAACAATACCCCTTATGGACTATCGGCCGGCGTGTGGACAGATAAAGGGTCAAAAGCCTTTAATATAAGTGCTCGATTAAACGCCGGTGTAGTTTGGTCCAATACCTACAATAAATTTGATCCTGCCTCTCCATTTGGCGGTTACAAAGAAAGTGGTTTTGGTCGGGAAGGGGGGTTGCAGGGTTTATCAGCTTACTTAAAAACCGATTAAATGAGCCGGGTGGAAGTAAAAAAAACATACAAATTATATGTAGGTGGGAAGTTTATCCGATCCGAATCTGGCCGGTATTTTTCCCAAACGGACGCAAAAGGAAACCTTATCGCTAATGTAAACCAGGCTTCCCGTAAAGATTTGCGTAATGCCGTAGTCGCTGCACGAAAAGCATTTTCTGACTGGAATGAACGGTCTGCCTACAATATAGGGCAGATTATTTATCGGATAGCTGAAAATCTGGAGTCCCGTAAAGAAGAATTAACTGCGACGGTGATTAGGGAAAGTGGGAGTTCATCGAGGAAAGGAAAAAAAGAAGTGGAAAAAGCAATCGATCGCCTGATCTATTATGCCGGTTGGTCTGATAAATACCAGCAGATTTACAGTTCCGTAAATCCTGTATCCAGTAGTCATTTTAATTTTTCCATTTTAGAGCCTACCGGGGTAGTGGGTGTACTAATCACTAAAACCATTTCCTTTGCTGATATTCTGAGCTTGATGGCAGCAGTTATAAGCGGTAGGAATTCTTTGATAATTGTTTCACCACTTGCGCAATCCACCTCAATGTTGACCTTTGCTGAGGTTTTGCATCATTCCGATTTACCGGCCGGGGTGGTGAACTTTTTAAGTGGGGATGATAAAGAATTAAAAAAACACATGGTCACCCATCAGGATATCAATGCCGTAGGCTATTTAGTTGATAAAATAGAAGACGCCATAGAGGTTGAGCAGCAATCTGTGAGTAATTTGAAACGAACTATTGATCTTTGTGGAAT
>CAZBIF010000007.1:30694-32378 GCA_964492055.1 uncultured Flavobacteriales bacterium
CATATCATACTCCTCAAATGATTTTAAAATTCCAGGAAGTTAAAACTACCTGGCACCCAATAGAACAAATTGCTCATACAGGACCTTCCTATTAATTTCTATGGCTGAAGAACATTTAGTAAAGCGTCACCTGGCAAAAACCATGACCTGGCGAATTGTGGGCACTATAGATACCATGATCATCGGCTGGATAGTTTCCGGGGATATTTTGATCGGCTTATCCATAGGAGGAACGGAAGTGATCACCAAAATGATCCTTTATTTTTTTCATGAAAGGGCCTGGTTTAAATATGGCTTTAAGCCTGATTCCGATTCGCGATGGGCCAATAAAAGGCACCTCTTAAAAACCATAACCTGGCGGATAATCGGGACGATAGATACCATGCTTCTGGCCTGGTTGATTTCCGGTGATCCCATGGTAGGGTTTAAAGTAGGGGGAATTGAAGTAGTAACTAAAATGATCCTTTATTATATACATGAAAGGGTTTGGTATAGATTTAAATTTGGAATAGATTTTACGAAATGAAAGACTCAAGGAAATACCTGGAATTTGCTATTAAAGCGGCCATAGAAGCCGGCAAGGGAATAATGAAAATTTACAATAGCAAGTATGCTGTAGAAGCCAAGGAAGACAAGTCTCCCCTGACGGAAGCCGATCTGAAAAGCCATAAGGTTATTAACAGAAAATTGAAAGAAACGGAGCTGCCGATCCTGAGTGAGGAAGGAAATGAAATACCCTATGAGAAGCGACAGACCTGGGACCAATTCTGGCTGGTAGACCCTCTCGATGGCACCAAAGAGTTTATTAAAAGAAATGGAGAGTTTACGGTAAACATTGCTTTGATAGAGAAACAGAAGCCCATAGCAGGTGTGATTTATGTACCGGTAAGTAAAACCCTCTATTTTGCAGAGCAGTATTTTGGCTCTTATAAAATTGAAGGGGATTTTGAAAAAAATATTACCCTCTCAGACCTCTTGTCCAAAGCAACCAAATTGCCCATGCGCATTGATCGGCCTTATACGGTGGTCGGCAGCCGATCACATATGTCTAAGGAAACGGAAGCCTATTTTGAGGAAGTTCGTAAAAAGCAGGGTAAAACAGAAGTGATATCCAGAGGTAGTTCGCTAAAATTGTGCATGGTAGCCGAAGGTAAAGCAGATGAGTATCCCCGTTTTGCACCTACTATGGAGTGGGATACCGCCGCGGGGCAAGCCATTGTTGAAGCCATGGGCGGGCAGGTACTTAATTACAAGAAAAAGAAGCCACTAACCTACAATCGTGAAAACCTTAAAAATGATTGGTTTCTGGTAACTAGCAGAAAAGGTTAATTTTGGGATCTTTTTAGATACAGTTATGGGAAAAGTGGCATTGATCACCGGCGTGACCGGGCAGGATGGAGCGTATCTGTCGGAGTTTTTATTGAAAAAGGGATATGAAGTCCATGGTATCAAGCGGAGAAGCTCGCTGATCAATACCGATCGTATTGATCATTTGTACCAGGATCCCCACGAGGAAAACGTAAAGTTTCATTTGCACTACGGGGATATGACTGATACTTCGAACCTGGTGCGAATAGTGCAGGAAGTTCAGCCGGACGAAATCTATAATCTGGCCGCTCAGTCACATGTGAAAGTTTCGTTCGAAACCCCGGAATATACCGCCAATGCGGATGCAATTGGTGCA
>CAZBIF010000007.1:32388-34010 GCA_964492055.1 uncultured Flavobacteriales bacterium
CGGATGCTGGAAGCCATTCGCATCTTAGGGCTGGAAAAGAAGACCAGGTTTTACCAGGCTTCTACCTCAGAGTTGTATGGGAAAGTGCAGGAAATTCCCCAGACAGAAAAAACCCCTTTTTATCCCCGCAGCCCATACGGGGTAGCAAAATTGTATGCCTTCTGGATTGTGAAGAACTACCGGGAAGCTTACGATATGTATGCTTGTAATGGCATTTTATTCAATCACGAAAGTCCCTTAAGAGGTGAAACATTTGTTACCCGAAAGATCACCCGGGCTGCGGCAAGGATCAAGCTAGGTATGCAGGAAACAATCTATCTGGGTAATCTGGATGCAAAACGGGACTGGGGACATGCAAAGGATTATGTGGAAGGGATGTGGTTGATGTTGCAGCAGGACAAAGCAGAAGATTATGTGCTTGCTACCGGTGAAACCATAGAAGTGAAGGAATTTGTTGAGCGCACCTTCAGGCACCTGGATATGGAGATAAGATGGGAAGGCGAAGGTGTGGATGAAGTGGGTATTAATCCGGCCAATGGAAAAACCCTGGTAAAGGTTGATCCCAATTATTTCCGCCCCACCGAAGTCGACCTTTTGGTAGGTGATGCTACCAAAGCAAAAAAGGAATTGGGCTGGACACCCAGGCATAATGTAGATGAATTGATCAAAGATATGGTCGAGGCAGACCTTAAATTGTTCAAACAAAAGAAATACCTAATCGAAGGAGGTCATACAGTATCCAATATGCATGAATAAAACATCTAAAATATACGTGGCCGGCCACCGGGGCATGGTAGGTTCGGCCATAGTGAGAAAGCTGAGGGAGCAGGGGTTTGATAATTTAATTCTTCGTACTTCAGCGGAACTGGATTTGCGGGAGCAGCAGGCGGTAAGGGATTTTTTTAGTTCTGAGAAACCGGACTACGTTTTCCTGGCAGCTGCCAAGGTGGGCGGGATACAGGCTAACAATACGTACCGGGCTGAATTTCTCTATGATAATTTGATGATTGAAGCCAACATCATCCATTCCGCTTATGAAAATGAGGTGAAGAAGTTGTTGTTTTTAGGTTCCTCCTGTATCTATCCGAAACTGGCCCCCCAGCCTTTGAAGGAAGAGTATTTACTTACTGATGCACTCGAACCTACGAATGAGCCATACGCCATAGCAAAGATTACCGGTATCAAACTCTGTGAAAACTACCGGCATCAGTATGGATGTAATTTCATTTCGGCTATGCCTACGAACTTGTATGGCCCGAATGATAATTACGACCTGAACAACTCACATGTATTGCCGGCCCTATTGCGAAAATTTCATGTAGCTAAAAGGAATGGAGATACCACTGTTCAGGTTTGGGGCAGCGGTACTCCCCGCAGGGAATTTTTGCATGTGGATGACCTGGCCGAAGCCTGCCTTTTCCTGATGAATAATTACGAAGGGACAGAATGGTTTAATATAGGTACGGGAGAGGATATCGCCATTGCAGAATTAGCTAGGCTAATCAAAAAAGTGGTGGGGTTTAAAGGCGAAATCGAATTTGATACTTCAAAGCCGGATGGTACCCCAAGGAAATTAATGGATGTAAGCAAGTTACATCGGCTTGGCTGGAAACACACTATTG
>CAZBIF010000008.1:0-9123 GCA_964492055.1 uncultured Flavobacteriales bacterium
TAAAAAGTTCCCCCCAGCGATTGGTTTCAATATCCCTCAATCTCCCCCATTCCGTGTCAAAATATGTCGCTGTACTCGTAATGCTATCTCCGGCGGAATTTAACTTAAGTACCCTCAGGTCAGCTTGTTTTAAGGTAGTCATTAATATACTTCCTTTAAATTCAGGAATGGCCGGATGATCGTAATAGCATATTCCGCATACCGCCAGGGTAGGGGACCACGCCATGAGCGGTTCTTTTACGTTATGGTTGTTGCAAAAGGTAATTTCAGCGCTTGTATTGCAGAATCCCTGAACATTCGGCCAGCCGTAATTCCTTCCTGCCTCTATGATGTTGATCTCATCATCATTCGTTGGGCCATGCTCTGAACTATAAAGTTTATTATTGGCATAAAATAACCCTTGAGCGTTCCGGTGACCGTAACTGTAAATGTAGCTGCCTGCAAAGGGATTGTTGGACGGAATACCACCGTTAAGTTCCAGCCGCAGAATCTTTCCTGCAAGGGATGTAGTGTCCTGTGAATAATTCGTATTTGCAGCATCACCGGTACTCATGTATAGTTGATTGTTTACAATCTCCAGCCGCGAACCATCGTGAATGTTTGCTCCCGGAATGCTGTCTATCAGAATATTTTCATTGATTAGGGAATCAATAGTTGGGTCATAATCAAAACGTACCAGACGCTCGTAAAGTGCATTATTTCCCCCTCTGTAGGTATATACCAAAAACACTTTTGGGATGGCCGTGGTCATGATAATTTCCATTCCCAGCATGCCGCTTTCACTTACCTGTGTGACTACAGCCGTATGGTCAAGCACAATGGTTCGTTGTCCGGTGGACAGATCTATGCGGCTCACCCGACCGGGGCGCTCTGTAAACCAGATGCTGGAATCTTCGGTATAGATCACATCCCAGGGGGTACTTAAATTGGTGGCCAGGATTAAAGTATCTACGGATGTATTCCCCACGGTATACTGACTATAGCCATAACTAAAGAATAGTAGTCCTAAAAGGGTAAAAAAGAGTTTTTTTGCTCGCATCAGGTGAAATTAATCTTTTTTGGTCACATAAATCATTTGCTGATTTGGCATAAAAGTTGAAATTTCGCAGCCAAACCAAAATTAAACACCATGAAAATCAAAACTCTCCTGATCAGCAGCTTAGTAATATCCGCCCTGGCTTTTCAATCCTGTAGTAACACCAAGCAGGTTACCCGGGTAGAAGAAGATACCGTAATTGACCTTAGTGGCCGATGGAATGAAACCGATTCCCGCCTGGTAGCCAATGAAATGGTTTCTGATATGTTGACCAAACCCTGGCTGGAGGAGTTTGAAAAAGGTACCGGCAACCGGCCGGTGGTAATAGTCGGCCTGGTGCGTAACAAAAGCCATGAACACATTGCTACGGATACTTACATCAAAGACATTGAAAAAGCCATTTTGAACAGTGGCAAAGTCCGGCTGGTGCAGGCTGGTGACGCCCGGGAAGAATTGCGCAAAGAGCGGGCCGATCAAAATGAATTTGCCACATCTGCTACGGCAGCAAAATGGGGGAAGGAGCTGGGCGCCGACTTTATGTTGCAAGGCTTGGTCAACAGCATTGTGGATTCCAATGATAAGAAGAAAGTAGTTTACTACCAGACGGACCTGGAGCTGGTGAACCTGGAAACCAATGAAAAAGTGTGGATCGGTGACCAAAAGATCAAAAAGGTAGTAGAATAGCTATATGCTTAAGTACCGTAATATCATCATACTTACCGGTATGGTGGTATTTTTCTTTTGTGGCTGTGCTACTTACTACCAGAAGCAAATCGAATTTCAACAGGATTTTGTCAGTGGGGATTTAGAAGGAGCCCGTAAATTCCTGCTTAAAAATGAAAAAGCCGCACAGAAAAAGGACCGCCTGCTGTATTATCTGGATAGGGGAGTGGTGGAGCAAATGCTGGGTAACTACGATACGTCCAACTATTTCTTTGAGCAGGCTTATTATTTCAGTCAGGACTATCGGAAAAACCTTTCTGCAGACCTGGTAGGAATGGTGGCCAACCCCATGCTCAAACCTTATCGGGGGGAAGCGTTTGAGATTGTATTAATACATTTTTACAAAGCCCTGAATTTTTTGAAAATGGGGGAAATGAACAATGCCCTGGTGGAGATCCGCAGGGTGAACATTAGTCTCAATGAACTCGGGGATAAATACGAGGATAAAAAGTTTCGCTACAAACAGGATGCTTTTGCCCATAACCTGATGGGGATAATTTATGAGGCAGAAGGGGATTACAACAATGCCTTTATCGCGTATCGAAATGCTTACGAAAGTTACCAGACTATTTATTCCCGGGAGTTCGGCCTTGAAGCACCCCTGCAGCTAAAGCAGGACCTATTGAGGGTGGCCGATGTCAATGGATTTTATAATGATTTGCAGCGTTATCAGGATAGTTTCAAACTGCAAAAACTTCCGATTAAACCGGAAGGACATGGGGAACTGGTTTTTTTCTGGCTGAATGGCCTGGGGCCTGTTAAATCAGAAGTCAGCCTGAATCTCTCTATGATGCAGGGGCAGGGGGGCTTTTTTACCTTTGCGGATGAGCAGGAGGGTATCAGTGTACCTTATCAGTTTTCCGCTAATCAAAGCAGCGATTTTTCAGATTTGAAAGTGGTGCGGCTGGCCATGCCCAAGTATACTTCCAGAAATACCCACTTCAGCCGGGCAGATTTGCTTTATCAGTCTGAGGCAGTGGCATTACAGAAAGCGGAGGATATCAACGCCATCGCCATTGCCAACCTGCAGGACCGCATGCTGAGGGAATTGGCTCAGTCAGTGGGCCGCCTGGCGGTGAAGCAGGCAGCCGAACTTGCCGTACGGGAAAAAAATGAAGACCTTGGTGCTGTAGTTAGCCTGGTGAATGCTTTTACGGAAAAGGCCGACACGCGAAACTGGCAAACCCTTCCCCACGACATTTTTTATTCCCGCATTTACCTGCCACCGGGTCAACATTCCCTCCAACTGAAAACATACACGCCGGAAGGGGATTTCATTACCCACGATATGGTTGTGGAAATTGAAGCTGAAAAAACCGCTTTTGAAATCTTTCATTCCCTGGCCGCGGAATGAACATTGTCAAATCTTTTTTGTATTTATGCATATAAAACCAAAACCATGGAAGAGAATACCAGAGGGAAAAGCCGCCTTGCCAGTTTGTTGACTGCCGGCCTGATTGCCGGGGCCATTGCTGCTGTGATCAATGTATGTTATATGTTTCTTTACGAAAGCATGACCGGTTTCAGCCTTAGGGAATTTGTGAATATTCTCAGTGTGTCCATTTCTTCCATTGTACCCGGCGCCATTGCCGGTCTTATCTTATTTGGCCTGTTGCGTACCAAACCCGCCAATGCAGTAACTATTTTCATAATTGTAATGATCATTTGTACCATTATTAGTTTCATAGGCCCTTTAAGCAATGAACTGCCCAATGGTGAAGAAATGCCTGCAGAATTTGCCGGGTTGACCATTCCTATGCATATTCTCGCCCCCTTAACGTATGTTATCGTTCTACTACAAACCCTGAAGAAAAGCAGGTAATTCTTTGAGAACGGCCTATCCGCCCAACGACAAACCGGTAATGGTTTTTGACGGAAATTGTGGATTTTGCCGGTATTGGATAATCAAGTGGAAGCGATTGACCCAGGAGCGGATCACCTATAGCCCTTATCAGGAAGTCGCTGATCAATACCCCGATATTCCCCTAGATCATTTTAAAAAAGCCGTGCAGTTGATCTTGCCCTCGGGGGAAGTACTGAGCGGGGCTGCGGCAGCTTATTACACCCAACGTACCGGTTTCTGGAAATTTTTATATCATGGGTATCTCCATCACACCCTTTTCAGAAAAATCAGCGATGCGGTATATAGGTGGATTGCCGATCATCGCAGCTTTATGTTCAGACTAAGCAAATTATTCTTCGGGCAAAAACCCTAGTTCATTTCAGCATGCGCTTGGTGAGCCAGTAACGCAAACCTACTATTGCCTTGTCAAATTTGTTCAGCTTGGTCAGGTCCTGCTGGCTGTATTTGGGAAATACATTTAACAGATTGAATAAAAGTTTATAGAGGACTTGCACTTTAGTAGATAATAGTAACAGTGCCTTCGGTACTCAGGGGGCCTTTCAGGTTCTCATCAAATTTGGCTGTTTTAACAGCTGCCTGCGCCTTGGCATATAAATATTTACTGGAGGTGGTGGAACCCGATGCTCCCGGTTCAGCACTGCGAATGTGACCGTAGCGGTCTACCTCAACTTTTACGACTACTGCACCCTTATCTTCAGTACCTATTGAAATGGTTGGTTTCTCTATCATCGTACGACCTTTTACATTGTACTTCACCGTATACCCATCCACTTCCATTACTTTTTCTTCTCCATCTGGAATGAAAACCCCATCATACGGCACGTATTCGTTAAAAAAAACCGAGGCCACTTCTTTCATGGGAATTTCTTTTTCCTGACCCTCCACATACATGGTCCACATATCATTTTGCAGGGAAAGTACCACTCCGTTGATCTTATCCCCGGATTTCAATACGAGGCTGTGCTGAGCATAAGTGATTAGAGTAAGTAGGGTTAGGAAAAAGGTGAGGAGGGATTTCATGCTTTTTTATTTCAAAATTAATTATTGCTTTCCCTATTCTAAAGTAAAATCCACCCGGTTTATTAACAATAATTACGTTGGGGGGAGTAAAGGAGGCTGAATTAAAAGCTTACTTTTGCGGCCATGTTTTTCAGGTGGTATATTGTTCTCATAGTAGCCTTACTATCTTTTTCTGCTTGCAGCGAATACAATAAGGTGATCAAAAGCCCGGACCCGGAATACAAATACCAGAAAGCGGTTGAATATTACGAAGAGGAAGAGTACGATAAGGCACTTCCGCTGCTGGAGGAATTGATCCCTTTATTTAAAGGGACAGATAAAGGAAGAAAGATTTTTTACTATTATTGCTATGCCAACTACCATCAAGGTTATACCTACCTGGCAGCAGCCTATTTTAAACGCTATGCAGAAACCTATCCCAATAGCGAGTATGCGGAGGATGCGCTGTTTATGAGTGCATTTTGTAATTACCTGGAATCACCCATTCCTTCCCTGGACCAATCACCGACCTACATGGCCCTGGATGAACTTCAGTTATTTGTAAATACTTATCCCCAAAGCTCCTTAGTAGATAGCGCCAACCACCTTGTCGATGTGCTACATAAAAAGTTGGAGGTCAAGAAGTTTGAAAACAGCAAGCAATATTATAAGATTAGGAAATACAAATCAGCCATCGTGGCATTGAATCAGTTTTTACAGGAATACCCGGATTCTCCTTTTTCTGAGGAAGCTAAAATGACCATGATAAAATCCCATTACTATCTGGCAATCAATAGTATTGACGAGAAGAAAGATGAGCGTTTTGTAGAGGGAATTGAAACATATCGCGATTTTATTGATAATTTTGCCGACGGAAAGTACCATGAGGAGGCTGAACTGTATTATGATCGACTGCTCCGGGAAAGAGAAAAATTTTTAGAAGAAAACCCCATAGAAGATGAACTATAAAGAAGTTGATGCCGCAGAAACTACCATAACCCGCGACCTGGTAGAGATCGATGAGCGCACCGGTAATGTATATGAAGCCATAGCCATAGTTGCAAAAAGGTCAAATCAGATCTCTGTTGCCATGAAAGAGGAGTTGAATTCCAAGCTGGCTGATTTTGCGACCACTTCTGACAACCTGGATGAGATTTTCGAAAATCGCGAACAGATAGAGATCTCCAAATTTTACGAAAGCCTTCCTAAACCCAATGCTATCGCCCTGAGTGAATTTATGGCAGGGGAAACCTATTATCGCAATCCGGAAGCGGATACCAAATAATACAAATACATGCTTAAAGGCAAAAACGTTCTCCTAGGCGTTACTGCCGGCATAGCTGCTTACAAAACCGCATTTATTTGCAGGGAACTAATTAAGAAAGAGGCAAAGGTAAAGGTGCTCATGACCCCCCATGCAGCAGATTTTATCACGCCTCTTACTTTATCTACCCTTTCCAGGAATCCTGTTGGTATTCATTATTTCAATCCCGAGAACGGGGAATGGAATAACCATGTGGAACTGGCCAAATGGGCGGATGTTATGCTCATCGCCCCGCTCACCTTAAATACGCTATCCAAAATGGCCCATGGCATTTGTGATAATTTGCTATTGGCTACCTATTTTTCCATGGATAATCCGGTTTATGTAGCCCCGGCAATGGACCTGGATATGTATCAGCATGCCGCTACCAAAGAAGCCTTAGCTTTATTACAAAAGCAAGGAGTTCAAATCATTCCGGCCGGAACCGGTGAATTAGCCAGCGGACTAAGTGGGGAAGGGCGCATGGCTGAGATCGAAGAGATCGTAAACAGCCTGGAGAATAATTTCGGAAATGGTTTTTGGAAAGGCAAAAAAGTGTTGATCACCGCAGGTCCTACCGAAGAAGCAATTGATCCGGTGAGGTATATCAGCAACCACAGTACCGGGAAAATGGGTTTTGCTCTAACCCGGCAATTGCATCGCATGGGTGCTATAGTAACCCTCATCCACGGGCCGGTAAATCTTCCCTTGCCCGCCGCCCACAAAGTAAAGCAAGCCTCCACCGCCCGGGAGATGTTCGAGGCGGTTAGCTCTCAATACGAAGATCAGGATGTTTTGATCATGTCAGCGGCTGTTTCTGATTATCAGGTAAAGGAAGCGGCCACTGAAAAGATCAAAAAAAAAGGAGAGAATTTTTCCCTGGAATTAACCCCTACGCAAGATATTCTCAAATTTTTAGGGGAAAATAAAAAGAAGGAACAGGTATTGGTAGGATTTGCTTTGGAAACAGAACAGGAACTACAGAATGCCCAAAAGAAACTGCAAAATAAAAAGGCAGATATGATCGTTCTGAATTCTTTAAAAAATGAAGGGGCAGGTTTTGGTCACGAAACCAATAAGGTGAGCATGCTGCTTAAAAATGGTAAGCAATTTGATTATCCCCTAAAATCCAAAATGGAAGTAGCGGTGGATATTATCAACTGTATTGAAAAGGAGTGTTTTTGAAAAAATTTATTGTCATCATTTTTCTTCTTGCCGGATTTTCCAATTACAGCCAGGAGTTGAATTGTGTGGTAAATGTAAATGCCAGACAGATTGAAGGTAGTGAACGGACCATGTTCATGGAAATGCAAAAAGCCATTTTCCAGCTGGTGAACGGCCGAAAGTGGACGAATGACGATTACAAATCGCACGAAAGGATAGACTGCAGCATTCTCATCAACCTGGAAGAACGCCTGGGGTCAAATGAATACCGGGGAAATATTCAGGTACAGGCCAGCCGTCCGGTTTTTAATACTTCATATAAGACTCCCATTATGAACATTCGTGATGAGGATTTTGTCATCCGGTATAACCAGTTTGAACCCCTACAATACAATGAAGGGCAATACAGTGGGGAACTCACCACCGTGATTGCTTTCTATGTATATATGATACTGGCTTATGATTATGATAGTTTTGCCCCGGAAGGCGGCTCTCCATATTTTCAACAAGCTTTGCGTCTGGTAAATGCGGCCCAGAGTTCCGCCAGTCCGGGCTGGAAAGCTTTTGAAGATCAAAGCAACCGCTACTGGCTGGTAGAAAATGCATTGAGTGCCCGTTTTAAACCTATGCGAAAGATGTATTATCAGTACCACCGTGAGGGATTTGATATTATGCAGCAGGACATGGACCGTGCCCGCAAGCAGATCACCCAAAGCCTGAAAGATCTTCGAGCGGTACATAATGTAAACCCCTCTTCATACAATATGCAGGTATTTTTCAATGCCAAAATGCAGGAGGTGGTAAATCTATATTCCGGTGCCACTGAGCAGGAGATCTCGGAGATCAAGAAATTACTTATTACCCTGGATCCGGGTAACGCCAATAACTACGAAAAAATAAAAAGTAGGTAACGGCCCCTTTTTATACATCCTCCCTTCCCTTAACTTTACGGCATGTTATCCCAGCTGCTGATCCGCAATTTTATTCTCATTGATGAAATCGAAGTTCCATTCCCTCAGGGTTTGACGGTGATCACCGGGGAAACGGGTGCGGGAAAATCCATTCTCATGGGCGCACTTAATCTCTTGCTGGGGAAGCGGGCTGATCTTTCCACTTTAAAATCAGGAAAGGAAAAGGCGGTAATTGAAGGGCATTTTTCCATAGCTTCCTATGAGTTACAATCCCTCTTTGAGGAAAATGGACTGGACTATGCTGATGATACCATCGTGCGCAGGGAGATACTGCCTTCTGCCAAGAGCCGTGCTTTTATAAACGATACCCCAGTTACCATAGAAGTAATGCAGCAGCTTGGCATGCAGCTGATGGACCTGCATTCCCAGCATCAGAATTTACAGATCAAGGATCAGCAATTTATGCTAGGGGTACTTGATCAACTGGCAGGCAATAAAGTCTTGCTGACCGCATATTCCGAAATATATCGGGAAAAAAATGCACTTCAGTCCCAATTGGAGAAGCTGAAACAAAAGGCATCCTCAGTAGAACAGGAAAGGGATTTTAAGGAATTTCAATGGCAGGAGTTAAATCAATTGAACCTGCAGGAGGGAGAGGAAGGAGAGCTGGAAGGGGAACTGAAACTACAGGCCAACCTAGAGGAGATCAACCGCCTCGAGAACCAGATCGTGGAGATTGGGGAAGGGGGAGAAACCAATTTAATATCCATGTTAAATGAGATAAAACACTCCCTGAGTAAGCTCATTGAGTATAAACCGAAGCAGCAAGGCTTGCTGGAGCGTCTGGATTCGGCTGCTATTGAGATCAAGGATATCATTCGGGAAGTGGAAGCTAACCGCACCGAAGAAGCCACTGATGCCGGTCGGCTGCAATGGTTGGAAGAACGCAGCGGAGAAATTCACCGCTTGAAAAGAAAGCATCAATTGTCCGAAGGGGAGGAGCTGATCGCCCTTCAGCAAAGGCTATCAGAAGAATTACAATCCCTACAGAACCATCAGCAAGCAATTGAAAAGGGCGAAAAACAACTACAACAACTGCAGGAAAAATTAGCTTTACAAGCCG